>CAVFNE010000036.1:0-15560 GCA_963623755.1 Muribaculaceae bacterium | reverse complement strand
CAAGGAATGTTGTTAATGAAAAAAAGTGAAAAATCTCAAAATTAGGGCTTGACAGGAGGTCACATCATATCAGTATACATTTGTTGACTTGCTCGAAAACGGACACCTTAGACAAGGGTAAACTCCAACATCATTAGGCGTTTTTGTCGGAATTTGGATGTCTTAAAATCATTAAGTCAACAAAAATATACTATAGCCTTCAGCAATCAATTCCACAACAGTCTTTATCTTTTCATAAACATCAAGGGTGATATCCATCCCGTGATACACATATTTCTCACTCAACAGTAAACCTACTCGTAAATTTCAATGCTTTAACTGCTCTATCCGTATGGAACGTCACCTAGTCATTTACTCTTACAAATTCAAGCCTTCTGATTGCTTCTTCTGCAGTATAGATTCCTGACATGTATCTTGATACAGTCACTCGGGTATCGTCATTCGCAACCGGACCAATCAAAATGTCGAAATCATGTCTGATACCGCCACGGCTTCTGTTTTCTTTTATCATTTCAAGCCATTCAACGGTCAGACCGTCAAATTTCTTCACTCTAAAACCATCAGGAATTTCCAGTTCATACACATATACATAGCCATGCCTGCTGCCATTTCGAAGCTTTTTGCTTCTGGTCCAGCTCTCTGCCTGTAGTTGTATAAAAGCCTTTGCCAAAATCCCTATAGTTATCTGATTTACCAAGCTCAATCTTTTCAAACAGGCAATCAGTTCCGTGATATAAAGTCATCTTCATAGACTTGCTCTTTCAAGAATCTTCTCAACCATGGATACGCTGTCTCTAATATCAAGCATATGCAAAACATCATATTGTGATCTCATGGTAGAGACTATGTTGTTCTCCTTAAACAACCTCAAAACATCCGGCATCTTCATGTCGTGAAGAAAAGCATATTCTTCAGCAGTTGATACAATCATTAAGTTTTCATCATCTGTCCTATCAAACATAGTACTTTTCTCCGTTCTTTATTTGTCCACTATGCGGAAGACCGATGGAAATACTGGGAACTTAGGGTAATTAGGGAGATTAGAAATATCCACACATTCTATCATGCTTTCTTAACGGCCATCGCCCTATTTCTATTTCTCCCAGCTGCCTTCAGAGACTTAGGCATTGATTCTGACAGTTCCGGGCAGTCCTCATAATCGGCATAGATAAATCATCATAACTGAAGAAAACAAAAAGCCACTCCTCTACAAAGACAAAGTGGCATCGTGTATGTTTTGGTAATAATTGATTGAGAACTTCCACTCATCAACGTTTTGTGCCGAATAGAGGATGTTTTCTGTCCTTCTCACTCAGCTTTAACTCAGTTCCGTCCTCGAGCTTTCCGTGGCTAACTTCAGGCCATATAATGCCGATGGCAGGATCATTCCAAGCTATCCCTCCTTCGTCTCCCGGATGATAGAAATCGGTGCATTTATAGCAGAATTCAGCTTCATTGGAAAGGACTAAAAAACCATGGGCAAAGCCGGGGGAGATGTAGAACTGTTTCTTATTCTCCTCAGTCAGTTCTACTCCATACCACATAGCATATGTTGCTGAGCCGGGGCGGATATCAACAGCGACATCGAAGACTCTGCCCTTTATAACACGCACAAGCTTTCCCTGAGGATGGTTTATCTGGTAATGGAGGCCCCTGAGGACACCTTTTGTACTCTTACTCTGGTTATCCTGAACAAAGACCATATCGAGTCCGGCTTCTTTCATATCGTTGTAGTTATATGTTTCCATGAAGTAGCCACGGCTATCGGCGTGAACAGTCGGCTCAATTACATATAATCCTTCAATCGGTGCTTTTGTTACTTTTATCTGGCTCATTATCTCTTAACTCCAAGTTCACTCAAGTAACGCTGTAGAGCATCCCTCCATGGAGGAAGAAGTGTAAATCCATTCTGTGTGAGTTTTGACTTATCCAAGCGGCTGTTGAAAGGACGCTTAGCTTTACTCAGCCCATACTCTTCTGTTGTCACAGGAATGACCTTCGTACTCATACCTCCCTCTTCAAAGACAGACGAGGCAAACTCAGCCCAGCTTATATACCCGCCATCGTTTGTTGCATGATAGTAGCCGTATTTATCGGTTTCTACCATACTAACTAATAAACATGCTAAATCAATTGTATATGTCGGAGTTCCAATCTGGTCATTTACAACACGCACTGTATCATGAGACTTACCGAGATTGAGCATAGTCTTGATGAAGTTATTGCCGTTCTTCCCGAAAACCCATGCTGTACGTACTATGTAATACTTATCCAATATTGATGATACCTTCTTCTCCCCAAGAAGCTTGCTCTCCCCGTAAACATTAAGTGGCGCGTAGTCCTTCTCGTCGGGCTCCCATGGCTTTGTTCCCCTGCCGGAGAAAACATAGTCTGTGCTGATGTAGATAAGAGGCGCATCAATTTCTTTACAGCCCTGAGCTATATTCTCCGTTCCGTACGCATTAATAGCATAGACCTTTTCTCTGTTGGCTTCGTCTTCTGCCGCTTCCACATTCGTCCATGCAGCACAATGTATAACAGCATCAGGATGTATTGAGGATATAAGAGTTGAGACATCTTCCTTTTTTGTTATATCAAGTGGCACATATGGGGATGCAGGGACAAAAGAATTATCCTTCTCTCCGTTGTACTTTTCTGTTATGTCTGTTGAATACGCCTCGTGACCGCGCTTAATAAGTTCATTCACACAATCGTGACCCAGCTGTCCGTTGACGCCTGTTACAAGCACCTTCATTTTCTATCCCCGTACATTTCTTCGTAGTACTTTGTATATGCACCGCTTGTGCATTCATCCATCCAGCTCTGGTTTTCAAGATACCACTTAATAGTAAGCTTTATACCGTCATTGAACATGGTAGTAGGTCCCCATCCCAGTTCCCTAGTAGCCTTACTCGGGTCGATGGCATAACGAAGGTCGTGGCCTTTTCTATCCTTGACGTAGGTTATCAGGGACTGGGGTTTATTAAGCTCCTTGAGGATTATTCTGACAATGTCAATGTTTGCCTTCTCGTTGTGTCCACCGAGGTTATAAACTTCCCCTACCTTTCCTTTCTCGAGGCAGGATAAAATTCCATAGCAGTGGTCCTTAACATAGAGCCAATCGCGGACATTAAGGCCTTCTCCGTAGACAGGAAGAGCCTTATCGTGAAGGGCGTTGTTAATCATAAGTGGAATAAGCTTCTCGGGAAATTGATAAGGCCCGTAGTTATTGCTACAGCGCGATATCGTCACCGGTAAGCCGTAAGTGCGGTAATAAGCCAGCACCAACAAATCTGCGCTTGCCTTGCTCGTTGAATATGGTGACGAAGTATGTATGGGTGTATCTTCATGGAAGAATAAGTCCGGCCTATCAAGCGGTAAATCGCCGTAGACTTCATCTGTTCCAACCTGGTGAAAGCGCTCGACAGAGTACTTACGGCATGCATCCATCATAGTCTGTGTGCCGAGAATATTTGTCTCCAGGAAGATACCGGGATTTTCAATCGACCTGTCGACATGGCTTTCGGCAGCAAAGTTTACTACGATATCGGGCTTTTCTTTCTCAAATATGGAGAAGATTCCGTCCCTGTTGCGTATATCTTCCTTATAAAAAACAAAGTTATTATTCTCTAAAGCCTTATTAAGTGTATGTATGTTAGCAGCATATGTAAGCGAGTCTACACATACGACCTTCCACTCTGGTCTCTCATCAAGGAGAAGATAAACGAAATTGGAGCCTATGAACCCAGCGCCTCCTGTAACAAGAATTGTCTTTGCCATTATTTACTCCCTCTCATTCTTGTATCGAGATACTTACCGTCAAGTACATCCATCAGATACTGCCCGTATTGATTCTTTTTCAGTACTTCATAAACCTTGAGTACATCGCACTTAGTTATCCAACCGTTGAGGTAGGCTATCTCTTCAAGACACGCTATCTTTCTGTGCTGATGCTCTTCTGTTATCTGGACATAGTTTGTTGCTTCAACAAGACTCTCGTGAGTTCCCGTATCGAGCCAGGTAAAGCCCTGCCCCAGAAGCTCAACGTTGAGCCTGCCGCTCTCGAGGTATATTCTGTTGAGATCTGTTATCTCGAGTTCTCCTCTCGCCGATGGCTTCAAACCTTTTGCATAACCCACAACACTATTATCATAGAAGTAAAGTCCGGTTACACAATAATTGCTCTTCGGATTGGGAGATTTCTCTTCGATGGAGTTGGGCCTCCCGTCCTCATCAAAGCCGACAATGCCGAATCTCTCGGGGTCGTCGACGTAGTAGCCGAATATCGTTGCGCCGCCACCTTCCTCTGCATTCTTCACGGCTTTTCTGAGTTTCTCGTTAAGTCCCTGTCCGGCAAATATATTATCCCCCAGAACCATCGCGACAGTATCGCCAGCGATGAATTTCTCCCCTATGATAAAAGCCTCTGCCAGTCCGTCGGGACTGGGTTGCACAGCGTATGAAAGGTGGATGCCAAACCGGCTTCCGTCCTTCAAAAGCTCTTCAAAGCGCGGGGTATCCTGTGGAGTTGAGATAATGAGGATATCTCTTATCCCGGCATTCATCAAAACACTCAAAGGATAATAAATCATCGGTTTATCATAAACGGGAAGAAGCTGTTTACTTGTAACCATTGTTAATGGATAGAGCCTTGTGCCAGATCCTCCTGCAAGTATAATTCCTTTCACATTACTCTCCTTCTGCTCTGAATACAGTTGTTATCGTCTTAACTAGGATTTTAATATCTAAAAGGATGGAACACTTATCGACATACTCTCTGTCCATCTTCATCCAGTCATCAAAAGATATACTGTTTCTGTTACTTTGTACCTGCCATATACAGGTAATTCCAGCTTTGACAGCGAGTCTTTTCTTTGCTGTATCATCATACTTCGCAACTTCCCGCGGGAGAGCAGGCCTCGGGCCGACAAGGGACATATCACCCTTGAGGACGTTGATAAGCTGTGGCAATTCGTCTACTCCCGTCTTTCTGATAACTTTTCCGACCCTCGTTATTCTCTTATCGTTCTTGACCTTGAAAACAGGACCATCCATTTCGTTTTCACTTTCCATGGTCTCTCTGATTTTCTCGGCATCCTTACACATCGAGCGGAATTTATGAAGGTTGAAGGTCTTACCGTTCTTCGTAACTCTTTTCTGGGAGAAGAAGATCGGCCCCCCGTCTTCAAGTAGAATGAAAAAACCTATAATAAGAGTACATGGAATAAGGACAATAAGCCCCACCAATCCTGCAGCGATGTCAAAGAGACGCTTTACAAGATGGTACATAATCCTATTCCTCTTTTTTTCCATTTCCCGTTTCCCCTTTGTTTTAGATCCTTATATCTCTCTTTACCCCAAATAAATATTCAATGGCGGATAGAGCACGATGCTCAATCAACGCCGCTAATCAGACACCCTCTCCTTCTTTTTCGACAGCGTCTATGTTACCCTCTTTTCCACCCAGCTGAGAAGCACTGTCCTTGAAGTATGCCAAAGCCGCCATGAAGAAAGGATTATATTGTATATGTGTCAGATGGTGTGCTGTTGTTGCATTTACAGCAATAAGAAGCAATACAACAAGAAAAAAGATATCCTCTCTTCTTTTTATCGAAGAAATGACAAAGACAGATATCACCATTACAGTGAAAACTATCCCATATTGAAAAAGAATGTACATATAGGAGGAATCAAGAAAATAATAGTTGCTTACTCCCCCTGTAGTTCCTCCCGCTCCATGCAACTCCACATATTGTCCGAAAAGTTTTAATCCATAACTCTCAAATGCACTATGGCCTAGAGAGAGCCTTGTTGAGAAGAAAATGTCAAGATTTCTCATCCATTCGATGGAAGGATCAAACTTATAGGAAAGAACAAAGACTAAAATAAAGAGGGCAACAAAGGAAAAACAGAGCATCCACTTCAGCCATTCTGCCCTCCCTTTTAAAACCCGTTCCAACATCTTTGTAATCATCAACAACAGCCCAAGAGCAACAAGGCACGATGAATCAAGACGGGTTTTACAGTATTTAAATGTCACAAGGCCCAGGATGATACATAACGCATACATCCACCACTTCGTTCTCTCTCTCGTGAGATAGCAGAATGTTGCTGTCATAAAAAAAACATAGGCAGCAAAGTCCGTAGGATACCCGATGCCGAATGAATTACGCACTCCATACGCTGAATAAAACTGCAGATTTGGAATCCACCCGGCAAGCGAAGAAAAAAATGCAGCGCCGAAAATCAGAAAAACAACTGCCAGATGTACTTTCAATATCTTACAAAAGTCGATATCTCTCGCGCCCCAGATTAAGAGAATCCAGAAAAAAGGCTCGGTGTAATATCCGGAAGCATATCTCACAAGAAGTGTAATGGCCAGAGATAGGGCGCAGGAAAGAAAGCCTCTTACTTTCCACCTGTCAAAAAGAGCAAGCTTCAGAGCAATCAAAAGTAGTGCAATCGTCTTAATGATGGCATAAAACGTAAGGTTTTCGTGAAAGAGTGTCGTTTTCATAGCCTCGATGAAGACTAAAATCGACATCCCGGCAAGAAATAGAATTTCTTTTATCCTATCGTTTTTAATAAGTGGAAATCTATTCTCAAATCTCTTTATTATATTCTGCACTAAACAATCTCCACTTTCAGAGCATCAAGCCTTTTTTTCATCTATCTCTCCCTGCTCTACAGAAAAAAACTTCTTATTGACTCAGCATCGGCTTATATTTATATGACAATCAATCTTCAGAAAATATGGCCCCTATTATCAAGGGCCGGACAAAGCCCACAGCCCCGCATTTCTTTTTCTCTCAGCTGTTTTTTCTGTAATAACTCTTCCATGTTTCCAACAGCCATAGATGACGAGTATAGGAAGATATATCTGAATAGATGGTGACATTCTTATCTGATTTGTCGACACCGTTAAGAACAAAGCCGTAGTTAAGAACACCGATGGAGGACATATCAGAAATGAATTTATCAAGCACTGTATAGTTATCGAATCCGGCACGGAGAACAACAAGCGTGTAGGATGAAGTCCTGATAGAAGATATAACATCAGGCTTATCAGTCAAAAGCCCGAGATTTACAACCTCTGCATCCATCTCCTTTTCAAGGTTGGAAGAGATTGTTTTTCCACCTCCATTTTCAGATAATGTAACAACCGAGAGCCTGTCTTCCTTCTTAAGATTAAGCTTCTCGGCTATGTACTTGAACTCCCTCTTATCCAATGCCACACCTTTCTTATAGAGAGGAATACTTGCGACAAGGCGCTTATCTACTGTCTCGGTGAGTTTTGTTGAGTTATAAATCCTCTTATCTGTAAAGCCAAGTACAAGTGCTGTGATAACTCCGACAACTCCCCCTGCAAGAAAGAAAATAAGACATATGACAACCCGGCTTTTACCCACACTCTTATTTCCCTTTTCAGGAGACTGCGCCCACTCAAAGGAAGTTCCTGCGCTGACCTGGAATTGCTCGACTTCCCTAAGCTCTTCTTCAAGACTCATGATTGCAGCCTGGTAGGAACGGATATATGTATCATCTGTCGAAGAAGAAGAAGAAGAAGAAGAAGAAACACTGCTCTTTAATTCCTCATACTGGGCAATTCTTTTCTGTATTTCACTTCTCGCAGTCGCCGCGTTTTGAGTGCATATGTCGACTACTTCTGCCATAATCGGCTCAACCATATTTGATATAAGCTGAGTCCAGTAATCAGTGTCGGAAGTCTTTTCTATGTAAATCTTGAATTTGTTTGTACCCTTAACCTCTGCATACATGAGATTTTCAGTTATATCCTCATAGTCGAGTTCATCATCATTCCCGCTCGGAGTATTCTTTATTGCATTCTCAATGTTTGAGCGCAGGAATACATCATCAATAATCTCAGAGGCAGAAAAATTGCTGTTACTGTATTTCTGTACAGTCTCCTTGCCGTATGGAACCTGGATTTTTACAACAGCACTCACTTCATATGCCTTGGGGGTCAAAAATGCATAACACACACCTATCAATGTGACAACAAGTGTTATGATTACAATCAATTTAAAATGGTTGAAGACATACCCGAAGAGCTCAGAAATCGAAATTTCTTCTTCGTCATCGTAGTAACCGTTATTCACTTTATTAGTGCATTCACTCATATTTCTACTCCCATTATCAATTGCATGAATTGATTCTTACCTTTATCTCTTTTTATTACCGTTTATCTCCTGATAATCAGGTCTATCTGCAAAGCTTCGCCTCACCCTACCCGGGGTGTGCAAAAACACTCTGGCCCCGGGGTTGTATTATTACTCACAAAAGCAAGCTGAATAACCCTCACCCGGTTGATGGCAGAAAGAACAGGGTTGGATTTTACACCTGCCCCCCCCGAACAACTCTTTGTATCCTAGAATACACGGTTTTTTTATTTTCTCTCATTCAGCCATATTAAGCAATAACCATTTTCTGATGTAGAACACTCAAAGAGGGATAGAAATGAGGCTTTTGTCCATTCTCAGGAGAAAATCTTTTGAGAAATCAAATTGAGAGCAGAAGCCAAGTTCTCCTCATCAAGGCCGATAATGAAGGTTCCTCTGCTCCCTGCAAGAGATATGGAATGAGCTTTTATTGAGTTTTCTTTGAGTACAGAAAGAGCTTCTGTGTACTCCATTGTCTCATCGAGTGCTGTGCCGACAAGGCCGAGAAGAGCAACGTTTGATTTTATAGCTGCTTCGTCGAGATTAAAGCTTGATTTAAGACGCCTTAAGAGCGCTTCTTCATCAAGAGCTTCTTTTTTATCCTTTTCAAAGTACCAACTGACTGAGTCGGAGCCGTAGATGGTAAAAACGGGTTTTATCGAGCGCGAGTTCAGAAAAGAGAGCATATTTTCGAGCCCGCTCTCATCCTTCGAGAGGAGAAGTTTATGCACTTCCAGGAGCATCAAGCCCCCTTTTCCCGATACCCCCACTACCCCTTTTCTGTCAGTGCTTTTCTTAATCATCGTTCCTTTGTCAGAAGGGGAATTGGTATTGAGAATGTTGATGGGAATTGACTCCTCAACGCATGGCGCTATTGCCTCCTCATGGAAAACCGATGCCCCGACAACGGAGAAATCTCTCACTTCCCTGTAACTGAGCTCTTCGATTACGCGCGCATTCTTCACTTTCCTCGGGTCTGATGAATATACTCCCGATACGTCAGTCCAGTTTTCATATAAATCAGCCTTCACTGCCTTTGCAACAATTGCCCCCGTGATATCACTACCGCCACGGGAGAAGGTGGTAACCTTTCCCGAGAGGGATGTGCCGTAGAAGCCGGGAATTACATACTTCCTATCCTTTTTAAGACGTGAGGAGAGGATTGTATATGTCATGTCCTCTATCTTATTGTTGTCTCCGATGACGATAACGCTCTCTGGGTCTAGAAATTCCCATCCAAGGTATTGGGCAATAATACGTGCGGATAGGTATTCGCCACGGCTTGCCGCGTATGCCCTCTCCTTGTCCTTAAGTATATTGCTCTTTATTTCATCAAGTTCTTTGAGAAGATTTTTATTATCAAGTCCAAGGCCTTCCATTATTTCCAGAAAGCGCTCTCTTATCTTATTAAAGGGTTCATCAACAGACCTTCCATCAATTGCCATGTCTGCTGTGGCGTAGAGTAAATCAGTTATCTTTTCGTCATCCTTATTCCTCTTTCCCGGAGCCGATACAACAACATAGCGTCTATCGTCATCACTGAGGAGAATATTTTTTACCTTCTTTATCTGCGAGCAATCTGCAACACTTGAACCACCGAATTTACATACTTTCATATACATACCCTCAAATTTTTCCAAAAGATTAATGCAATTGGGCTTTTTTAAGCAAGACGATATCTTCTTTTACCTGGACACGGAACTCAATCATTTATCAAAGAAGAGTGACACCAAGCCATGAAGAGAAATAAAAACTCATATACAACTCAACTTTACGCCCCACATCAATCTCTACTTTTTATTGTTCCTGCTTTTTCGGATCAATACCTGCCGTGTTAAGTTATGAGTACTAAAGACTTTTTTTCAAGCTCAAGCTTTGTTGAAATCTTGGTAGAAACAGCTGATTTTGACAAAATCCGGGATTTTTTACCTTTATATATAAAGGAGAAAACAATGACAACTTCTATCACAAAACCAGCTAAGATACGATGGAACCTCAAAGACTCTGTCTTTACATCCATCTTTTCGGAAAAGGAGAATATTGCGTCTCTTTACCGTGCCTTAACCGGAATGGAGATAAAAGAAGAGGAAATCGGCAACGTCACATCCGAGAATGTCTTCTTCTACGGCCTTTACAACGACCTCAGTTTTACTGTAAACGGAAGGGAACTCTATCTTATCGAGGCACAATCGACAGCCTGTCCGAACATTCCGCTTAGATTTAACGAGTACTTCATGAAAGCCGTAGAGACCGTCGTCCCTTCATATAATGTGAGGAAATACATGAGTTCGCCGATTACCGATATACCAAGCCCTTGTTTCATAACAATCTACACAGGAAAAGCAAAGATGCCTGAGGAGATAGATACGGATATTTTCTTTCAAGGAAAAGCATTGAAAATCAGGGTAAAAATCTTAACAAAGCATAACAGCAAAGGTATAATAAGAGCATATATAGTCTTCACAGAGAAATATGATGAGATGCGCTCATTATACGGAGCAACCGTGGAAGCTGTGAAAGAGACTATAGATTATTGTCTCAAGGCCGAAGAGACAAAAGAGTTGAGGAAGTACCTGCTAGAGCACAAGAAGGAGGTGGAAAATATTATGATGGATTCAAATAAACAAGAAGAACTCATGAACGAACTTTATGACTACTATGATAAGCTTGCCAGAGAAAACAGATTTGAAGGCAGACTTGAAGGTAAAGCTGAAGGGATAGCTGAAGGCAAAGACAACACATTGAAGAAACTGAAGAAGTATCTTATGAAAACAGGTATTTCTGAGGAGTTACAGGATACTGTATATAACGGTTTTGTTGCGTCTCTCGGCTAGATTGCCTGTGGGGCATCAATATCCTAAAGGACGAGTCTGGGTTGTTGAGTAGAAGTTCTGTCATCGGGAATTAGAGCAAAACGTCATCAAATTTCGTTGCCACTTAAGGGGAGAATATATAGTTGCCGTTCGACGCCGTCCCGACCTGTCCGCTCTATGTATCTTAAAAAGCCTCAGGGGTGGATGCCGAGAAGGGACATTAAACGATGCGCAAAAGCTTTGGCTCCTGCTTCTCTCTGTCGAAACAGATATTCCCGGAATTGTCCTTCGCTGTAATCACACATCGAGACCGCCCGCCATTCCTTGGTATCAAACACATACCTGACAGCACGCTCCATACGGTAGAAAATCGAAATCGTATCTCGGTTAAAAGGTCAGGCGTCTGTCTGATGAGAGCAACGCAATCTGAAGTTCGTTTACTCCAGAATCAGCAAAGATGACTCCTCCTCCTGCATTCAGGAGATTTTGCCATTAACAAGGCTGAGCCGAAAGAACGAATATCTCATCCTTTTTATAATCTCCATCATTCCAGCTCTTCTCATCCCCTCAAGATAATCATTGAACCATCCCTATCGATATCACAAATATGATGTTTCGAAATCTCACTCTTTAACGAGCATCTGAAATCATTTCTTCTAGCATACCTTCATATACAGGTTGCTGCATGACAAAATCTTCGCCTGCGACACATATTCGCGTGATGTTATACGCTGGCGATACGGCTTCTCAATTCCGCTAACCATGGTAGCTATTATGTCTTTTACCGCATATCTCTCTTTCTTAACTACGGAAGAAAGACCCATTGGTGTTATGTTCTTCAATACTGCCTGACTTATAGTCTACTTGGAGCCTGTCTGATAGCAGTTCCTTCGTACTTCACTCAAAAGTATAAGATTCCTCCTTTGTGTTTATTCAATAACAAGGCAATGGAGATTTCATCATTCTTCGATTCTCCTAGGCGCCTCTTGAATTATTTGTATTTTACCTCTTCACGATAACGTATGTCACTTATTCCTTATCTGTCGACATAAATAAAGGCAGTAAATAAGAGCAGTAATCAAGAATGCCATTCCGGTTTTGTAGATAAACTCATCCTTTTCCATATTGAAGTATAGCCGATGTATATGTTGGATATTTCCCTGTTTTTCTACCCCTTGAAAGATATCACGCTTCTCCATAACCTTTATTACATGACTGAGGAAATAAACAAAGAAAACATCATGGGAACCGAGAAAATCGGTTCTCTCATTATCAAGATATCACTACCTTTGATGATATCAATGCTTGTTCAGGCACTGTATAACATCGTCGACTCAATCTTTGTAGCAATGCTGAGCGAGACGGCACTTACAGCCGTATCTCTTGCTTTCCCCCTCCAGAACCTTTTAATTGCATTCGGTGTCGGAACCGGTGTCGGTATGGCATCCTTTATGTCCCGTAAACTAGGGGAAGGAGATACAGAAGAGGCGGAGGGAGCTGCCGGTAACGGTATTGTATTGGCTTTCCTTACATGGGTTGTATTTGCCGTTCTAGGGCTTACTGTAGCTAAGCCTTTCCTGAGTCTCTATACTGAGGATGAAGAGCTCTTATCCCTTTCGAACGACTACTCGATAATCGTTATGGCTTTCTCACTCTTCATGTTCCTGACAATGATGAATGAGCGCATCCTTCAGGGAACCGGGGACTCTTTCTCAAGCATGCTCAGTCAGCTCAGCGGTGCTGTTACAAATATTATCCTCGACCCTATTTTCATCTTCACCTTCAAACTCGGAGTCAGCGGTGCTGCCATAGCAACAGTAATAGGACAGGCAGTAAGCTTTGCTGTCTCTATGTTCTTTGTACTCAGAAATAAGTACATCAGAATAAAATGGCATCACTTACGCCTCAAATGTCACTATGTTAAGAACATATACTCTGTTGGTGCGCCAACCGTTGTTACAAACAGTATAAGTACAGTAATGACAAGTGCCCTCAACGGCATCTTAATTGCATTCTCGACAACTGCCGTATCTGTATTCTCGGTATACTTCAAGCTCCAGTCCTTCATGTTTATGCCTATATTCGGACTATCGAGTGGAATGGTGCCGATTATCGCATACAACTACGGTGCAGGTAAAAGGAAGAGAATTACCGATACGGTAAAGATAGGAGCTGTGATAGGTGTTGTAATCATGCTGTTCGGCACCCTCGTCTTCAATCTATTTCCAAGGTGGCTTCTCTCGCTTTTCAGTGCAACGGACGAGATGTACAGACTCGGTATTCCGGCACTCAGGATTGTCAGCCTATCCTTTGTATCTGCTTCATTATCTATCGCACTCTCAGCATCCTTTCAGGCTACAGGATTCGGAATAGGGACAATGATTACTTCGATACTTCGTCAGCTTGTCGTGCTGATACCCGCGGCCTATATACTCAGCCTCCTTTACGGGCTTGACGGTGTATGGTGGGCCTTCCCTGTCGCAGAGTTCTGCGGCCTTATTATCTCGGTTCTTTTCTACATTTATGTCTACAGAAAGAGGATAAAACCACTAGAGCCAAGTACAAACAAATCTATGTAAATGGGCAGAAAACGGAGAAAAGGTATTGGAAAACGGGCTAAAAACCATCGAAATAACTTGGAAAACGGGTTCATTTATGGCAGAATCATAATGGAAAACGGGTAAGAAAAACAATTTTTTCATTATGAGGTAAAGAAATGCTATACAGAAAGATTGAAAAGGACATAAATGAGTGGATAAAAAAAGGAAAGGATGGGCTTCTTATAAGTGGCGCCCGACAAACGGGGAAGACCTACATAATAGAAAAATGCCTCAGAGATTCTCAATTAGACTATGTATCGTTCAATCTCATAAAACAACCGTTGGTTGTCGACATACTCTCTTCATGCATCGAGTCTGACATAGATAGCTTTGTCTCAAAGATTTCACTTCTTGCCGGAAAAAAACTAAAAAAAGGAAATACCATCATTTTCTTTGATGAGATTCAGGAATGCAAAGAAATTCTAACGGCCGTAAAATTTCTTGTGGAAGAAGGCTCATATAGATACATTCTAAGTGGATCATTGCTTGGGGTGGAACTCGTAGGAATTAATTCCGCCCCCGTCGGATACTTGACAACAAAGAAGATGTTCCCACTTGATTTTCAAGAGTTTTTGTTTGCTCTCAATGTTCGGGAGGATCTTATAGAAGGTTTGAGACAACGCTATGAAGAAAGAAAAGCCGTAGACGAAACAGTACACAAAAAATTAATTGAAATATTTTATCTTTATCTTGTTGTCGGGGGAATGCCTGCTGCTGTGCAGTGTTATATCGACAGTGGAGATTTCATGGCGGTGACTGCCGTGCATAAGAAGATAATCGAGCAGTACAAGGTTGATTTCACTAAATATGAGATGAATCGTAAACTGAAGCTTATAGGGGCATATAATCTTATTCCGAGCGAATTGAATTCAAAGAACAAGCGTTTTGTATTCTCCGACCTTGATAAGAACCTGCGTTTTGATAAGTATGAAGATTCATTTTTATGGTTTTCTTCTGCCGGTGTTGCAATCCCTGTTTTCAACACAACAGAGCCTGTTGTTCCACTTGAAATAAACAGAAAAAGTAATCTTTTCAAACTTTTTTTATCAGACGTAGGACTTCTCTCTACATTATATGGTAATGCTACTAAATTGAAACTCCTTGACAACGGGACGGATATAAACTCCGGTGCAATTTTTGAAAATGCCGTGGCAGAAGAACTTCTCTCAAAGGAATACAGTCTCTTTTATTACAGCAGCAAGAAAAACGGTGAGGTTGATTTCCTAATTGAGCATAATGGATTTACACTTCCTATCGAGGTGAAAAGCGGAAAGGATTATTCAATACACTCAGCATTGAATAATCTGCTATCCAACACTTCCTATAATATTCCATGTGCATATGTACTCTCAAAGGGAAATGTGTGTATAAATGGCAGGATCATCTATCTACCTATATACATGTTAATGTTTATCAATGAGGCCCCGCTTGATGGGAAAACAGATGTCCCTGACCTCTCATCTTTAAGTCTCAGGTAATAATCTATCCAAACGATAGACCGATGTTGCGATTTTCCGTAAAGAAAAAGGAAGATATTGCATAGTGCCGACGGTATCCAAGAGTAAAATATCCCAGCATAAAAAGAGAACTGTCGATGTCTTGTTTCGAGGCTACAAAGTGTCTCTCGGAGAAATAGACACTCATCAAAAATTCTGAGTGCAATAGACTATTAAATCCCCCAACCGTGATATCAGCGCTAATCAGCCATATCGAGTATTTCTTCCTTCCACTGGGCTATATTCCTCTCCTGGGTGGAGAAGTTGATTCCGAGTAGATGAATTGGCTTATTTATCTTAAGATACGGCTCGTAGTATTTCTTTTCCTTTATCTGCTCTATCGCCTTATCTGCACTCTGATTGAACTTGAATTCGATAACATAAATTAGCTCGGGACACTTCAGAACACAGTCGACGCGTCCTTTGTTTGTTGCTCCTTCTGCTATAATGTCAGCCTCGAGGATATTCATC
>CAVFNE010000035.1:0-15867 GCA_963623755.1 Muribaculaceae bacterium | reverse complement strand
CAGGTACAGGAACAACAGGTACAGGAACAACAGGTACAGGAACAACAGGTACAGGAACAACAGGTACAGGGACAACAGGTACAGGAACAACAGGTACAGGTACAACAGGTACAGGAACAACAGGTACAGGAACAACAGGTACAGGAACAACAGGTACAGGGACAACAGGTACAGGAACAACAGGTACAGGTACAACAGGTACAGGAACAACAGGTACAGGAACAACAGGTACAGGAACAACAGGTACAGGGACAACAGGTACAGGAACAACAGGTACAGGTACAACAGGTACAGGAACAACAGGTACAGGAACAACAGGTACAGGAACAACAGGTACGGGGACAACAGGTACGGGGACAACAGGTACGGGGACAACAGGTACGGGAAACTCTGATGCAGGGGCAACTACAGAAGGGACGGGAAGCAGCAAAGATGGCGAAACAACAACAGAGCAAAGTGGAGATACCTCCATTCTCCCATCCACTTCCGATAGTGAGGATGATTCATCAAGTGAGAAGAAAAAGTCGACTCTCTCAGATACAACACAATGGAAATTCCTCTTCTCGATGGGCCCTGCATGGCGTAGTACTATGGGTGACAATGCAATAGTTTACGGGGGTCTGGGATTTACCGTCACAACAGAGTTTAAAAACTCATTCAATGAAGACGGCTCCGCCTACACTTCCAACTTTTACGCAATGCTTTCCCTTGATATTGATGCAGGCTTCAGGGTAGGTCTCAAATACAGCAGAACAACAATCCGTATCGGAGTACATGCAATTACAAATCTCATCGGCTTTAATGATAACCGCAGCTACGCTGAGAATGGTGGCGAGAGTGTAAAAAACATAGACTTCTACGGCTACATTGCGGGCAAGAACGGTATAATGGGGACAACACACGGACAGGGCTATATAAGACTTGCCACAACATTCACAGAAAAGAAAAGAAATGTCTACAACTACTCGAACAGAACTTCCATTGTAGGAAGAGGAACACTCACAAAGAGTGAATAACTATCGCTTATCTTTGTCGATGCGTCTAAGCCAAAGGGATGCAAGAAGGGCAAATACAATAACGAAGATGATAAGTGCCCCCCAGGAACGCGCTACATTCTCCACTGTCGAAGCATAATCGGCATTAGGGCTCAATTCCCCCATCTTCTTCTGGAAGTTCTCAACGCCGTCGGGAGAAGAAGAAATCTCCTCGACAACACTCTTGAGAGGTGTCATGCCCTCATATTCCGTATCTTGGAACTTTACAAGCATATTCCAAACACTCACCATCTTGAGTGAATTGTAGCCGCATATTGCACAGATTGCATTCATTCCCCACCTCGCAAATGTGATATATGACAATGTGTTGCTTATACCCTCAAGCGTAAAGACTGCTCCGGAGAACAGAAGCTCGAAAATAAGTACAAACGGCATGACCGTCATGGCCGCAGTTGTATTTCCTGCCATTGAGCTAATCCAGAGCGACATTATGTCGGAAGCATATGTAATAAGGAAGAATGTGATTGTAAGGTCTATTACAAATAAAGGTGTCACGATGCCGGAAAACGGAAACTTTATTCCCGAAACTCTGCAGACCATTACAGATATCACAGACTCAGCCATACATAGAGAGGCCTGGTAAATCATATGGGAAAGGATGTACGATCCGATTCTCATTCCCGAGCGGTGCTCTCTCTTGACAATCTCCCTCTCACGGCAGACAACCTGAATGGAGTTGAAAAAGCCGTTCCATATACATATACAGGAAAGTGCAAGTGCACCCTTCATCGTCCCCTCCATTGTCTGGAGCATTGTTTTCTTTATTACAAACGAGACAAGAGCCGCAATCAACGCAGCCATGGGAAGCATCTTCCAGTCATCCTGGAATACAAACATCCTGAAGAATTTTCCAAGATAAATAGGAACCTGGCCGAAGGTTTTTCTATATTTTTCTTTAAGCATTAGCTACTCTCCTCTCGTCCTCGAACTTCTCTATCAGTTCGTCCGTTCTTCCCTCTCCTCCCTCGTCACGGCGGTTAATCATCTTTATGATATCTTCCATTGTTCCGCGCTCGAAGAACTCACGCGCTTTCTCAACACTTCCCGAATAGACAAGACGCCCCATCTTGTTCTCATCCTTTCCTAGTATAATGACCTGATCAAAGAGATCGATGACTCTGTCGGGAGAATGGGTTATGACTATGACAATCTTGCCCTTACGTGATATGGCCCTGAGTCTCTCCATAAGGTCGCGGGCCAATACGCCGTCGAGTCCTGAATCAGGTTCGTCAAGGATAAAAAGAGAAGGGTCGGCAACAAACTCTGTTGCTATGCTTGTTCTCTTTTTCTGTCCTCCCGACAATTTCGATACTAGGTTGTTCTGAACAGCTTTGAGGCCGAAGATTTCGAGCGTATCGTCAATCTTCTTCGTCCTTTCCTCCTTATCAACACTCCTCGGAAGCTTTAAAAGTGCTGCATCTTCTATAGTACTTATGACTGTGTCATTGTATCTTATAAGGTCCATCTGCGGGACAAAACCTATATCATACATCATCGATTTGAAATCGCGGTAGATATCCTTTTCTCCAAGTGTGATTGTTGCATCAGCCTTCTCATAACCTGTTATTGCATTGACAAAAGTTGTCTTTCCGGCACCCGAGCCCCCGAGAAGCAATACCATAGTTCCGGGATTGATGGTAAGGTTTATATCTTTCAGGAGTGTCTTTTTCTTGAAGAACTCCTTGACTGTACGTGAGCGGATTGAAACAGAGAGGACACCCTCGGCTCCCTTGAGAGACATTCCTGCTATGTCATCAACACCCTCGAGAGCATCATCAGGCTCTGCTACAGGCTGGAAAGAAGGCACAAAAGCCCAAATAACGGCGGGAACAGGCTCGATGAATATCCAGAGCAGAACCCATATCTTGCGGCGAGCGAATGTTTCACACAGTCCCGTATAAACGCGCAGTGAGTAGATGAACTGAGAAACTCCGAAAGAAAGAATCAAAGCAAGGTATACAATACCGTAGATATCGAGTAAATCCGCACTTTTATGCTGGATGGCACGAACCAATACATACGAGTATTCGACTACATAAAAAAGAATCTTTGAGATTAATATACCCCTGCCCTGGTCCTCACGGCGTGCGGAAACAGCCAATTTATAGTAACGAAAAAACGGCAGAAGGGCCCATTTAGGATCAACATTCAACTTCTTGAAAAGAAACCATAGACCGACTGTCGTAAGAATAAAACTTAGAACAGAATAAAAATCAGAACTTAAAAAAGAGAAGAATCCCTGCACTTTATGTCTCCCAGGAAGAGTTTAGCCCGTTGAGACTCTTTGGTGAAGTTAAATGAGATAAAAATCGGGTCAAAACCGTTATGAAGAAGAGAATATCGCCCCAAAGAGGGCAAAAAAGAAGAAAATCAGATATTGATTGCCCATTTTTGCAACAATTTACCTCATACCCCCTTGAAAATGTCCTTCATTCACGTTATTTTTCTCTAGTAAAGTTTAATGCGGCCATAGCTCACCTGGATAGAGCAAGTGCCTTCTAAGCACTAGGTAGTTAGTTCGAGCCTAACTGGCCGTAAATAAAGGGGTGTTTTCATGCACCTCTTTTTTTGTCAATTTGAATATGAAAATACGATACTCGGTCTGAATTTTTCCTTGTTCTTATCAAATAAAACTACATTGATGAGAAGTGAGAAATCAGAATATGTTCCGAGAAGCGTGAAGGAGAGACGACTGCTGCTTTCATCAGAGGCAGAGACAACATATGAATACTTGACACCTGCGTCGAGAAGAACATCCTTGAGAAACTGAAGGGTTATATCCGTCTGGAGAGTCAGACTTCTCTCGTTTCCTGAAAACCCGATTCCCTTTAAATCAACAGAAAGGCGGGGAACAAGGTACTTCAAATCCCCCTCTTTATTGTATTCATCCCCATTGAATGAAAGACCTAATGTCGTGTTTGAAACCAACTTGCTGAAGAACGAACTGTCAAGAGTGATTGAAAAAAGGTCATCAAAAACAAAGCCGAGGGAGAAATTATCCGAATAGACAAGAGCGCCGATGTTTGCGTTGAATCTTTCACTGTCGGAAAGCTGATCGTAAGGGCTGAACCATGCATTACCCACTGCATCGGTTACTCCGTCAATGCGCTTACTCAGCCGTGCTACGGAGTTTCCACCTCCGAGCCTTGCTCCAACAGAAAAGTGGGAAAGAAACGAGTAAGCGAGGGAGAGCTCTATATCGAAAGATGAATAAATATCATAATATACTCCATCACTACGGAGAGTACGGCCGTCGAAAGAAGAGGAAATCTTAGCGCTCAAAGATACCGGTCCGCTGACAACAGTTCCCTGAAGTTCGCTTGTCAAATTCTGCATGAATGAAAGTTTTTCACTGCCGAATAAATCGGTATTGTAACTTTCACCTGAGCTGAATGATACCTGATAGTCCTTACTTCCCTTTAAAAGCGGAAGGGATGCAGGATTGATGAATATATCTGAAAATGACCCGTAATACGATACACTCTCAAGAGCCGAATACTTAAGGCCTGATAATGACGTATCGACCTCCAATGCATCTGATTTGGCATAGAGGGAGCATAGAGCCAGAATAATCATCAAAAATAGTACAGCGCGTTTCACAATAGAGAGTATATAAGAAAAAACCGTGATTGAAAATTGCCCGTCTTACCTATAATAATACAACTATGGGTTCTGTTTTCTTTCACATCGACCTCGATGCCTTCTTCGCCTCTGTCGAGTGTCTTGATCATCCAGAGTACAGAGGTAAGCCTCTCATCATAGGCCGGCCCGGACCGAGGAATGTCGTCTCCACCTGTTCATATGAAGCAAGGCGCTACGGCCTCCATTCAGCAATGCCGATGACTGTGGCGCTCAGAAAATGTCCCTGGGCTATATGCGTCGA
This sequence comes from Muribaculaceae bacterium, assembly GCA_963623755.1. GTDB lineage: Bacteria > Spirochaetota > Spirochaetia > Sphaerochaetales > Sphaerochaetaceae > Ornithospirochaeta. Next base: position 10,929 of record CAVFNE010000035.1, on the reverse strand, counting down.
TGGTAACTACCGCCGTTACAGCGAAAAAAGCAGAGAAGTCATGACAATAATATCTTCCTTTGCTCCGGGCTTTCTCCAGGTCTCGATAGATGAGGCCTTCCTCGATTTGACTGGAACGGAACGCATCTACCCCCTTCCGGGGAAGGCTGCAAGACTTTTAAAGGAGAGAATACTCTCCCAGACGGGATTGACGGTATCTATCGGGGTGGCACCTTCACGCTTTTTGAGTAAGCTTGCCTCCGACTACCATAAGCCTGACGGGCTCACAATCGTTCCCAGGGGAATGGAAATCGATTTTATCGACAGAGTGGGGCTCGAAAAACTCTGGGGCGTCGGAAAAAGTACCCTCGAGAGTCTCAACCGTAAGGGCATATATACACCTGAGGCGCTGAGAAAATACACAATAGAAGAGCTTGAGAGTCTCTTCGGCGCCTCAAGCGGCAGTTATCTCTACTCCATTGCACGGGGGATAGACCCGGGAATATATAATTCAGAGGCAAAAAGCCATTCCATAAGTGAAGAGAAGACTTTCTATCCCGACATCTACGGCCTGGATGCGCTTTCTTCCAAGCTCCATGAGATGGCAGAGAGTGTAATGTTCCGTTCCCTCGATGAGGGGGATGTGGGACGGACGGTCACAGTCAAACTGCGCTACGGTGATTTTTCGACCTATACCATAAGTTCAACCCCCGAGAGTGGAATCTACTCATCGGATGACATCTACTCGATAGCACTCTCACTATTGAAGAGCAGATACAACAACACGGGGGTACGGCTCCTGGGGGTGACGTTGGCTAACCTATACAAAGCAGAGAAACCCGAACAGGGGGAATTCTTCAAAGAAACGGAAGAGAAAAAACGCATTCTTGAAAAGGAGATTCTTTCCCTCAGAAAAGAAGGAAATATCATACAGAAGGCCTCATCACTCAAAAGAGGAAAAGAGTGAACTCTGTTGTACTCCCCCTTCTCTTCTGCTATCATTTACATATGATTTATCTCTGTCTTGTCGAGCCGGAAATTCCGCAGAATACAGGAAATATAGCACGAACTGCAGCTCTAACGGGCTCTGTTCTTGTTCTTATTCATCCCTTGGGCTTTTCATTGGATGAAAAGAGCGTGAGGCGGAGCGGCCTCGACTATTGGAAAGATGTTGATATCATTGAAGAGAAGAGCTTCGATGAGTTTATTTCAAAACACACCTCTGACGAACTCTACTTCTTCTCATCCCATGGGGAAAAAAGCTTTTGTGATATTGAATACCCCCTCGATAAAGACATTTATCTCGTTTTCGGTAAGGAATCGACAGGACTGGGAGAGAGAATAATATCACAAAACAGAGATAGAACTCTCAGAATACCGATAAAGGAGAGCCAGAGGTGTCTCAACCTTTCCAACAGCGTTGCCGTTGCTTTATATGAAGTTCTGAGACAGAGAGATTACAGAGGACTGAAGAAATGAGAAAAATTGCAATTATAGGAACGGGTAATATGGGAGGCGCAATAGCAAAGTCTCTTTCAAAGAGAGAAGACTTCTCTCTCATTCTTTATAACAAAACAACGCTGAAAGCAGAAAAGCTTGCTTCCGAAATCGGTGCTGAGGCCGTAAAAAGCATGGAGGAAATCCCCCCAGTCGATGTCGTCATAATTGCAGTGAAGCCGCAGGTTCTTCCATCCATCTACAGCTCTTTGAAGAAAATCAAGTGCTCTCTCTTTATTTCCCTCGCGGCCGGCGTCACACTCGAAACGCTTAAGGATAATCTGGGAACAACATCAGTTGCCCGCTATATGCCGAACATCGGTGCGATGGTGGGGAAATCAGTTACGGCAGTCACCTATACAGATGACCTTGAAGAAGAGAAAAAAGAACTTTCACTCTCAGTTTCATCATCTTTCGGAAAAGCTTTTTATCTTGAAGAGAGCCTCTTCAACGCATTCATAGGAATAAGTGGCTCTGCAATTGCGTTTGTCTATGAGTTCATAGCATCCCTTGCGCTCTCTGGTGTGAGAGAAGGCATCGGATACAAAAAGGCGGAAGAGATTGTCTCTTCTACAATAGAGAGTGCAATTGCACTCCAAAAAGAGACACAGAAGAGTGCAACAGAACTGGAAATTATGGTATGCTCTCCAAAGGGTACGACCATCGAGGGAGTAAAGAAATTGAAAGAGCTCAATTTCGAGAATGCCGTAATCGAGGCTGTAAGTGCATCGAAGAATAAAGCAGATGCCATGGAAAAGAAAACAAGTTAAGGAGAAGGCAATGATAGATATTAAAGAATTGAAGACCAGAAGAGACGAAATCAAGAAAAACATCGAAAACAGATACATGAATGTCGATCTTGACGCAATCATCAAAGACCAGGACGACAGACTCGCCCTTCTTTTGGAAGTTGAAAATCTCCGCAGCAGAAGAAATGAGACAGCACAAAAGATGAAGGGAAAGCTCGACAATGAGACAAGAGCAAAATACATTGCCGAGGGAAAGGCAATCAAGGATGAACTTGCACTTAAAGAAGCAGAGCTTACAGAGCTCGATGCAAAGTTCATGAATGAAGCAAGAACAATTCCAAACTACGCACATCCCGATGCACCTGTGGGCAAGGAAGATAAGGACAGCCTCGCTGTTAAGTTTGTCGGTGAGCCGACTAAATTCTCATTCAAGGCAAAAGACCATGTACAGCTTGGGGAGGACTTGGATATCCTCGATTTCGATAAGGGTGCAAAGGTTGCCGGTCAGAAGTTCTATTACATAAAGAACAAAGCCGTAATACTTCAGATGGCACTCGAGCGCTACGCTATGGATATCGTCGTCAGGCACGGCTTTACACCTTTCATCACACCAGATGTTGCCAAAGAAGAGATTCTGAACGGTATCGGCTTCAACCCGAGGGGGGCTGAGAGCAACATATACACAATTGAAGGCACGGACACATGCCTTGTAGGAACAGCGGAGATTACACTCGGAGGATACTATAAGGACACAATCCTCAACAAAGAGGACCTCCCCATCAGAATGACAGGACTCAGCCACTGCTTCAGACGTGAGGCGGGAGGAGCAGGTCAATATTCAAAGGGACTGTATAGAGTACACCAGTTCTCGAAGCTCGAAATGTTCATATACTGCCTCCCGGAGGAATCTGATGCATTCCACAGGGAAATCCTCTCGATTGAAGAGGAGATATTCTCAGGCCTAGGACTACCATACCGCATCGTGGACACGGCAACGGGCGACCTCGGAGCACCTGCATACCGCAAGTTCGATATAGAAGCATGGATGCCGGGTAGAGGAGACGAAGGCGAGTACGGAGAGGTAACAAGCACAAGTAACTGTACAGACTATCAGGCACGCTCACTCAACATCCGTTACCGCGATGATGACGGGAAAATCAAGTTCGTCCACATGCTCAACGGAACAGCTGTCGCTCTCTCAAGAGCTATGGTGGCAGTACTTGAAAACTACCAGAATGAAGACGGCTCGGTAAATATTCCTCCTGTTCTCGTACCGTACACAGGCTTTGACAAGATTACAAAATAACTATGGCAAGTGCACTTATAACAGATTTCTATGAATTGAATATGATGCAGGGGTTCTTTTTAGAGAAAAAGAATCCCCGCGTTGTCTTCGATATGTTCTACAGAACAAATCCTTTCCACGGCGGATACACAATCTTCACTGGGCTCGAGCATCTTATCAACGAGCTCGAGAATTTCAAATTCTCAAAAGAAGACATCGAATACCTCAAAGGACTGGGCAAGTTCGATCCGGCTTTTATCGACTACCTTTCCACCTATTCCTTCTCCGGTGATATCTATGCAATGGAGGAAGGAAGTGTTGCATTCCCAGGAGAGCCTCTCATAAGAGTTGAAACGAATATGATTGAAGCCCAGCTGATTGAGTCATTCCTTCTCAACACAATAAACTTCCAGACACTCATTGCCACAAAGGCTGCAAGAATGAAGGTTGCAACCAAGGGTAAAGGGTCGATTATGGAGTTCGGGCTCAGACGTGCACAGGGCGTCGATGGAGCACTCAGCGCATCCCGCGCCTGCTTTATCGGAGGGTGTGAGGTAACAAGCAACACATATGCCGGACGCATATACAACATACCTGTTGCAGGAACAATGGCACATTCATGGGTCATGCTCTTCGATAATGAGTACGAAGCATTCAGACGTTTTGCCGACCTCTATCCCGATAACTGCATTCTCCTCATCGACACTTACGATACCCTTAATTCAGGTATCGAAGCCGCTATAAAGGTGGGACTTGAGCAGAAGGAGAAGGGCCTGAGAATAGGTGTCAGAATCGACAGCGGGGATCTCAGCTACCTCACAAAGGCCGTCAGAGAGAAGCTTGATGCAGCAGGACTCGAGGATGCAACCATCTGTATATCGAATGATGTGACGGAAGAAATTATTCTGAATCTTGTAAACGACGGAGCACCAATTGACAGCTGGGGAATCGGAACACACCTTGTTACCGGGGGAACTCAGGCCGCACTAGGTGGCGTTTATAAGCTTTCGGCAAAAGAAGAGAGTGGCACATTCATCCCGACCTTGAAGATTTCATCATCCTTCGAGAAGACAACAAACCCCGGCATAAAACAGGTTTACCGTTTCTATGACAAGAACAACCAGGCACTTGCCGATTTGATTGCACTCTCTGACGAGAAGATTGAGAGCTCAGTCAACCATATCTTCTACCACCCCTTCTCCACCGGCGACATGTTCATCATGAGAAAGAATAACTACGCGCTTTTAAAACCGATGCTCGTAAAGCAGATGGAAAACGGGAAAAGGATAAAAAGTGAGCCGAAGCTCAAGGAACTTCAGGACAGGGTCAAGGAGAACCTATCCCATTTCGATAAGAGCTATAAGCGCCAGATTAACCCACATATATATAAAGTATCGCTGACTGGAAAGCTCAAAGATCTCAAGGCAGAACTTGTGCTCGAATCGAAGATGCAGGAATAAATCAAAGGTCTCGGAAAACTTATCCGGGGCTTTTTTATTTCTCTTTTTTATCTTTCAGAACAACCTCGGCAGTCTTACCTGTAAACCTTACACCGTATGTTATGATAAAACTGTAGCCGTCAAGACCATCGATATACTTCTTCCTCTCTATCTGGGAAAGCGCATCATCAATTGTCTCATTTTCGCCCTTGAGCTCGAATATAGCAGCCCTTTTGCGTCTCGAGTCAAGAACTACGATATCGGGATTCCCCATTCCGTATTCCTTGTTTGAATCTATTTTATATCCGATTCCTGTAAATAGACCGTTGAAGAAAAGATGGTAGGCATATTCATGCCACACATCATTGTAGGAAAGCGTTCTGTTGATGATTCTTGTCATATCGCGCTCGATTGTCTCTGTCTCTCCTTCCCAGATTGCTTTTGCCAGCGACGAAAGATTTTCCGATTTTACAGCTGTTTTAACCCAGTTGACAATATTCTTTGAAAATATGGATTTCACCTCTCTATTGGGAATTCTAAGTGCCTTCTCATCTTCTCTAAGTTCCATATTCTCTTCTTCCCTGTCACTGACCGTCAGGTATCCTGTCATCAGCATAATACTCCAGAGATTATCTTCAGAAGAGTGTAGATAATCATATGTAATGTTTTCATCAATATTTATTACAATTGATTCTTCATTTAAAAGAGCATCTAGATTATCAAAGATGGTTTCAGTGCCGATATTTATAAATGTCTCGATTATCGAATTGCTGCTCGTATTAGCCCAATAGTTCTTAGGCTCGGCATTATTGTCCACCTTTAAATCCTTAAGATATGAAATTACATCCCACGGACAGTACATCTCGCTTTTCCCGAAGCGGTAGCCGTCATACCATTCTTTGGCTTCTTTAAGTTTATTTACGACGCCAAGCTCTTTAAATGTCCTCTCAACCTCTTCCGAAGTAAAGCCGAAATAAGAGCTGAATGCCGTGCTTGTAATAGTATTTGAATAGAGATTGTTAAGGCCTGTGAATATACTTTCCTTTGCAATTTTAAGGCATCCTGTGACAACACCTTTTTCAAGAATGTCATTATCTTTAAGAACGCTGAGTATTCCCCTCATCACATCAATCATTTCGCGGTAATAGCCATTCGCGCTTGCCTTGGCTATAGGGACATCATACTCATCTATAAGAAGTATTACCTTCTTACCGTAGTGGGCATAAAGCATTCTCATCAAAAGTGACAATGCACCTTTTATCTCTGATAATTTGGGGTCTTCTCGATATATTCTGTTGAATTTCTCCTTGTATACGTCACTTACCTTTTCACTTGAAAGAAGATAACTGTATCTACAATAGAGATTAAAAAATATCTCCTTCAAGCAATCAAAAGCGCTGTCGAAATTCAGGCCGTCCACATCCTTAAATGATATGAAGATTGTAGGATATTTGTTCATCCATCTATCACATACTTCTTTGTTATTGCTGATGTAAAGTCCTTCAAATAAAGCCCTACTCTCTTTCGAGATATCAAAAAAGGATGAGAGCATGCTCATTGCGAGGGTCTTTCCGAAGCGGCGCGGACGGGTAAATAGGAATACATCAGTTCCCTCGTCTAAGCAGATATCTTCAATTAACCGCGTTTTATCAACATAAAATAGCTTTTTCTGCCTGATTGTTACGAAATCTGATTTCCCCAACGGTAAATTAACGCCGTTCATATCTATCTCACCTCTCAGTAGTCTGTAACTCATTTTACTTTGAGAAAAATCATTAAGCAAGAAGCTTCAGAGAAATAGGACCAAAGACATTCAACAGGCTTCTTATTTCTTTCGTTGAAACAATTAACTTCGTAAAGTCGATGAATATCAGCTCTCAAAGTCAATTCTCATCCCATTTCTCAATGAGTGTAAAGAAATCTGTTTTCTGAAGGTTTACCTGCTTCTTCTTTATCTCCTCTGAAAGGCATACTTTGTCGACATAGGGCTTCCATTTCTTAACGAAGTTCTTTCCCGCAATACGCTTTATGGATAGTGCCTTTGTATAGAATCTGTTCATACCGATGCATTCCGATCTGTCTTCAATAACCGAGACTCTCTTCGGGAACTGTAGTGCAAGGGATGAAGAGAGCTTCACACTGTAGCCGAAAAGCCATGAGCGTGTGCCGAAGTCGATTGCCTGATAGTACTCGCTCAATATCCCGGTATCATATCCGCGGAGGCGCTGGAAGAGGGCCCTGTCGTAGAGTCCGCTCTGGAGCACAGGATAAAGCGTCCTCTGTTCCTTCTCACTCTCCATATCCGGCAGGAAAGATTGCGGATCTATCTCACTTCCCCTTATATATGGGGCACGTATGGTCGGAAGAATTTCAGCTTCACTGCTTATCATAACGGGGCAGATTACAACAGGATGGTCCTTTCCTGACATGACAGCCAGGAGTTTTTCACCTTCGAAAGCAACAATCTCCATATCTGTTCGGACAATAAGAAAGTAATCTGTGTAGCACTCGTCTGCCATTGCATTTATATATTCCCCTGTCGTCGTATCGTTAGAGAAGATGATGAATGTAACATCAGGGTAATCTGATTGTATATCATACCTCTCCATGTTGTACTCATTGGTAAGCACATGGAGGGAAAGATTCATATTCTCCACATACCACTTGAGTGTAGCCTCCAGTTCTTCCTTCGTACCGAAATCGAGGATGCCGACGGCAAACTGCTTCTGCTTGTATAGACTTGAAATACGGAAACCGAGATCCTGCTTTCTGAAAACCATCCTATAGCTACTCATACTTTACTGTATCCTCCGGTCTGAAGACCACCTTATGGCTTTCTCCTACAATTGAACTTATATCTTTCGACGGATGGCCTTTTATCATCAATATTTCAGAGGAGTTGAAACTCGATACCGCTTTCATGAATACCTTTCCATCCTTTCTTTTAACATCCACAACATCGCCACTTAAGAATACACCTTTAACATCCACTATTCCGGAAGGAAGTAGCGATTTATGTGTGCTTAATGCCCTCTCAGCTCCATCATCTACTATTATGGTCCCCTCGCTTGGCGTGTTGAGAATCCACCTCTCACGCTGGGACATACGGACGGAGGGTAATATATATGTCCCCCTCTCCTCGCCTTCCATTATCTTGATGAGAATATCTTTCTCATAGCCGGATGCAATTACCGTGCCGCAGCCCCCTTTCTGTGCTATCTGGGCAGCCATGAGCTTTGTCTTCATACCTCCTGTGGAAAACTCACTTCCCTTGCCGTTTGCCCAGGCAAAGACAGAGCTGTCGATAATAGATAAGCTTTCTATTTTTTTCGCTTCACTGTTTGATTTCGGGTTATCTGTATAAAGGCCGTCGATATCGGTAAGGAGGATGAGGAGAGACGCGTCAATCTTAGATGCAACGAGGGCGCTCATTCTGTCGTTATCACCGAAAACATTGCCAATCTCCGCTGTCGATACTACATCGTTTTCATTGAAAATCGGAACAACATCCAAATCTAGGAGTGTCATTACAGCAGCGCGGAGATTATTGTAGCTCTTACGGTTATTAAGGACGGAACGTGTAATGAGAATCTGGGATGAAATAATATTGTGACGTGAAAATTCCTTCTGATAGGCATCCATCAACACCGGTTGTCCGATTGCCGCACATGCTTGACGAAGTGCTATCTGTTTGACTGCACTCCCGTGCCCGAGCGCCTTTGCTCCGAGCCCCACAGCGCCGGAGGAAACAAGCAAAACCTGAATTCCTTTTTTCCTGAGACAGGCTATCTGGGAGACAAGATCTTTTATTCTTTTTCTATCAACGCCTTCCTTATCTGAAAGAAGGTTGGTACCAACCTTCACAACAATGCGTTTTATGGCGGAAAAGTCCCTCATATCTCAAGCTCCTTGAAATGGAAGCCCTTTGCTTCTTTCCCGCTGTATTCACCAACTGTTTCACCGTGGCCCTGTAAAATCCACTTGGTTGTCATGAGGCCATCGAGTCCCACAGGACCGCGGGCATGAAGACGCGATGTCGAGATTCCGACTTCGGAGCCGAGTCCGAATCTATAGCCGTCGGCAAAACGCGTTGAACAGTTGACAAATACATCTGCCGAATCTACCCTCTTCAAGAACTCCTCCGCCCTACTTTTGTCTTCTGTCAGAATAGCGTCCGTGTGTCCCGATGAATGTTTCTTTATATGTTCTATTGCCTCATCGAATGAGAATACAACCTTTAGAGCACACTCCTTTTTAAGGTACTCGGTGTCGTAATCGTCATCCACAGCAGAAATAGCATTCTTGAAGTAACCCAGAGATTCACAGTCTGCATGGACAATAACACCGTTATCATCAAATGCACGGGAAAGTTTTGGAAGTAGCACAGGGGCAATCTCCTTATCGACAAGAATTGTCTCGGTTGCATTACATGCTGCCGGGTATTGAGTCTTTGCGTCGAGAAGGACCTTCACGCTATTTTCTACATCGGCGCTCTTCTCGACATATGTAATGCAGAGTCCTTCAGCATGTCCCAATACCGGGATGTGGGTGTTATCCATTATGTAGCGCACAAAGCTGTTGGAGCCCCGCGGGATAATCAAATCAACCCATTCATCAGCTTTTAAAAGCTCCTTTACATCGTCCCTTGTCTCGAGTGCGCCGAGCCAGGATGACGAGAACGAAAAAGACTCAGTCGCCTCCTTGATAATCTCGACAAGAACCCTGTTTGTATTTGACGCCTCGCTTCCTCCCTTGAGGATAAGACCGTTCCCGCTCTTGAGAGCAAGAGATGCTATCTGGACAACAGCATCAGGCCGTGCTTCAAAGACCGCAGCGATAACACCAATTGGAATTCGAACCTTTTCAAGTATAAAGCCTGAATCTATCTCCCTCTTTTCCGTAACTTTCCACATAGGGTCGGGTAGAGAAATAACTTCCTCTAGGCCCTTGAGTGACTGCGCTATCTTTTCGTCTGTATACTTAAGTCTTGCAATAAGCGCGCTGCTCTCGCCTTTTTCTATTGCCATAGCAACATCTTTACTGTTGGCGTCCTTAATTCTATCCTTCTCTTTAATGAGGAAATCAACTATATGAGAAAGAGCCGAATTACGCTCTTCAAGAGTCGATTGTGAAAGAAGAAATGAAGATTCTTTTACTCTTTTAAAAAGATTACTATCCATAGTAATCATAAGTCTAATTCTTTGGGGATTATCAATCAATCTGAAATTGAAAATCAAACATAGAGAACAGCATGATATAGAGGTGTTTTAATCTGAGTCATAACTGTACACTCTGAATATAATGCTCTGAAAGGAAAAGCAAAAAGTCGAGTTGGGGGACATCTTTATGCCTCGACCCTTTACTCATAAAGCTGTCAGTTCAGAGAAAAATCGCCGGAGCATCTTACTTAGGACAATTCCAAAATTCAGACAGCGATTCTGGAACCCACATCAAATGGCAGGTAAAATTCCATCGCGTATGCTGTATACTCTGATTGTCCATTTGGCCCCTGTTTGATTTTCTTTTTTGGTTTAGCAAAGCCCTTAGACTTCTTATCATGGAGCTTTTTTATTTTTGTAACTCCCCTCAACGCTTCTGCTTATTCCATTCTCCCCATCAGATAAAGGGAGTAATTTTTTGCAATCAATCTCCCCAACAAAACTTAAAAGCCACCCAGTCTCCCAGATGGCTCATAACAAAAAGATGTCTCAGCTCACTTTGTTAAAGATACTCCATCACCCTGGCAGTAAATCGTATAAGTGTCGATATTTTCATTCCAACCAGTTCCCTTAGTTATCGCCTTCCAGTTTTCACTTGTTCCTGTATAAGTGATGGTTTCTAGACTGCTACAGCACCTGAAAGCATAATCTTCTATACTCGTCACACTGTTCGGTATTGTTATGCTTGTAAGGCTACTACAGTAATAGAAAGCATATTCTCCTATACTTCTCACGCTATTTGGTATCGTTATGCTTGTAAG
>CAVFNE010000034.1:0-16015 GCA_963623755.1 Muribaculaceae bacterium | reverse complement strand
CTCTTATTTCTTTTTAAAGTATAACACAAGTAAAGGAAAATAAAAGGGAAGACTTTTGTAGCTGCCTTGTACTCAATCGTCTAACAACAGATATGACTGCCATTCTCAAAAGTAGTATTTCGGTAGTAATATCACTTCTCTTTGGTTTCAATCTGCCAAGCCCTCACGCTCTGGCACGCTTTGCCTGTGCGCTGAAAGCTATCTGTTATCATGTCGCAGAGACAAACATTATCTTCATAGGTACCCCAGTTGCTCCAATCTGCGTTATTTTGAAAAATTGTGCCAAGTGTAGCAAAAAGAGCATTCTCTCGAGAAGACGGCAAAAGAGGGCGGCATATATATGTTGATGACTGTTCTCAAAAGAGAGCTTCTAGTCCAGCAGAGTTTCCCATCTTTTTGAAAAGGAGATAAGCACGGGAGAAGAGTTCATGGCTATTTTCAACAGATTCTAATTCTCTCCTGCTTTTCAAAACGCCCCAGCAAAAAAGGGTGTTTTCTACAGCCCTGCATTCTTCTTCCAGATGACAGCGGTCAGTATAATACCGAGAACTGTAAGAAGCAGAATCATTCCAAGTATGCTCATGTAATTCTTTGTAGCATCAAGAAGAAAACCTGCAAGAGTAGAGCCGAACGAAGCAATAAGCAGGTTCATATTGATAAGAGAAAAGTTTACAGGGTAATACTGAGCCCCGAAGAGGTCGCTGATATATGCAGAATTCAATGAGGTAATACCACCATAAGCCAGACCGCAGGTAATGAAGCCGATTACAAGAAAAATGGAATTTCCGGCATTAAGTGCAATAAAAAGAGAAAGGATGGAAAGAAGAAAGAGTGCTTGGATAAAGTACATTGTCACCTTTCCACCCTTATGGTCGTACAAGGAGCCTGAGAGAAGACGCCCCGCGCCGTTGAAAATGGAGAGCATCCCGACATAGAAGGCAATTCGTGACGATGAAACCTCCTTCACGCCTAGAGCAACCCCTCCCGCTTGGGAAACCAGTGCAAGCCCAGCGGCGCTGAGAAGAAAAGCCCATATGAAATAGAGATAAAATGAGGGCATTCTAATCATCTCCTCAGGCGGGTAGCCTTTCCCTCTGCATTCACTCAAACCGGCCTTGGCGGCATTTTCCTCAGGTCTTCTGATGAAGAAACTGAAAAAAACGAGGATGAATGCAGATACATTGCCAAGCACCATAAACGAACTCCTCCATGAGGATGCATCAGCTGACAATTGAAAGAGTTTACCCACTATAAATGACGATAATCCGAACCCCATAAGCAATATTCCGGATATCATCCCCTGACGGGAGGGAAACCATTTCGATACTGAAGACATGACCGCGTTATAAGATAGTCCCGATCCCAGCCCGCATAAAAGCCCGAACCCAAGATAAAGCATATATTGACTCTCAGCCGCTGATGCCACTCTGAAACCGACAAAGAAGAGTACGGCGGAAAGCAGTACAGAGCTGGAAGGTTTGACCTTTTTCGACAAAAAACCGCCGAGAAGTCCACCCAGACAGAAGAAGACCATCACAACGGTGAAGGTTAATGAAAGGGAAGCCTTACTCCACATACAATACTCAGCTGAAATAGGCTGGGAGAAAACCGACCATGCATACACCATTCCCGAAATGAGGAGAACACAGACACCGCTTACAAGATAGAGAATTCTTTTATTCATTTCCGATACTTCCTTGGACACTAAAAATGGAAATGTCCTTTTAAAGAATTACAAACACTCAAGGAGACGCAAAAAAGTAAGTTAAAGGCCATTTCTCCAGTTAATACAATGTAATACTGTCAATGTTGACAGCGTCCACAGCCATTACAGTAACCATCGCTCATGCAAACAGGCTGATTGACTAAAGCAGAGTAAAAAGAAGCCGGGAGACCGCTCTGCTCAGCACTTCCTCTTTCAAGTATTTTATCTTCCTCTTCTTTTTCACTCTCTTTCATAGACAATCACTCTATCGGGTTATCTGTTCTGACATAGACATTTGCCGACTCTACGCCGGAAAGCACCCTGAAGGCTCCGCTCGCTAGGGCCTGCATTTCATCTTCCCCAGGATAAACGACGACAGGAGCAAGGAACTCTACGCACTTTTTGATATAACTGGTTATGTAAGTCGAATATGCAATTCCACCGGTAATGATTATTGCATCAAGTTTTCCCCCTACATCCGGAGCAAGTTTTGCAATGTTCTTTGCTACATTGAGGGCCATCGCATCATAAATAAGCTTAGCCTTCTCATCTCCATCAGCTATTCTTTTCTCAACATCCTCACATGAAGTAGTCCCGAGATGTGCAACAAGTCCGCCACCCGTCTTTACTATCTTCATCATTTTTTCCCGAGTCATTCCTTCTTCATAGCATGCTGCTATAAGGTCGAACATCGGTAATCCTCCGGTTCTCTCTGGAGAGAATCCACCCTCTTCGTCATTAATAAAATCTTCAATTCTGCCGTTATGATGGAGATTAACCGATATACCACCACCGAGGTGGGTAACGATGAGTGTGATGTCCTTGTAATCCCGTCCGCTTTCCTTTGCATATCTGAGTGCAGCCGCCCTTGTGTTGAGATTATGTCCCATGCCCTTGCGTCTCATTGAAGGAAGACCAGTAATCTTATTAATCTCTGTCATCTCATCTACAGTAATACCGTCATATATGAAGGCGGGGATGTTATATTTCTGAGAAATGGCATAGGCAATCAAAGGGCCGGTGTTTGATGCATGTTCATGACGAGGCTTGTTTCTAAGTTGCCAGACCATATCTTCATTAATGCAATAGGCACCTGCCTTGATGGATCTCAATAGTCCCCCTCTCGAGACTACGGCATCAAAACCTGAGAGTTGATATCCTCTATCCGCCAATGTTTTCTCGACAAGTTCACGTCTGAAATCATATTGGTCTACAACCTTATCGAAGATGCTGAGCTCTTCGGAAGAATGCCGTATTGTTTCCACGAAGATCTTCTTTTCATCCTCGAATACACCGATTTTCGTTGAAGTGGAACCCGGATTCAAAACAAGTATTCTCTTCATCTCTACCTCTCAACCGCATTGGCGGCAATAACAATCGAAAGATACTTCTCCTCGGGTGATGCTCCGCGGCTTGTCATAACAACCGGGCATCTTGCTCCGACTATGAAGCCTGCCATCTTCGCTCCGCATGTAACAGTAAGCATCTTACCCATGATATTTCCCGCATGAATGTTCGGAGCAACAAGAATATCTACATCTCCGGAGATCTGACTCTCATATCCCTTGTAAAGGGCTATCTCACTACTCATAGCACAGTCATATGAAACAGGCCCCTCGACAATACAGTTTTCTATCTCACCGCGCTGGTTCATCTCTTGAAGTTCCCTTGCTTCAACTGTTTCAGGCATCTTGGGGTTAACCTTCTCTATGCATGCAAGTACCCCGACTTTCGGGCACTCATACCCCATGGCTCTCAAAGCCTGTACAGTGTTCTCAATGATTGCCTTTTTCTGTTCAAGAGTTGGATAAGTAACCATTCCCCCGTCCACCGGCACCAAAATCTTATGATACCCAGGGATCTCGAAAGCAGAGAAATGACTCATCAATCCTCCCTTTCCGAGTCCGTGTTCCTTATTAACTACTGCTTTTAGAATTACAGCCGTATCCATCTTTCCTTTCATAAGGAAGTCGCCCTTCCCCTCCTTCACAAGACTGACAGCCTTCTCTGCTGCCATCTCAGGATCGGGAACATCGTAGATATTCTCGGGAGAAATAATTTCGCCGAGCTTTGAAAGGACCTCCATGATTAGAGCCTTGTCACCGACAAGAACGGGTTCGATTATCCCCTCACGCCTGGCCTCGACAACAGCATCCAGGGTATGTTCATCCCCTGCAGCAGCTACAACAAGCTTAGCCTTCAAAGGAGCACCTTTAACCTTATTCACCATTTCTTCAAAATTATGAAATACCATTTTTCACCTCTGACTTCTGCCTATTTCAAGGCCCTTCTCGAAAGCTGTCTTATTCAATGGAAGCAGCTTCGGCTTTGATGAGAGCTTATGTTCGATTGTATCCCACACAACATCCGGGGCAATAACCTCTGTATAGCCGACATAAACACCGAGCATTATAATGTTCAAAACCTTTGAGCTTCCGATTTCCAGAGCCAATGCGGTCACCGGAGCCCTGACAACTTTAACGTCATCTCTCTCAATAGGGTCTGTTACAATCGTCTCATTGATAAAGACCGTACCGCCCTTTTTGACTCTAGAGAGAAATTTCCCCAGGCTTGGATTATTCATGACAATCAAATCATCCATGACATCTCCAAGCGGAGCCCCGATTTGATCATCGGAAATAACGACAAAGCAGTTTGCAGTTCCCCCACGCTGTTCTGCACCGTAGGAGGGGAAAAAAGTAACAAATTTATCTGTTGAACGGCATGTAGCCTCTGCAAGGAACTTACCGAGTGTCATGACTCCCTGACCACCGAATCCTGCAACACAAAGATTAGTCTCCATCACTTATCCTCCTTACTTCTGTCCCTGATAACTCCAAGCGGAAACTCCTTGAACATGTTAGTCTCAAGAAAATCCAAGGCTTTCATAGCATCCAGTCCCCAGTTTGTCGGACAGCTTGTTACTATTTCGACAAGAGAGAACCCCTTCCCGTTCAGCTGGTTTGAAAATGCCTTTTTGATTGCGTTCTTTGTCTTTATGACAGAGGCAGGATTATTACAGCTTGTTCTCTCCAGATAATAAGGCGCAGTCAGTCTGTCCAGTAATTCGCATACATGCATCGGATAACCGTGTTCCTCTGCAACTCTTCCCTTAGGTGCTGTACTTGCCTTCATACCCAGAAGAGTCGTCGGAGCCATCTGCCCTCCCGTCATGCCGTATATACCGTTGTTTACAAAGATAACTGTTATGTTCTCACCTCTGTTGGCTGCACTCATTGTCTCCGCCAAGCCTATAGATGCCAGATCTCCGTCCCCCTGATAAGTCATGACAAGAGTATCGGGATTGGTCCTCTTAATACCTGTTGCAACGGCACAGGCTCTTCCATGAGGGGATGTGATTGTGTCATATGCAATATAATCCATATGTAGGCCGCAGCACCCGACGCCCGTAATAAGAACGGTCTTGTCAACACAATCGAGTTCGTCGAGGCACTCGCCTATGAGCTTTATGATTGTTGAATGCATACATCCGGGACAGAATCCGGAAACCTTGTCCTCCTGAAGTGTTTTAGTTCGTGTATAGATTCTCTCCATGTTATACTCCTGCTATTTTCTTTGCCTTTTCAACTACGGCTTCCCGTGTCATGATATTGCCTCCGGAGCATAGACACTCATCGACATAAGCCCTGTCAGCTACAGCAACCTTGACATCCTCCTTGAATTGAGCAGGAATGCTCATCTCTACGGAAAGGACCCCCTTGACATTGCTCCACTTGATTCTGTCATAAGCCCTGTATGGAAACGGATGGACAGTAACAGGTCTCAATAGCCCCGCCTTTACGCCCTCTCTTCTCAATACATCTACAGCAGATCGAGCTATCCTGCCGGAAATACCGTATGCAGTAAGCACAACTTCAGCGTCATCCAGCATATATTGCTCAACTCTTTCATCTTTACCCCATGATAAGTAAAGGGCGGCAGCCTCTTCATTACATTTCTGCATTGCCGAGGTATTCCACTGACCGGGCTGAATCCAGCTTCTATGAGCATAGTCAAGCTTATGACCGGTACATGACCAGGTTTTTTTACTCTCCTTGATGGCCTTTACTTCTTCTTCGCTCTTCATCGGAGGAAGAACGACAGGCTCCATCATTGTTCCGATTACGCCATCGGCAAGAATAAGAACAGGATTTCTGTCCCTGTCGGCAAGATCGAATGCTTCATATGTTAGATCAACCGCCTCCTGTACTGTTGCAGGAGCAAGAACAATCATCTGAAAACCTCCGTTTCCTGAGGCTTTTGTCGCCTGGAAATAATCCTGCTGTGCCGGCTGGATAGCCCCGATTCCTGGGCCTCCTCTCTGAACATTGCAATAGACAAGCGGAATTCTAGCAGCAGCTGCAAACGAGACACCCTCACTTTTCAAGCTGATTCCACAGCTTGAGGAACTTGTCATACTTCTCGTACCCGAGGCTGCAGCGCCATAGACCATATTGATGGACGCCACTTCGCTTTCTCCTTGTACAAAGACTCCTCCCACTTCAGGAAGTCTCCTGGAGAAATATTCGGGAATTTCATTCTGGGGAGTTATCGGATAGCCGGCAAAGAAACGACAGCCTGCTCTGACTGCAGCCTCTGCAATAGCCTCACAACCTTTCATGAATACTCTATCAGCCATATATCAACCTCACTTATAAACATCAATCGCACCGTCGGGGCAGATTCTGCCACAGACAGCACACCCTATACATGCATCAGGATTTATGCTTGTAACAAATTCGTAACCCTTCGAATTCACCTCGCTTCCGAAGGCAAGACATCCTTTAGGGCAGAACTTTATGCAATAGCCACAGGCCTTGCATCTCTCTGAAATGACAACAATCTTTGCCATAATTTCTCCTTTACCATGGGTAGATAATCTTTTTTTCAACGCTTATTAACTCAACCGGCAGTCTGATTTCATCCCTGAGGTCCTCAGGCACCATCATTGCAGATATTTCCACATACTCACCGATTTGAGAGAGGAGCTTCTTATATCCTTTAATGATATCTGATGAGGTAGTCGAAGGCCCGAGATAGGGGTTAGCCAGAAACTTGACCTTCTCAAGCGGCAATCTGATTGCTGAAAGAATACCGGAAAGAACAGTATCTATATGAACGACACTATCAGACCACGGACGATAGGGATTAATGATGTAGAAGACAGCAGAATCAGAGGAAAGAAAGAGGGAGGAACATCCTCCGAGCGCCCTCGAGCCCATATAGTCGCCACCGACATCAAAAATACAATACCTGTCTTTCTTCCGCAACTCGACTTCTATCCATCCTCCCGTTGTCGGGGCATCTGCAAACTGCTCCTGATAGAAAACATCAACACCCTTCTGTATGAGTTCTCCGTCAAGATCACGGGAACGAAAAAGAGGCTTCGTCATATCAAGATCAAAGAAACTGACACTTCTTCCGGAAGATGAAAGCTCAAGTGCCGTATTGACTGCCAGTTCACTTTTGCCACACCCCGCCTCTCCGAGAAAGACGAAGGAATGAACAGCTGGAGAAGATAGAATATCCAATAAAGAATTACCCATGAACTAAGTATAAAACACCAAAATAGTATCTTGCAAGATATATTATGCAAGAAATATATTACGGCTGAAGCAGCTCCGTATACTCTCTCATATCATCAAGAGTCTCTATCCTGCCCGCCAAATCGATAACCTTCTCAATCTTTGACTTATTCATAACACCTGAGACCTCAGCCTGGGATTTAAATTTCCCGACAAGGAATTCATGCGTCGGATACTCATGCATGCTGCCATCATAATCCATCTGGGAAACAAACTCCCTTCCGTCCTCCATCTCGACGACAACCTTCAAAAGTGCTCTATCATCCTCGAAGACATCAAATGTAGATTCTTCTGCAAGTCTCAATAAATCCTTATCGGCGTTTATTGCATCTGTCTGCACTGAGGCAACTCCCACATTACCGTAAAGAAGTGCACAGCAGGCACTGAACTGGAAGCAGAAAAGAGCATTTGTGTGGTTACGCAGGACAAAAGGCTCTGAATAGTAGTTATACCTGACCTTGGATGAGCGTGATACGTGCACCCCTCTTATCCTGGACGGCTCAAGCTTTCCATAAGCCGAGATAATCTGATTCCTTATATCCTTTCCTGCATTTGCAGCTGCCGTTGTCGGAATACCTCCGGGGAATCTCTTGAAGCTCTCCTCGATGTAGAATTCCTTTCCAAGGTTTCTGAAAATACCGTCATAGAGAGCAGGAAGGTCAGAGCTGTCCTTGATCTGCATTGTGACAAGCCCCCAATGTCCGAAGTACGGATCTTTATATCCTCTCCAGCCACCCTTCGTTAGTTCTACAGCCATTACACCCATACGTGATGACTCGGCATTATGATATTTAAACTCTTGGGAGTAATCATAATAGCTGTTGCCAGGATTTGTGCAGTTAGCCTGTGCATACGAAAGGGCCGTCTTGAGCTCTTCTTTATTAAAACCATTGTAACGGGAAGCCAAAGTTGTAGTACATGTAGATACTAAAAGCATATCCGTCGGCCATCTCACGGGAAGAGAATATAGAATCCTGCAGGTAAGGTCCTCGGCTGCAACATCGTTGGCCAGAAACTCCTTTCCACTTACTTTTCTTGTCGTTGCATAGCTGAGAGCCATCGGAATAATGGATTCTGAATTATGTGATGCTATGTGTTCGTCCCTCACACGGAAGAACATCGCGCCGAAATCATTCGCCCTAGCATAGAGCGAATTCAAAAGAACGGCATTCACAAGAGGAAGTTTGAATCCCTTTGTAAACACATCAGCCTCTTCCTTACCGCCCAATTGCTTGAAATACTGGGTAAGAAACTGGTCTTCCTTGACAATGGAACCGCCGAGGATGCAGCCTGTAATATCGAGAAGCTTATCCTTGACTATCCGTATATTGTCCTCACTCAATTTTTCATATGTAACATTCACCGCATTTTCACAAAGTGCATCGATGCCCTTGGGAGGCATGTAATCTCCTTCTGCCATAGTTTTCTCCTTTTTATGAAAGAAGCGCTGCAGAAAAAAGAATAAGCAGCGCTTTTTTATAACTTTTTGAACTACTTTGAGTTAAGAAAATATGAGGGCTTGAAACAAAGTCTCAACACCTCCCGTTGGTCAATGACCGCCCATCTGGTTCTTATTATTGTTCGGATTCCAGCAGGTACAGTTCACAAAGACATCAGACTTACCGTTCTTCTCCAGTTCTTCCCTTGCCATTTTTGCCTGTGCGGTATAGAGACCATACTGCTTTTCTTCGACAAGTTCCTGATAGGAAGGATCCTTTGAGTTGAACTTTTCGTTTCTCGGAAGTGGAACATCCTGATCGACAAGGATATCCTGTACAGTTTTGATATCGACTGTCTTAGCTGTCTTTCGTGTCTGGACTGCAACTGCAGCAGCGACGCCCGCAGCCTGTCCCGTTCCGACACACTGAGGAATGAGATTAAGCCAGTCGATGGCAACATTGTCTGCCGAAAGATGTCTTCCCGGACAGATAAGGTTATCAATCTTCTGGGGAAGTATCGCCCTGTATGGTATCTCAACCGGGCCGCAGTCATTCAGCTGACATATCGTGGAATGCCAGGCTATGACATCATCATGACGGATGGCGAATGCAAAATCATTTCCTGTCATAACATATTCACCGGTGAGTCTAACAGAGCATCTTGTGCCGAGCTGCGGAGCTATATCATAGATATATGCATCCTTGAATGCAGTAGGAACAGCCTGTTTCAGATAATCAAGAACATCACGCATCGTGTTTCGTGTCTCCATCTCTGTGACAGTCTGGTCCTCTATTACTGAGCAGTCCTTATCAGCATGCCAGTTGTTCACCCAGCAGATTGTGTCGTCGTTGGACGGAAGCGGAATGCTTCTGAAGCCGGCAATCTTAGCCAGGTTTGCCCTGAGAGCATTGTTCTCTGCAGGATGAGCTTCCTTCCACTCGTTATAAAGCGACTGGTTCATTCCACCGATTCTCCAGACAAGCGCTGTTGTGCTCGATCTCGTCTGGCCGTCTGCAAGAGTCTGATAAGGAACGCCGCACTGCCTGAAGATATCACCGTCGCCGGTAGCATCTATTACAATCTTTGCCGTAATAGCCTTTCTTCCCTCTTTGGACTCGAAGATGACACCGGTAATCTTGTCATCCTCAAGAATCGGAAAGACTCCGAGAGTGTGACACATCACCTTGATATTGTCCTTCTCCTCAAGGAGCATCTTATCCATCTCAATCTTGAGCTGATTAGGTTCGAAATAAACACTCCTCACAAGACATGCAGGTTTGGCACCCTCATATCCCTGCGGGCAGACGCAGTCATGGATGCCCTTCCATGAATGAACAAGGACCGGGTCAGTATCGCCAATCTGGTCAAGACGGGGAGCTCTTACAGCACCCGGTATCTTTTCAAGTCTTGTAAACCACTCTTCCTGAAGACCTCTGACAAATGATTTGTTATACCATGAGAGGTCCGGAACCATTATTACATAGCCTCCGGTGACATCACCGCCCATATAGCCGTAACGCTCCATCAATATAACGTTCTTACACCCTGCACGGGATGCTGCTATTGCTGCTGAGTGTCCGGCAGCACCACCACCTACAACGAGAACATCACAATCGGCATAAACTGGTATTTCTCTCTGTTTTTCAATTATTGTTTTTCCCATAGATAATCCTTATACGTTTAGAATATGTAACCTGTCACGATTGCCAATATGGAAGCAACCACGATAAAGATGACGTTTGTGACAACACCTTTAGAGAACATGAACTTCTTTGTCATCTCCTCTCTTCCCAAGAGCAACGGAGCATATGCGATGGCGCCGTTAGTCAGGAATGCACACATTCCAGAGACTGTTGCAACACATCCGAGAGCTGTTGCATTTCCGGTACCCGACATCTGCATAGCACATGCAAGCGGAATACAGATGGCATTGACTGTAAATGAGACAGGCATACCATTTGTAAAGTTGGTGAAAACTGTTGAGATGACGACAACGAAGAATACCATAATCGGCCAGGAAGCATTACCGAGAACGGGAGAAAGAACATTGCTGATTGCCACTTTGATTCCCAGCGCATCACCTGCGATTGCACGTCCACATATTGTAAAACATCCTGCAACAGCTACAATGCCCCACATTGTCTTTGTCTGAAGAAGCTTGGGGCCGTTTATGAAAGGCTTGCCGTCCTTGTCTCTCATGATACAGAGGATAGCGAAGAGAACAATCCAAATCCATGTTGTACCCACCTTATTATAGAATGTCATAATTGCAGACCCTGAAGGCAGGACGAGAGAGACAATGAGGAAGAAGATACCGAAGAGCATGAAGGAAAGAAGAACAATCTGTCTCTTTGTAAACTTTATGTCTTCTTCGGTGAATCCGAGAGCATCATATGAGAAGTCCTTAAGACACTTGACGTCCGTCTTCCAGACAAATTTCATGAAGAGGCCGTAACATACGACAAAGAGGATGACGACTGAAGATGCAAGTGCAAGATAGAGTCCGTTATTGAATTGAAGTCCGTTAGCCTCCATGATTCCGCTGATGATTGCCAGAGATGAGAGATGTACTCCCTTGAACGGAAGGACATAGGCACCCATTGCCGAAATATATACTCCAAGCAGGAGTTCTCTCTTTAAATCCGTATCCTTCTCGACCCTGCATGTCTCACAAATACCGTCAAGGATAGGATACCATAACAGGAGCATAGCCGTCGGAGAGCTTACGAGTGCAGAACAGATGAATACTGTGAAGAAAATTGTGTAGATAAGCCTGTAAGGATGTCCCTGCAGCCACTTGATCTTCAACATCTTTCTTGCCAGAACATTGACTGCACCTGATTCTGTAACAGCACCGGTGAACGCCATGACCCAGATAATCTGCTGAATGGTTGTGTCACCGAACCATGTCTTGAGAAGATCGGAAGCTGTTGAATAGCCGCACATAATCATTGCAAACAATCCCATGACTGCCGGCCAGAATGTTTCGCCTGTAGCAACAGTTGCAATAAGTACGCCGAAGAAGATACCCAGAATACCTACCCCCACCTCGGTAATACCGGCAAACGGCGGGATAAATCTAAATAAGAACATAAATGCCAGCGATATGGCAGACCAGATAAAGTAAGAAGTGTTCTTGCTTTTCGCTTGATTACCCATAGTAATCTCCTTTTTTAACGGGACAATCCCTAAGTAATATAGGCATTATATATCTTGCAAGATATATCGTGCAACATTTATTTCTCAGGATTTTTCCTCCGCTTCTTACATATTGCAAAATATGAGAAATATTGCCTTTTAAGGTTAAAAACAGTATCTTTTTCATCGGTATATAATATGGAATTAATTGTTAAGAAATCACTGGTAGATCAGATTTATGAATCATTGAAAGAGAGCATAGTAAGCCTGAGGCGGAAGCCGGGATCAAAGCTGAGCGTTGCTGAAATCCAGGCAGAGACAGGCGTAAGCTGTACTCCTATCAGAGAGGCGGTCAACAGACTTCAGCAGGACGGCATTATAGTATATAAGAATAATGTGGGAGCACATGTAATTTCTCTCTCGGAACATGACATAGACGAAATCATGCAATTGGGCAACACACTTCACTGTGCAGCCGCTCGTCTCTCTTTGGATCTCAACAGAGAAAAGCTCCTTTTCGATATGAATGAACAGTACAATCTTCTTCTCAAAGCAGAGACAGGCGAAGAAGAGGTAACGGCCATCCACCACTTCATCGGAACCTTCTACTGGAACAGCGGAAACAGGAGATTGGATAAATCAATGTCTTCTCTCAGGGCACAGCAGCTGATGGTAAGGAATATGGCTATTAAGATTACTGCCAAAAGATGCGAGGATATTGAAGATTTCCAGAGCATGATTAAATATGTAGAAGATAACGACAAAGAGAATCTCTGCAGAGCCATAGAATCCTACTCGGATAAAATAACAAAAAAAGCAAAGAAATATCTGACAACGGCTATTTGAATTTAATTCCCAATGCCGTTTAGATAAGGCTGCCAAAAACGCCATTTAAGCATTGTCGTCAGCTGATTCACATTGATGATCATGGTCATCGAGGAGATTAAATGCACTCGTATAGTGATTAACTGCTTCGAGCATTTCTTCAGTTTCAATTTCGGCCATATGAGCAATAATCCTTGATTCTATCTCAACAGTCTTGTTGAGAGCATCAAGCCTTTTCTGATTTACTGCATATCCCTCCAGGATGTAATCCTTCAATATCTTGTTTGCCCATTGGCGGAACTCAATGCCCCTCTGTGATACTTCTCATTCTGTGCAAGGTTGAAGTTTATGTGGATGATATTTGCCCTTTTTATATTAGAGGCGAGATAATCACGAAACGCTTCAAGGAGTTTGCTCTTTCCAGATCTTCTGACGCCGGTTATCACCTTGATATCAGGGGTACCAATAACACTGATAATCTTATCCATATAAGCCTTTCTTTCTATAAGCTTCATATTGCCTCAGCTGCATCTTACAAATTGTATTACCAAAAATTAATGTTTTTTCGTTTTTTGGTAATAGAATTCCGGAAGACATTACACAGTTACCCCATAGTAATCAAGCTCTAGGAACTGTTCTCCAACCATCTATGAAAACATCCTCATACCGCCAGATGTTTATCACCTGTCCTGCTCCACGGCAGGATGCACTCGACACCACAGTCTGAGTTGAAAAGGTGTCAGTAACAGCACTCGTGTGCGTTTTGTATTCACTCAACTTTATCAGTCTGTCATACCGGCCTGGGAATGCATCTGGGGAGAAACCTCCGAGAGATGAAGGCATGGATTTTGCGCTGAACGGGCGCGTAATACTGCCCCTATGCACTCTCCGAAGTAGCTTATCCAACGCCGGACCACGAGAGCGGATCCGCTACATATCGGAGGGGTACCATTACAAGAAATTCATTTAGTCGTGAACTACCCAGCAATATTGCCGGAGCAGCATGGATAAGATTTCTCTACCACAGGTGATGGCCCATGACACCTCCGCTGCTATCTGAATTAGACAACTACACTATCCATATAAGAGGTGTCAGGGCATATGTCTATCTTGTTATTCCAGTCAACTTTTCTGCTGTCGTTGTCCGGATCTTTATCCCAGGGCACTGCCCCATTCTCATCAAGATAAACACGCTTGAATACATTCAGGTCTCCCAGCATCTTGAATACTGTTCCTTCCTTTATAAAAGGTTTCATGTCATAGAGTCGCTTCTCACCGTTGTCGAAGGTAAGAAGCAAAGTAAAGTCATCATCCGGAAAGACAGAGATAATCTTCCGTCTCCTAGAGGCATAATACTCTGCTCTCTTCCCGTCGAAAAAACTCCTACCGAAGAAAAATATCTACACCATCTTCTAAAAACGGATGATTATCTCAAACATCTGTATCATGCAGGATTATTTATAGATGCTGTTACTTTGAATCAATAGACCTTTTATCCATTACCTTCCAGTAACCTGCTTTTCTGGAACCGATTCTCTCGATGATTCCTTCCTCAGATAAGGAATTTAAATGCCTATGCACCGTTGCCACAGACTTCTGAACTTTTTCTGCCAATTCCGATATTGTCATATAGGCATTTCCTTTCAGCATTTGAATTATTTCATCGTCCAAAGATTTTATCTTATCATTCAATAATTGCTTATCATTTCTTTTGAATATAAAAGTGAACCCAAATTCATCATTTTTATATTCATAATCTACACCGTTTTCTGCACATACTCTAAAGGTTCTGTCAAATCCGGTTCCAAAAGCATCTATTAAGCCATTCTTGAATAAAACGGTTGCAATCAATGGATTTCTTATTTTACTTCCTATCCTGCCAACGGCAAAATCAACTGGATTTACATCGTTTAGAATTCCACCGGGATTGTATATCTTGATTTTAGACTTTGTAATACTAATCTCGTTATAGTCTCCCTTCTGGTACTTGCAATGAGCAAATGCATTAATAACTATCTCTCGAAGGGCTTTAACAGGGACCTCTGGCGTTTCGACCCTTTTTGTTCCTATAATTTCGGCATTATAATGGATATTGTTCTGAATATATCGCATTCCTTCATTTATACATTCAAAAATGTTGCCATGAAATTGCTTCAAATCTGTAAAATTAGACCTTTCATCCGTCGGGTAGATAACCTCCTTCAATACAACAGGGCCGTCATTACCAAAAAGATAATAACCTGCATTATTCAAGAAGCCATCTTCATTAATCAGATTCAGTTTTCCAAGAGCTTCTATTGGATTTTTATATATGTAATTTAATCTACCAATTTCATTTGCGTCTCTGATGTACTGAATAAGCTGTTCTTCATTAACATCCTCAATACCATAAGGAGTTATTTCTTCCTCCCATTTAGAATAGGTTTTCTCCTTGGATTCAAAATATCTCCAAAGCTCTCTGGTATCCATATAAACATCTGCATCATCAACACGTGTATAGTACCGTCCATATGCAGAGTATGGCGTATCTTTTCCAATAGCTTTTATCTCTATGACATTTTTGCCTTCCATTTCTCTCTGTTCAATCTCTATTACCGGCAGAGGTTTAAGATTATTCCTGATTTCATGAGAAATATCCGATTTTGTAGTCTTTCCAATTGACTGCCCACAGACAGAGCCATCATCTTTAATCCCGAAATAGACCACTCCTTTTTCATGTTTATTCAACATGGCACATATTGAAATAACAGCCTCTTTCAGCTGCATTGTGGATTTTTTTAATTCTAATGTTTCAGATTCTTTTAATTCCATGACACGCTCCACTGATAACTACAGCAATGTTTATCTTATCGTTTATCTTATCATTTATCTTATCATTTATCTTATCATTTATCTTGTCATCTGCAAGAAAAGATTCTCACCAGAGGAGAATGATGTTACAGCATGATGATATAATAATAACTTATCACGACAATGGAAGGTAGAGTCAAATTCTTCCAATCACTTGGAAAGTCATGTCAGCTGTAACAGAAAAGCCTTTCTCACTACTTTTGCGAAAGTTATGTACTAAGAGTTAGACAGCTGTACTCATTGAGATGCCTAATTTCTCGAAGACTTCGTCATGCTGATTCTTGAGATTATGTATCGTTTGTTATCCTGCCGTTCAAATCTCTCAATTTTAGAAAGGCAGCAAGACTCAGCAGCTTCTTCTTTGAGAGCTTTACTCTCTTCGCTTCTTCAGATAGCCTAGCGTCAATACGACCTGAGAGAAGCATGACGAATGCTAGACCCTCTAATACAGCCCAGTCATCAATATTGAGTT
>CAVFNE010000033.1:0-16312 GCA_963623755.1 Muribaculaceae bacterium | reverse complement strand
TATATATGAATTCTCTTCCTCTACATTAATTGTAATTGTGTCATTTTCGGGAGAGAACTTTATTGCATTGTCGATAAGGTTAATCCATACCTGCTTTAAGAGTTCTTTGTTTCCCTCTATTGTGTACTCATCATAATCCATATCCATGGATATGTTTTTCTTAGACCATTTCTCCTCGAGAAGCACAACTGCACTCCTGATTTCCTCCGATAGATTGAATGCAGATATATCCCTCAGAATTGTCAGATTCTCGATTCTCGTGAGATTGAGTACGTTGTTGGCCATCCTCGAAAGGCGTAGTGACTCCTCCTCAATGACCGTAAGGTATTCCTCTCTCTCTTCATCCGAGAGGCTTTTCTTTCTCAGTAGCTTTGCAAAGCCCGCAATCGATACTATCGGGGTCTTGAACTCATGGGAGAAGTTGTTGATGAAGTCATTACTCAAGATTTCATTGTGTTCAAGTTCTTCTGCGGCGCTGTTGAAGCTTGTTTCGAGTTCCTTGAAGAGCGGGTGGGAGTTAATCGGCTTACGAAAGTGAATCCTGGCCTTGAAGTCGCCTCGTCCGAGCCTGTTGAGCTGGGAGATAAGCTTGTTGAACGGCTTTAGAGGAACCTTTCCCATCGAGTTGGAAAGAATAAAGCCTATAACAAGACTTGAGCAGAATACGAATACCGAGACATCGAGTACCCCAATCTGGCCCTCAATCACCTTGATAATCCCTATTTCAGCAAGAATGAATAGTATGAAGTAGGTGATAACCATTGCACTGCCGTTGATTGCGAATACTATTATCGACAACAGAAGTGCCAGCTCAAGTCTCTCATTGCGTTCTTTTTTTGTCATACTTTCTTTATTGCCTTATATCCGATTCCCCTGACTGCAACAATCTCAAATTCCTTCCAGTCTTCGAATCTCTTCCTAAGCCTGCCGACATGTACCGTTACCGTCTCCCAGCCTGTGTCGCTGTCGGAACCCCAGATTTCATCCATAAGCTGGATACGTGTGAAAATCTGTCCGGGGTAGGAGAGGAGCTTATATAAGAGCAAGAATTCCTTCTGTGGCAGTTCTATCGCCTTACTGTTTTTTGTGACTGTAAACGAATCATAGTCGAGTGTTACCTCTCCTATGTGGATTTTCTTTTCACTTGCAATCTGTGCGCGCCTTAAGAGTGCTTTTATCCTGAGAACTAAAGTCTCCTCATCTACAGGTTTTGTCATATAGTCATCGGTGCCGACAAGAAAACCCTTCTTCTCGTCCGGACTCTGGTGTTTGGCCGTAAGCATTAAAATCGGGAGGTTGCTGCCGCTGTCACGCACAATCTTAGTAAACTCATAGCCGTCCATTCCCGGCATCATGATATCAAGCACAACAAGATCTATATGTTGTTTCTCCATCAATGAGAGTGCCTCTTCTCCGTCAGAGGCTGCCGTCACAGTGAATCCTTCGTTTTTAAGTACTGCTTCCAGTAGCATCCTTGTATGTTTGTCGTCATCCACAACAAGAATATGAAACATCTTATCCTCCGCCTTTATGCTACATCATCAAAAAGGATTAAACCATTATTCTTTGCTCATTTTTCATCGGAAAACTGCTGTCAATGCAAGAATAATGCACAAAAGGTAGAATAAGGTATGAGTAGATTTTCCAGATTGTTGAAAATGCCTACAGGTTATTTAAAATTGAAATGTATCTGTCAAATTTTAGTTAATAATCGAGATATCTTTGTATCTTCTTATCTTTCTTATTCTGCCTGTCTTACAGTCAATGGCAGCAGGGTATGTTATGATTGATTTATTTCGATACTTGGAACTAATTTCTTTTTATGTTAGTCTTTTATCAGCACTGTCGTGATACGGTGGACGGTTAGACCTCTTGGATTTTCAATTGGACATTCAGGAGGGTTCCTCCTTTGTCTTCGCTAACGATGAATAAGGAGGTGATGCTTATGAGTTTGTATGAAACTGTATCGGTTGTTTTAACAGTCATAGGACTGATTCTTGCAACCATTGAGCTTGTAATAACTCTTTATAACAGTTTTAAAAAGAAATAACCGTCCTCATCTCGAAATTAGAACGGTTATTGTTAATAATCATTATTATCTGAGGTCTAGCGTCCACTGACAGTGCCTTTTTCTACTTGTAATCTAAACATTAATATGCTTGTTGTCAAGTTATTATAGAAAATAGCATATGTTACTGGATATCGAGTCTATTTGCTGTTGTCTTAGGTAATAAGGTAGTCCTGTATTTTGTTGAAATCTAGAGTTAAAAATAGATGTCGATGACCAATTCTACTTGAGAGTAGAAGGAGTCTTCAGACTTTCTTACTTTTCTAACTATAGATGAAGGTAGCATGTTTCTTTTGTTACTTGGAAATAATTTCTTTTTATGTTAGTCTTTTATCGGCACTGTCGTGATAAGGTGGACGGTTAGACCTCTTGAATCTTCTATTGGACATTCAGGAGGGTTCCTTCTTTGTCTTCTATAACGATGAATAAGGAGGTGATGCCTATGACAGCATATGAGATAGTGATGGTTGTGTTTACAGCCCTCGATTTGATATTTACTGCAATCGGCATATTGATAGCAATCTACAAATGCTTGAAAAAGAAATAACCGCCCTCTACTTCAAACTTGAACGGTTATTCTTTTTTAATCCAATAATTTGAGGTTTACCGTCCACTGACGGTGCCTTTTTCTATTTGTAATTTAAGCAATAATGTTCGGGTTGTCAAGGTAAAAGGAAGTTGCCTATACCTTTGTACTATTGCATTATCTTACTCTCGGATAAATCATTAAGAAAGGTAGTTATTTATCTCACGGATACTTTGACGGTTTTCGAGACAGGGATTACTCCGTCGTCTATTGTAAATTTTATGTTGTATTCTCCTTTCACCGGATTCTCCCATGTCAGGGTGTGAGTTTCAGTGTCAAACTGAGCACCTTCGGGAAGATTGGAGGCAGAGTAGATAAGACTTTCGTCTGCTTTCTTACTGTCTTTGATACCTTCTCTTTCAATAGATGGATTTCTTGCACTTACTTTTAGTGAAAGGCTCTCTGAGGTATCTATGACGATGTCGTCCATCCTTATGAAGAACGGACGGTATACCGTGACGGGAAGGGGATAATCTTTTCCATTATACCTCCAGATATTTTCACTGTAGCTGTAGTCTCTAGTTATATCGGCAACAGTCGGGTAGGGGTAGAGATTGTCGGATGGAGTTCCGCTCTCGGGGGCATTGACAGTCTTAGTAAGAATATCATTTGTATCCAGGCCGGTAATATCTGAATTGGTTGTAGATATATATGGGTAGTTGGGAACATATTCAAAGCCTGTCCGTCTCTTGTAGTTGTTGCTGACAAGTGCGACTTTTTTCACGCCGGTTTTACATTCAGCATCAAAAGCTTTGAATGTGACACAGTGGCAGTCGTCGAGACAAACTGAATGTCTTTCGTCCTCGATAATTGAGCTGAGTTTTATCTTCTCGAGGGTGAGATTCTCTACGTGCCGCGCATAAATGCCGTAGGCGGGGAGGATGCCGAAATTTGACGGCTCAGGGTATTGTTCGCTCATCTCGGGGACCTTGTACGGGTCGTCAATCCAATTTTGTGTCTCATCATTCCAATCGACTCTGGGAAGGAGTGCCGAGTTCTTTGCAAAGAATGTATTTACAAGCCACGGTAGTGTCTGAACCTGTGGGATAGTCATATATTGAGTATAATTCCATTTTGTTGTGAGCTGTTCTTGTTGCACTGCATCAATCATCCTTATACCACCGCGGTAGACGATACTGATATCTTTTAGGATGACATTCTTTATCCTTGAGTCGACGAGGCCTGCGAGTATTATCGGATAGCGGGGATCGGCGTTAGTTACTTTGAGATTACATATTGCAATGTTGTATGCAGAAGGAAGGGTGGAGTATCCAACTGCGTCGCCGTAATAAGCTCTCTCCTCTTTTTTTATTTCTCGTGTGTAGTCTGTTACATATTCTCCGTTCTTCCACTTCAAACGGTAATACTTTCCGTTTTCTTCTCTGTAGTTTGCCTCATTCAGCTTCACGGGATTTACACTGTCTACGACCCTCACTTTTAAGCCGTTCGACATTTTCGCTCCCGTAAGGTTGTAGTTGTATGCCGGGTAATAGTTCTCAGCGGGATACTCTGTGTAAACACTCTCTTCTGTGTTCTGTGGGAGAATCCACTCTGTGTTTGTGAGGCGCACGTTGTTTTTCTGTGTAATGGCATCGTCAGAGGTTTTTCCGGTTACCGGATAACGGCCCCGGTTCCCGATTCTGATATAAAGGGGCGACGATGATACGTCCTCCATAGTACAATTGAGAAAAAGAATGTCGTGTACATCTGCCCCGTCGACTGCCTCTATTGAAAATCCTCTCGAGCGGATGAACTTAACGCTTTCAATTGTAACGGTATTGTATCCGCATGTGGACTCTGTGCCGAGCTTGACTCTCGCAGTCGGACCGTCAAGATCTGTTGCAACCATCTTATCCTCTGTAAAAGTGGAGGCAATAACGGATCCTGCATCAAAGCCTGAAACTGTGCAATTTCGAACAACACAATTAAATATTGGCATAAAAACACCTGCCCCGTAGGATGCTTTAAAGACAATAGCGTCGTCTGTGAGGGAGTTGAAGTGTGAGTTAAGTATACTTACGTATTGAGATGAATCGATATCGATAGCGTCACGGTTGGTATCGACTGTAATAGAGTCTATAAGTACATTCGAGCATCCTTCGGTAATTATAGCGAAGTGCCCTGCGTTAAGTATTTTTATCCCTTCAATCACAATGTCGGAGCACCTTACAAGGGATAGTCCTTTATTGCCGAACCATGTGGAAATCTCTCCACTTCTTGAGACAGGGTTTACCGGATCCCAACCGCTTAAAACTTGTTCTCTCTTTCCTTCTGTATTAAGTTGACTCCCATCAATGAGGCCGGAGCCGTAAATCATGATATTTTTCTTGTCTACTCCGTAGAAAAGGCTGTTTCTAAAGTAGGTGTGGCCGTTGTCCTGGAGGCCGCAATATATGTTTACTTCAGGCTTGAGGTAGTTGCCCGGCCTGCCGTCTGAAAAGAAATCCTCCGCTTCTCTTCCTATTGTTCCGTCTCTGTTATAGAGCCGTGTTACGGCTGCCTGTATTATTGCACCCTTTTCAAGCTTTATATTAACGTTGTCCATGAGAACTATTGTATAGACACGGAATGTACCCTCGGGAATAACGATTGTTCCACCGCCCGAAAGAGAGAGAGTCTCAATGGCATTGTTGATTAGTGCGGTGTTTTCGACGGCGTGGGTGCTACTCTCTCCTTCTTTTATTATTTCAAGTGGCACCGCCCCTTTCTCTACTATATTTAAAGCTCTCGTTTCTTTCAAAAGCTCCTCTTTTGTTACCCTTGCTCCTGTTGCCACTTTGATGCCTAAATATTCATTCTCTCTTGATACTGCGCCCACATCGGTCTCCTTGGCTGACTTGAGTAAAGTTTGATTGTAAAAAGAAATAGTAGAAATATGATTATTGTTCTTCTTTTTTCTTTACTCATTCTTATTTCCGAATATTAGTCTCACTTCAAGTCTTGTTCAACAGAAGGATTTTCCATTCTTTGTCATTCTTTTTCCTTTGAGTTTCGTTTCAGTTTAGAATTCTTTGGTAATTTCTTGATGAAAATAGAATAAGTGACAATAAAAAACAATTTGCCGCTTAAGGGGAGTTTTAATATGAGAAAAGTTAAAATCATCACAGATTCCTGTGCGGATCTCAGTAGCGGGCAGCTTGAAAAATATGACATAGACTATGCAAAGATGTCCACACTTCTTGACGGGGTGGAGTCCCCGGCACTTCTTACATGGAATGATGATGAAGTCCATGAATTCTACGATACAATCAGGGGCGGAAAGAGAATTACGACAGCTCAGGTTTCAGTTGATGAGTTCAACCGCATTTATACAAAGTACCTCGATGAGGGATATGACATTGTCTACATCGGATGCTCATCCAAGCAGAGCGGATCTGTCAACACAGGCTTTGTTACAGCCAAAAAGTTTCTCGAGAAATATAGTGATGCCTCAATTTATGTAATCGATTCTCTCAACGCTACAATCGGAGAGGGTATGCTCGCAATAAAAGCAGCAGAGCTTTGTAAGGAAGGTAAGAGCGCAGAGGAAATCAACTCTTATATCCTCTCTGTCAGGAAGAACATCCAGGAATTTGCTACAGTCCATACTCTCGAGCACCTCAAGAAGTCGGGACGTGTATCTGCATCCTCTGCATTCTTCGGTAACCTGATGGGGATTAAGCCGATTCTTATTGCCGACAGGGAAGGCAGGCAGGCTGCATTCAAGAAGGTTAAGGGCAGACAGAATTCATTCAACGAGATTGTTGCACTTCTTAAGCAAAACGTTACAGATCCACAGAATCAAACAGTATATATCTCGCATGCAGACTGTAAGAGGGAAGAAGTTGATGCCATTGTTAAGCTTGTAAAGGATGAGATTAATCCGAGAGATGTTGAAGTCGGTTACATCGGGCCTATCGTCGGAGCATCCACCGGTCCTGATACTATCGGGGTATGGGCATGGGGTAGGACAGTCACATACTCAGCTGAAGAAAAATAAAGGTCGGGGATGGAAAAAAGATACTCTGTCATAACGGTGGGGTCGGGTAATGCCTCCCTTGCCGCATCTGCGTTTCTCTCTCAAAACGGCTACCGTGTTCTTATGATAGAACGTAATACCGTATCGGGGGGAAGTGCAACAAGTTTTGTAAGAGGCCGCTTTGAATTCGAGGCCTCTCTTCATGAATTGGCAAATGTCGGGACAAAGGAAAATCCCGGCTCCATCCGCACTTTCTTCTCGTCTCTCGGATGTGATATTGATTGGGTCGAGCTCTCCGATGCCTTTCGTGTCATATATGGCGGGGATGACGGCTTTGATGCAACTCTCCCTGTGGGGCTTGAGGCATTTATCAATAAGATTGAGGAGCTTGTTCCGGGAAGCGGAGAGAGTGTCAGGGCATTCCTGTCATTGTCAGACAGAGTTGATGAGGCCCTCGCTTACATGAGAAAGGGAAGTGTAGAGCCTGGAGTACTTTTAAAAGAGTATTCTGACTTCCTCTCTTTGGCCTCACATAGTGTAGACGAGTGTCTCAACGCCGTCGGAGTTCCTGATAAGGCACAGAGTATACTTAAAACATATTGGCCGTACCTGGGGGTGAATCCTTCTGTCCTAGATTGCGCTCATTACCTGATGATGATTAGCCGCTACATCCGCGGCGGTGCTGTTATTGCCAGGGATACATCGCACTCGTTGAGTCTTGCACTTGAGAGCGTTATAAGAAAGAACGGAGGAGATGTCAGATACAACACAGAAGTAAAGAACATTCTTGTTAAAGATGGTAGGGCATACGGCGTGAAGGTCGGAGAGGAAGAAATCTACTCTGACTATGTCATAACTTCTGCTTTCCCTGAAAAGGTATATTCCACTATGATAACTCCTTCCTCTGTTCCTAAAGAGGCATTGAACTTTGCTTCTGAAAGAAAAATCGGAAAGGAGTTTGTTGTTGTTTACCTCGCTCTGTCGAAATCGAGGGAGGAATTAGGAATAAAGGATTATACTATATTTACATATCCATCTACTTCGTTCGACGGCATATGCACTTCTCTCGAGGATGAGGATAAGATTTTCCTTATTGCAAATTGCCCGAATGTTGTAGACAAAAGTGCAAGCGAAGAGGGCACATCTATTCTTATCCTGACTACGATGATTGACGCATCGGCATGGAAGGATATCAAGAAAGAAGAGTACTTTGACTTCAAAAATAGAGTTACAGATAAACTTATAGATATTTATGAAAAGAGAACAGGCTTAAGAGTCAGAGACTCAATTGAGGAAGTGGAGACTGCAACTCCCGTGACTTTCTCGCGCTACCTGGGTACTCCCGGGGGGACTCCATACGGCTATTCATGTGAAAGCTGGGATACAATAATTCCCCGCATAATGAGTGAAGGACGTGAAAATTGGATAAAGAACCTATTTTTTGCAGGTGCACACCAGGAAAGAGGACTCGGCTACAGCAGTACCTATGCCAACGGTATTGACAGGGCAAAAAAAATTATGAAGGAGGGCGGAAAGAATGAGTAAACTACTTTCTTCCCTAGACCCTGTTCTTCTCTTTAAAAACCTCGAAGAAAGAAAAAATGCGCGGGAGAATGCGTCGGATGTGACAACACTTAATGAATTGAACCCCGATAAACTATCGTGGAGTCTGCATCCGGAAGTTCAATATATGACGGTAGCTGGCGTGAAGGAGTATAAAGGGGCAAAGACATTCCGCCTTATTCCCGATAAGGAAAAGGGAAGCGAGGAATGTGCGCTTTTCCTCCCAGGGCAGTATGTTTCTGTCTATCTTGATATCTATGGAACATATACATCCCGCCCATATTCGCTGTCATCTACTCCCTCTGATGCACTTAAGGGCTTTTATGAAATAACAGTAAAAAGCGTAGATAACGGCTTTGTCTCTTCTTTTATCCTCTCGACTTGGAGTCTCGGGACAAAGGTAGTGCTTTCGGGCCCTCAGGGACAGTTTACATACAATCCCATCAGGGATACTTCTTCGATTCTCTGTATTGCCGGTGGAAGTGGCATAACACCATTTATGTCTTTTGTTAAATCATTGAAAGACAAGGTTAATATTACGCTTCTATACGGCTCGAGAAAGAAGAAAGAGACACTGTTTTTTGATGAGCTTGAAGAGATGAACCGGAATTCTACATCCTTTAAATGTGTCTTTGTTTTCAGCGATGAAAAAGAAGAGGGATATGAGCACGGCTTTATAAGCGCGTCTATCATCAATAAGTATATGGCACCGAACTCGAGATTTTTTATCTGCGGGCCAGAGAAGATGATTAAATATGTAGATAACGAGCTTTCTCTCATGGGCGTGGAGACGAGACGAATAAGGCATGATGCTCATAGCGTGAAAGTGAACGGGCCCTCATCAAAGAAGAGATTTGAGATAACCGTCTTCTCCAACGGAGAGGAGAAGGTGATTACCGCTTCGGAGGGTGAGACAATCCTTACAGCGCTTGAAAGATCTGGAATAAAGGCCCCATCTTCATGCCGTTCGGGAGAATGTGGCTTCTGCCGCGCTCTTCTCAGAAATGGGAATGTATTTATTCCTCCCACAATTGATAAAAGACGGAGAAAAGATAAAGATTACGGATATATTCATCCGTGTATTACATATCCAATGGGGAATATTGAAATAGAAATATTTCCTCCTAGTGGATTATATAAGGAAAAGGATTATGAAAGAAGAACAGACAATTGACGGAATCTTACTAGCCAAGATGATACGTAAGGGCGCCGAAAGCCTGAAAAAACACGTTAAAACAGTTAACAACCTCAATGTATTCCCCATCCCTGATGGAGATACGGGTGACAATATGCTTCTTACATGTATGGGGGGAGTCGAGAGTATATCGCCACATATGTCGTCTGACGTGTCGAGCGTAGCGGGTAAGGTTTCCGACGGGATGCTTCTCTCTGCCAGGGGAAACAGTGGCGTAATACTATCTCAGATATTCGAAGGTATGGCAAAGAGTCTCGAGAAGGCAGAAACCGTCGACTGCGACCTCTTTATAAAGGTTTTACAGGGCGGAACGAAGAATGCATACTCTGCAGTAATGGAGCCCACGGAAGGTACAATTCTTACAGTTATGAGAGAGGCTACAGAGTATGTTCAGTCAAAGCATTACTCATCTATTCCCGAGCTCTTGAGTGACTTTTTAGAGGAAGCTAAGCGCACCCTCGAGAAGACTCCCGATATGCTTCCAGTCCTCAAAAAAGCAGGGGTTGTAGACTCAGGTGGAGCGGGATTGGTATACATAGTTGAAGGCATGATCAAGGCCATAAATGGAGAGGATGAGGGCGAAGACGAAGAGGAGAGCCTGGAGTTTGAAGGTGAGTCATCTTCTTCCGCTCAGCTTGACCTTTCGCTTTTCAATGAAGACAGCGTTCTTGAATTCGGCTATTGCACTGAAGTACTTGTACGCTTACAGAGAGCCAAGGTAGATATAGAAACTTTTGATGTAAACATCATCAAGGACTATCTCAAGACTATCGGAGACAGCCTTGTTACATTCAAGAATGGTAGTATTGTTAAGGTACATGTGCATACAAAGACACCTGACAAGGTTCTTTCATTCTGCCAGAGGTACGGAGAATTCCTGAAGATAAAGATAGAGAATATGTCTCTGCAGCACAACAACACAGAGGCTCCACATGACGATAGAGAAGAGAAGAAAGTAGAGAAAAAGCGCTACGGTGTTGTTGCAGTATGCTCGGGAGAGGGAATCAAAAAACTTTTTTTAGAGCGCGGTGCCGACACAATCGTCGACGGCGGGCAGAGCATGAACCCCTCAACCCACGATTTCCTTGCAGCCTTCGAGTCTGTTAATGCCGAGACAATCTTTGTTCTTCCCAACAACGGCAACATAATACTGGCAGCAAAGATGGCGGCAGAAATGTACAAGTCGTCAGATGTAAGGGTAATCGAGAGTAAGACTATCGGAGACGGCTATGCTGCGCTTTCAATGTTTAACGACGAAGGTACACCGGATGAGGTGGAGAGGAACCTTTCCTCTGCAATGGAAGGCGTTACAACCGCCGAGATATCGAAAAGCATAAGGGATGCAGACGGCGTCAGGCGCGGCGAGTACATAGGTTTCTGCGGCAAAGATATACTTGTTGCAGACCCAGAGCGTGGAAAAACTGTCCTCGGTACTCTCGAAAAGCTCGATTTCTCCTCATTCGACATTGCGCTTTTAATCTTCGGCCGACATGTGAGAGAAGAGGAAGCGGAGACGACAAAGAGTGAAATTGAAGAAAAATATCCGCTGAAGGAAGTTTATATTCTTGACGGAAACCAGGAAATTTACGATTACATAATTATTCTGGAGTAAAAATAAAGAGATGGAAAATTATTATCTATATATTCTCACAGCTCTCGGCGCGTACCTCATTGCAGGATGGAACCCTGCAATAACGCTCTCGAAGGCAATATATAAAAAAGATATCCGCACTCTCGGAAGCGGCAATGCGGGATTCACAAACTTCAAGCGGTGCTTCGGCTCTTTGTGGGCGTGGGTTGTATTCGCACTCGACATATCGAAAGGGATTGTTGTTGTATATATATCGGCAAAACTCTTCGAAAATGCATACGGGCTATATCAATTCGGTGCTGTATACTCCGGCTTCTTTGCTGTAATCGGCCACTCATTTCCTATATGGTATTCATTTAAAGGCGGGAAGGGCTTCTTAGTCAGTCTCTCGACTATCTGGGTTACAGACTACAGGGTAGGGTTGATTGTTACGGCATTGATGGTTGTGTTACTGCTTACAACAAAGTACATGTCGCTCTCCACTGTCTCTTCAATTCTGATAAGTCCTTTTCTCTTATATCTTTTCAAAGCGCCGTGGAGTGTAGTGTTTTTCGACACATTGATGGTTGTTTTTGTTGCGCTGCGTCATAGCGCGAATTTCAAGCGCCTCAGAGAGGGCACAGAGAGCAGGTTTCTTCTGCTCTCACATAAGAAATAGGGGTTATTAAATAAGCATGAAGAAATACCGTGCCGGAATAGATATAGGGAGCACAACTGTCAAGCTTGTTGTGCTCGATGAAGGCGACAATATAATATTCGGGGAATATACGAGGCACCACGCACATACAAAGGAAACACTCTCATCTCTTTTGGAAAAAGCAAGAAAAGAATTAGGGGAGTGTTTTCTTTCTGTATTTATTACAGGGTCGGGCGCCATAAATCTCTCGAAAGCATTATCGCTGGGCTTTGTCCAAGAAGTAGTTGCAGTTGCAACTGCGCTCAAGAAGTACGCACCCCAAACGGATTGTGCAATAGAGCTCGGGGGAGAAGACGCCAAGATAATCTACTTCAGAGGCGGTATGGAAGAGAGGATGAACGGGGTATGTGCAGGAGGAACGGGATCCTTTATCGACCAGATGGCCTCTTTATTGGAGACAGATGCAGCAGGACTCAATAAAGAAGCTGAGAACTATAAAAAAATCTACCCCATTGCTGCGCGCTGTGGTGTTTTTGCCAAAACAGATATCCAGCCTCTTATAAACGAAGGTGCTCATAAGAGTGACCTTGCGGCATCAATTTTCCAGGCTGTAGTAAATCAAACTATCTCGGGCCTCGCATGCGGGCGTCCAATTGAGGGCCACGTTGCATTCCTCGGGGGACCGCTGCATTTTCTACCTGAACTCAAGAAGGCTTTCCAGCGCACGCTGGGTCTGGATGAAGAGACAACAATAGACCCGGCTGAGTCACATCTCTTTGCCTCTGTCGGCGCTGCTCTAGAAGGTGGAGAGGGTAAAGAATATACGATATCCGGTCTTATTGAGGATTTATCAAAAGACCTCAAGGTGACATTTGAAATGCCCAGGCTTGATCCTCTTTTCAAAAACAGGGAGGAGTACGAGGCCTTTTCGTCACGTCACGAAAAGGCAGGCGTCAGGAAGGGCGATATAAAAACATATAAGGGCTTATGCTTCTTAGGTCTTGATGCCGGGTCAACTACTACCAAGATGGCACTCACAGGAGAAAACGGGGAGCTTCTTTTCTCCTATTACATAAACAACAAAGGTAACCCGATTGAGGCGGCTAAGCTCGGCTTCAGGGCACTTGGGGAGGTACTTCCGAAAGACGCAGTAATTGCCTCAAGCTGCTCCACAGGATATGGCGAAGCGCTTCTAAAATCTGCCTTCTCATTCGATATGGGAGTTGTCGAGACGATTGCACACTCCACGGCGGCTTCGTTCTTCGACCCAGCTGTCGACTGCGTCCTAGATATAGGCGGCCAGGATATGAAGTGCATAAGGCTCAAGAGCGGTGTTGTCGATTCGATAATGCTTAACGAGGCATGCTCCTCCGGTTGTGGCTCGTTTATCGAGAACTTTGCCTCGTCTCTCGGCTACAGCGTGAGTGATTTTGCCCAGGAAGCACTATTTGCTTCTAATCCTGTAGACCTCGGAACAAGGTGTACTGTCTTCATGAACAGTAACGTCAAGCAGGCCCAGAAGGAAGGCGCATCGGTGAGCGACATATCTTGCGGTCTTGCGTACTCGGTTATAAAGAATGCGCTTTATAAAGTAATAAAGCTCTCCTCAGCAGAGGAGCTCGGGCGCCACGTTGTTGTCCAGGGTGGAACATTCTACAACAGGGCAGTACTCAGGGCCTTTGAGAAGATTCTGGGATGCGAAGTAATATGCCCCGATATCTCAGGCGTCATGGGAGCATTCGGAGCCTCACTGGTTGCTAAAAATAATTATACTGGTAAGCCGTCAACGATGATGAGCCTTGATGAGATATCATGCGTTACATATAAGTCGTCGTCTCTTCATTGCGGCGGGTGCAGTAACAATTGTGCACTCACAGTAAGTACATTCAATAACGGCATGCGCCATATAAGCGGTAACCGCTGTGAAAAGCCTCTCTCTAGTGGAGACAAGTCTAGTAAAGCCCCGGATATGGTCCTCTATAAGAGAGAGCGTATCTTCTCCTACCCTCCACTTGAGGAGAGTGAGGCCGTGAGAGGAACTATCGGGATTCCGAGAGTTCTCAATATGTACG
Source organism: Muribaculaceae bacterium (assembly GCA_963623755.1). Classification (GTDB taxonomy): domain Bacteria; phylum Spirochaetota; class Spirochaetia; order Sphaerochaetales; family Sphaerochaetaceae; genus Ornithospirochaeta. Next base: position 2,642 of record CAVFNE010000033.1, on the reverse strand, counting down.
AGAACTATCCTTTCTGGGCAACCTTTTTCAAGGAACTTAAGTTCCGTGTTGTACTCTCTCCCTTCTCGACAAGAAAAATCTACGAGATGGGAATTCGTACCATTCCCTCCGAGTCGGAGTGCTATCCGGCTAAACTTTCACACGGGCATGTGGAATGGCTCATAAATAATGGAGTAAAGACAATCTTCTACCCTTGTATTTACTACGAGAGACAGGAAACAAAGACGGCGGAGAACCATTACAACTGTCCGATGGTTGTAGGGTATTCGGAAAACATCAAAAACAACATAGAGGACATTGAGAAGAACGGGATTAAGTACCTCAGACCATTTATGTCTTTCACCGATGAAAAGACTGTCGAGAAGCGTCTTGTAGATCTCTCTAGAGAAGAGTGGGGGATAAGTAAAAGCGAAGTAAAGAAAGCATGCCTGAAAGCATGGAACGAACAAATAAAGGCCAAGAACGACATAAAAAACGAGGGTAAACGCCGGATAGAGGAAATGGAGGCAAATGGTAAGAGAGGCATAGTCCTTGCAGGTAGGCCGTACCATATAGACCCGGAAATCAGCCACGGAATATCTGACCTTATTGCTTCTTACGGCCTCTATGTTTTTACTGAGGATAGTCTCCCCTTAGACTTTGCTCCTTCGCGCCCGCTACGTGTCGTCGACCAATGGGTATATCACTCACGCCTTTATAACGCTGCCGAGTTTGTTGCGCGCCACAGCAATATGGAGCTTATACAGCTCAATTCATTCGGCTGCGGCCTGGACGCAATTACAACAGACCAGGTTAATGAGATACTCGAGCACTATAATAAACTCTATACAGTTTTAAAAATTGATGAAGTTGGAAACCTTGGTGCAATCAGGATAAGAATCCGTAGCCTCCTGTATGCTATGGAGATGAGGGAGAAAAAAGGTGAGAGGCCGTGTCTTACACCTCTTGAGTACAGGAGAGTTGAGTATACAAAAGAGATGCAGAAAGCAGGTTACACAATACTTGCGCCGCAGATGAGCCCCATCCACTTCGATATTGTGGAGCCTGTCTTCAGAAAGCACGGCTATAACCTTGTAATCCTTGGTAACGATAACCGCGCTGCAGTCAATGCCGGCCTCAAGTACGTCAATAACGACGCATGCTACCCAAGCATCGTAATGGTGGGACAGTTCATTGATGCCGTACTCAGCGGTAAATATGATACAGATCACACAGCAATCGTGATGACGCAGACAGGCGGGTGCTGCAGGGCAAGTAATTACCTTTCTCTCATCAGGCGAGCGCTGAAGAAAGCAGGGTATCCGAATATTCCGGTGATATCGCTTAACGCCAACGGTATGGAGAAGAATGAGGGCTTCAAGCTCACTCTCCCTCTTATAAAGGACGGAATCAGGGCCATAATCTACGGAGATTTGTTGATGAGGTGCCTCTATCATGTAAGGCCGTATGAAAAGGTTAAAGGCTCTGCCGATAAACTATACAGCCGCCTGAGAGATATGGCAGTGGACTCCATTCTCAACCCAAAGACAAAGTATACTTATGCCCAGGTCTGCGAGACGATTGTAAAGGAATTCGATGCCTTTGAGATTGATGAGAGTATCAAGAAACCCAGGGTCGGCATTGTGGGCGAAATACTTGTAAAATATATGCCTCTGGCCAACAACCACCTTGTCAATCTTCTGGAGACTGAAGGCGCAGAGGCAGTTGTTCCCGACTTCATAGACTTTTTCAACTTCTTTATCTACAGCTATCAATATAAGGTTGAATACCTCGGATCTGCAAAGAAAAAGTGGTACATATCGAAAGCACTCCTCGGCCTCATAGCGTCAATACGTAAGCCTGCAGTTGAGGCCCTTGAGAATAGCCGACGCTTTGATGCTCCTCTGGACATAAAAACAATTGCCGATATGACAAAACCATTTTTATCGATAGGTAACCAATACGGAGAAGGATGGTTCCTTGCGGGAGAGATGATTGAGCTCATTAGCCACGGTACTCCGAATGTTGTATGTATACAGCCCTTTGCGTGCCTCCCGAACCACGTAGTTGGAAAGGGCGTCATCAAGGCCATCAAGAGGGCATATCCCGAGAGCAATATCGCAGCTGTCGACTACGACCCCGGGGCAAGTGAAGTCAATCAGCTTAACAGAATCAAATTGATGTTGAGTATCGCAAGAAAGAAACTATAGCTTAGAGAGGGGAGACCCTCTCTGGGCTGAATAATGCCCTAATCAATTTCCTAGTGTTATGGGACGAAATGGCTACCTCCGGCGTGGAAAGGGAAGTAGGCCTTTGTCGCTCTTTATGGTCAATTCTGAATCAATTTTTAGAATTCTTCTCTGAACTTTCTGTACCTTCCGGCTGTGAACGGACAGCCTGAACTTCTCCACACCTGGTGTTAGCATCGGTAAATAATAACCACTGAACATCGGAAAATAGTAACCAAAAAGCATCGGAAAAAGAAAACCACAAATAATCGAAAAATAACAACCATTTGATAGTCCTTCTCTTTATCAATTGCAAAAACTTGTCTTTTTCTGATGCAGCCCTTCTGTTTAGAGGAAAATATGACGACATCTTGGAAAGAGCTTAGAGGTTAATGGTTGCTTTTAATCGATGAAAATTGGTTGGAATTTCCCGAT
>CAVFNE010000032.1:0-16374 GCA_963623755.1 Muribaculaceae bacterium | reverse complement strand
TCGATAGATATTATGAGGGGTTTAAAAAGCCTAATGAAGAGTTAAGAAGCCTTTGCAGCTTCAAGTACAGAAATTAATGTCGTTTACTATACCTCGGTTAAGGAAGGAAATGTTCATGTTCAATTTCCCTGCATCAATGTTGATGCTCTTTTCTGTCTGACACAACGAGAAGGCATAAGGAAAATGCTGCCGCTATAGCATAATAGTTATGAAAACACCTGTAATGCAGTTTATGACAGTTCAATCTGTCCGGCTTAAAAAGTCCAGTATCACACAATATGTAACAAGACGGCGCGATTCCGGAAGAAGGAAAGCGGATTGTAGTTCACCAGCGGAATATTGATTGTTAATTTGACTGTTGTTCAACCCTCCCACCAAAACCACTTGACCTAACGAAATGCTTATCTAGAATTCTATGAATTGATGTGTTCAGCCAACGCTATCAAGTGTTCTGTTTGATCTATCATGAAGAGTGGAATATTCAACACATTTCCGTCAAGCTTAAGATTCATCAAGGAATACCTTATTACAAATGGAGTCTCACCTTCGTACATCTTCTTGTACTCAATTATGCTTGGTGAGGATATGCTCTTGCCGGACTTTACCTCTATCGGAATTATGTTGTTTTCAGATTGCACGATAAAATCTACTTCATATTTATCGTTTGCCCAATAATGGGGATTGGCACCATATATTCTAATCAGACTCTGCATCACAAAGTTCTCACACATTGCACCTTTGAATTCCTTGAAAAGCCTCTCTCCTTCAGTAAAAGCTTTGTAGCTCAACTTAGATTGACTACGTAATAATCCCACATCTATATGATACACCTTGAAAAACTCTTCCTCTTCATATGCAGAAAGAGGCAAATAAGGCTTTGATACTTTAAAGATTTTCTTCACAAGATCGGCATTTACCAACCATTGTAAATTATTCTCGTATTCCCTTGCTCTTGCGCCTTGTTTCACCTTTGAATACATAAACTTTTTCTTTTCTTTTGCCAGCTGGGAGGGAAGAGAGTTCCATATAAGGGTTATCTTCTTCACATCATACTTAGCTGTCTCATCTTTGGCGTCTTCATGATGTTTACCGAAGTCCAGTTCATACGAACCTATGATGTTATTAAGCGCTCTATCCACCAACTCAATATCTCTTTCTTGAGTCCAAAGATAGACAGGCTCCGGCATTCCTCCTGTTATGAAGTACATTTTGAGTTTTTCGCTAAGTGGGTTGTAAAATGCATCAGGAATATTTTCTATTCTTTCAATAGTAGCCATATACTCATATAGGTTTTCATCCCCGTTTGCAATCAAAAATTCCGAGAAAGTCATCGGCCCCATATCAACAAAATCAACTTTGCCGACAGGAAAACCTTTGCTCAAAGTCAGACCAAGCAGAGAACCGGCACATATCACATAGTAATCTCCCGCATCTTCGAAAAAATATTTTAATGAATTCAATGCGTCGTTACATTCCTGGATTTCGTCAAAGATAATCAAAGTACCTTTGTCTATTTTCTGTCCGCTCGCCAGCATCAGATTCTGCATAATACGAAATACATCTTTCGTCGTCTTGAAAAATTGTTTGTACTCCTCTTTTTCATCAAAGTTGAAATACGCAACAGAGGCAAAACTCTTACCAAACTCTTTCATCACCCAGGTTTTGCCCACCTGCCTTGCCCCGCGTATAATCAACGGCTTTCTGTACTTTGATTCTTTCCACTTTTTCAATTCATCCAGAATAAACCTTCTCATGCTTCAACAGCCCTCATTTTAGTTAACTCTATTATACTTAATTTTCCCTTTAAAACCAATGAAAACACACTTTTTTAGTATATTATGTGATTTTTTACACATTTTCCTCTAAAAAAGTGTGATACACAGCCTTCAAGTGCAGAAAATCCCACATCATATCAGGTTACAAAAATCCTTATATGCATCCTCAGATAACAAAAATTTGTTTCCTTTGGCTATATATCTCCTGTTGCCCGACCGACATCCAATTCCTTTCTACAAGTTATTCACACATGTGCCGACAAAATTTATAATCATCATCACGGGGCCGTGGTTCAGTGGTAGAACGATGCTTTCGCATGGCATAAACGGCAGTTCGATTCTGCTCGACTCCATACTTTTCTCTTGAATGCCATAAAGAGATACGTTCTAGCTATCATTATGCGATAGAGAGAAGATTATCCTGTCCTGATCAAAATCAATATATATCACGAATGCCTAATAATAACAGTATTGGGAACAAAGGTATATTCTCAGCTTCAGGAGAAATACCTCTCGGATTCGACTGCTGGTATCTACCCATGATTCAAGGTAAGAGATACATTCTACATGTGCTTAACAGCGATTCTCTTCTAGAAGAAAAAAGAGCGTCTTGAGAAAGAGAATACTTTGGAAGATGCACCCATTAGATAGACTATGACCGAAGATGAGACTTATAAATTTCTGTATGAGAATAACATCGACTATGAAAAGACAGAGCATAAAGCTGTATATAATATGACCGAGCTTGATTCAATCAATCTGCCATACCCTGAATGGGACGCAAAGAATCTCTTTTCCCGTGATGACAAGAAGCGTAATTACTACCTCATAACAGTCAAGGGAGACAGGAAAGTTGACCTCAAGAAGTTCAGACGGGAGCACGGTTTCAGGTCCATTTCTTTTGCATCAAGCGAAGAACTCTACTCTATCATGAACCTGCATGAGGACTCTGTGACACATCTGGGTATTCTCTGCGGCCAAGAACATCGTGCCCATTTCTTTCTCGACAGCAAGTTCAAAGGTAGTAAAATCGGCATACACCCCAACGACAACACAGCAACTATCTGGCTGTCTCGGATGATTTGATTGCACTTATAAAAGGAGATGGAAATGACGCGGAGTTTACTTCACTTTAACTCAATTCCATTTTAAAGGTAATTCACTACAAGTGTAACAAACAATATAATCACACCATGGACTTAGCTAGAACAGAGATGCTCATCGGTAAGGATAGCTTAAATAGACTTGCCTCCTCCCACGTTGCAGTCTTCGGACTCGGAGGCGTTGGAGGATATGTCGTCGAGGCACTCGTAAGAAGCGGCCTCGGAAAGATAGATATCGTCGACAACGACACTGTGGCATCGTCGAACATAAACCGCCAATTAATCGCACTGTCGAACAATGTTGGAGAGAAGAAAACAGAAGTAATGATGCGCCGTATTCTCTCTATCAACCCCGAGTGCATCGTTACGCCATACACTCTTTTCTACCTAAGCGAGACAAAGGATGTTTTCGATTTCAAAAAGTATGACTATGTTGTAGATGCAATAGATACAGTTGCAGGTAAGCTCTCGCTCGTCGAAGAAGCTCAAAGATGCGGCGTCCCGATTATCTCATCGATGGGGGCAGGAAATAAACTCGACCCCACACTATTTCGCGTTGCCGACATATACTCTACAAGTGTCGATCCCCTCTGTCGCGTCATGAGAGGAGAATGCAGAAAACGAGGAATAAAAAAACTCAAAGTTGTGTATTCTCAGGAAAAGCCCATTACTCCTTTTTTTAAAGACGAAGGAACGAAGAGACGAAGCACACCCGGCTCCATCAGTTTCGTCCCCTCTGTATGTGGCCTCATAATAGCTGGAGAAGTCATAAAAGACCTGATTAAATAGTTGGGAAAGACACTTCGATTTTTGTCCCCTTCCCCAGTTCTGAGTCAAGCTCTATCCTGCCGTTCATCCTCAAGACCGCGTTCTTGACTATACTCAATCCCAGTCCAGTTCCTCCGGTGGATTTACTGCGCGCCTTATCGACACGGTAGAAGCGCTCGAATATCCTCTCCTGCTCGGATGGTGCGATGCCGATGCCGTTATCTTCAACAGAGATTAAGACTTTCTCTCCAACAGTTTTTGTTTCAACTCTTACAAAGGGCTCACTACTGCTATTGTATCTGATGGCATTATCGAGAAGGTTGTAGATTATTTCTTCAACAAGTTTACTGCTGCCGGGAATCTCTGCCTTCTCAAGGGAAGCTGTTACCTCAATATTTTTGTTCGAAGCCTTAAACTCCAATTCCTTTATAACAGTTGTGGCTATCTCCATGACGTCCACATTCTCGTCACACTTCTCGCTCTTTTCATCAAGCGACGATAGATTGAGAATATCCGACACAAGAGATATAAGGCGCTGAGCCTCCTTATATATATCACTTGAGAAATCTGTGACTTTGTCAAATGGGACCGCCCCCGACATCAAAAGTTCTGCAAAACCTGAAATCGTAGTAAGTGGAGTTTTGAGTTCGTGGGAAACATTTGCAGTAAATTCACGTCTCATCTTCTCCCTCTCAACTCTCTCCGTCACGTCTCTCAAAAGTATTATGCATCCTCCCTTATCCGAGGGGTATGCAACACATTCAATCATCCTGTTGTCGAGAGAGAGTGTCACATCCCCCTTCTTATTCGAGAGGGCAGATAGCACAGCATTTTTCCCGTCACCTTCGTCAAAGTAGACAAAAACAGAGTCACCCTTTCTTTCGCCTTTTCCCAGGAGTCTAGTAAATGAGGCATTTTTCGAAAGGAGGATGCCATCGCTGTTGACGATAGCCAAGCCCTCATCAAGAGATGACGATATGAGCTCGAACTCCCGTCTCTTCTCCTCGCTTTTCTCGAGTTCACGCTTTACGCTGTCTTTCTCCTTTTTAAGTCTTAAAAGAAGTGGAGAGAGCTCTTCGTATGTGTCATTCTCTTCAGGGTTCTCCAGGTCGAGCGTATTCACAGGCTGGACAATCCTATTCGAGATGAATCTCGAGAAAAAAAGCACAACAAAGGCAACAACAGCTATAACAAGAACGAGCGGAAGAATTATGAGCGATAAAAACGAAAAGAGTGTCTTGGCCTCTGTAGAAAGCCGGAGGATATTGCCGTCCTTAAGGCGTGATGCGCAATATATGCTCTTCTTCGAGAGCGTTTCGCTCTGTCTTTCACTTATTCCGATTCCGTTATCTAAAGCTTCCTGAACTTCCTCTCTCTCAAGGTGGTTTTCAAGTTCCTCTCCTACAACATTATCGTATAGAACGGTGCCGTCAGAGTTTATGAGCGTCACTCTCCGACCGCCGGGGAGAGAGAAGTCCTCGACTCCACTTTCATAATACATAGCCTCTGCATATGAGAGCTCTACGAATAAATCCTCTTCAATTCTGTTTTCATAGACGTGGTAATACAACAAAAGAGAAACCGGTACAACCAGAAGAATGGTTATGAGCGACACACCCACGAGCGCCCAAAATATCTTACTTCTCATTTTCATCTTTCCTGACTCTATACCCGACACCCTTCACCGTTTCGATAATATCGCCGTCAGGGTCGAGTTTTTTTCTTAGTGCCCTTATATGGACATCAACTGTTCGGCTTTCACCCATGTAGTTATATCCCCAGACATCCTCAAGAAGCCTTTCGCGTGTAAGAGCAAGACCCTTGTTGAGGATGAGGTATTCCAGGAGTTCATACTCCTTAAGTGAAAGTTCAACAGGGACACTATCCTTATATACTTTATGCTCCCCCCTGTTGATTGTGATATCGAGAGCATTAATTATATCGTTTTCCTTCTTTGAAGCGACAGAGCGCCTGATTAATGCTTTGACACGGCTTACGAGTTCCAGAACCCCGAATGGCTTTGTAAGATAATCATCAGCCCCGCCGTCGAGTCCGGTAACCTTATCAAGCTCGGAGGATTTTGCTGTAAGGAACATGACGGGAGTATCTTTATAGCGCGGACTGTTTCTCAATATTTTCAGAATATCCAGTCCGGATAGTCCGGGAAGCATAATATCGAGTATAAAAAGCTCAGGGGAGTCAAATTTCCCCCCGCTCTCCTCCCATGAGGAGAATCCATCAACTTTATAGCCGCTTGTCTCAAGCACGTACTTAACAAGTTTCAAAATAGCACTATCGTCTTCAATAAGGACAATCATCACCTACCCCTTTGATACAATACCCACCTGGAAATGCTGGCAGCATGATCTCCCATTCTCTCAAGGTATTTTGCAATCATCATCAGGTCCGGAGCTTCGTCCGAGAATGGGGAGTTCTCCCTGATAAGATTAATAAGCCTCTTTTTCGCCTCTAAAAAGTATGCGTCAACTTCATCGTCCATCTTATCGACCGCCCCGGCCTTTTCTTCGTCACCCGACACATATGATTGTACAGCATCTTCCACCATTTTCTTAACACTAAGGCACATTTTGTCGAGTGAAATTGTCGAATATATCTCATTGGATGTGATAAAAGACATAACTTCTGCCGAGTCGAGGGCGTTGTCGGCAATGCGTTCAAGGTCAGCAATAATTTTGGTTGCAGAAGAAATACGTCTGAGATCTTTCGCCACCGGATGATAGCGCAGGAGCAGATTTATGCAGCTCGATGAACTTTGCTTACTCATTTTTTCAATCTCGTCTGTCTTCTCCTCAATCTCTTCCATGACGCTCTTTCTCTCCCCGTTCATGGCAAGGCTCAAGAGCTCCACAGAGCTCTCTGTAAGGGTTGCAACCCTTACTATCTCAAGGTAAAGACCATTCAATTCCTCATCAAATCTATTTTTCATATCAACCAAACCTTCCTGTAATATAATCTTCTGTCTTCTTGTTCTCGGGGTTTGAGAACATCGTTGTTGTGTCGCTGTACTCAATAAGGTCCCCCAGGAGGAAGAATGCCGTTCTATCAGATATCCTCAATGCCTGCTGCATATTGTGCGTTACAATCACAATTGTAAAGCGTGACTTCAACTCCAGCGCCAATTCCTCGATTCTCTGTGTGGAAATCGGGTCTAAGGCAGATGTCGGCTCATCCATTAAAAGCACCTTGGGATTTACGGCAACGGAACGCGCAATACAAAGCCTCTGCATCTGGCCTCCGCTAAGCCCCAGGGCACTCTTATTCAGGCGGTCCTTAACTTCATCAAAGAGCCCCGCAGCGACAAGGGAGGATTCAACTATCTCATCAAGTTTTACTCTGTTCTTCACCCCGTGGGTTCTAGGCCCGTAAGCAATGTTGTCGTAGATTGAAAACGGGAAGGGATTAGGCTTCTGAAAGACCATACCGACTTCTTTTCTCAATGACGGAACATCAACATCTCTGTCGTAGATATTCTTTCCGTCATAGAGAATCTCTCCATCCACCCTGCATGACGGGATAAGGTCATTCATTCTGTTGAGACACCTTAAAAATGTGCTTTTGCCACATCCTGAAGGTCCTATGAGAGAGACTACAGTCTTTTCAGGTATTGTCATGTTTATACCCTTGAGGGCCTCTGAGTTACCGTAATGTAAATGAAGGTCTGATATTTTAAAGATATCACTCATCCTTTACTCCTTTAGCTGAGCAGATCAGTCTGCTTAATAAGTTAATGAAGAGTACAAGTACCAATAAAACAGCACTTGTTGCCCTCGCTTCCTCCATGTGAAGGCCTTCGCTCATAAGGGCGTACATATGGACCGAAAGTGTACGGCCGCTGGAAAGAAGAGAGGAGGCAATGTTTGTTGCACTTCCTGCTGTGTAGATAAGCGCCGCAGTCTCCCCGACTATTCTCCCAACTGCAAGTATCACACCCGACAGAATAGATGGAAGAGCTGAAGGTATTACAACACAGAATATCGTTCTGAGTTTTCCGGCCCCCAGTGCGTAAGACCCCTCCCTCAAGGATAGCGGAACCTCCATCAAAGCCTCCTCTGTTGTTCTCATGACAATGGGGAGAATCATAATGGCAAGGGTTAAAGAGCCTGAGAGAATGGAATAGCCGAAATGGAGGAAAGAGGAGAAGAAGATGTAGCCGAAAAGCCCGTAAACGATGCTCGGTATACCGGAAAGTGTCTCCGCTGTCATCCTTATTACCTTCACAATTCTTCCTTCTCTCGCATATTCTGAAAGGTATATCGCAGCCGATATAGATACGGGTAAGGCGATTGAGAGGGTCAGGAGCATAACAAAAAGTGTGTTAATCAATGCAGGAAGCATTGAGACATTCTCACTAGAATACTTCCACTCGAAGAGGCTCCACTTAAGCTCGGGAATACCTAGGATAAGGACGTATCCGATAATCAAAAGAAGAATCGCGCCGACAATGAATGCAGATAGCTCAATCAGCACCCTGAGGACTTTGCTCAATGGATGTTTCATCATACCTTTCTCCTTTTAAGTGCGCTGAATGCCATGTTGATTATTAAAATAAATACAAAAAGTACGGCACCTGTTGCTATCAAAGCTTCTCTATGAAGGTCTGTCGCATATCCCATTTCAAGAACTATGTTGGCAGTCATTGTCCTCACGCCCTTAAGTATCGAGCTCGGCATTGTTGCCTGGTTACCGGCTATCATAATGACAGCCATCGTCTCCCCTATACTGCGCCCGATTCCAAGAATCACAGACGAGAGAATTCCCGAAGATGAGGCAGGAATTATTACACGGAATATTGCCCTTTCCTTTGTGTCTCCCAGCGAGAGTGCCCCACTCAGAAGGGATGGATCTACACTCCTGAGGGAATTTTCACTCACTGTTATGATTGTAGGAAGAATCATAAGAGCAAGTAAAAAAGAGGCAGTAAGCATGCTCTTTCCACTCGAGCCGAAAAGAGTCTGCATGGCAGGAACGATAACCATAAGGCCGAAGAAGCCGTATACAATTGATGGTATTCCTGCAAGTAATTCAATAGAGGGCCTGAGGAAAGCATAGATTTTCTTCGGCGCAAAGAATGCCATATAAACGGCCGTCAATATTCCAAGAGGAACTCCGAATAATATACTCAACCCCGTTACATAGATGGAAGCGAGAATCATGGGGAGGATGCCGTAGATATCGCTACTGGGTTTCCACTTCGTTCCAAAGAGAAAATTGACCGGCCCTATCTTAATAATTGTCGGGATGGCATTAATGAAGAGGAAAAGGCAAATCAATGCGACGGCGAGCACTGAAAAGAGTGCCCCCGCCATGAAAATAAACTGGGCTGTCTTTTCTTTCTTCATCAGAGGTTATCCCAGCTGGTAATATTACCTGTGTAGATGTTTTTGACTATTTCAGTACTCAAATCATTGACTGAGTTTTCGTTGTTGACGATTACGGCAATTCCATCGAGGGCAATAGCAACGCCCGTGAGGCCTTTCTCTATTTCAGAGCTCTTGAGCTCTCTTGATGCCATCCCTATATCTGATGTACCGCCTTGAGCGTCGTTCATACCTGTTGTCGAATCTGACTGCTGGAGCGTAATCTTCACATTTGGATTGAGAGATGAGTAGTTCTCTGTAAGAACTTCCATCACAGGATAGACTGAAGATGAACCTGATATTGTCAAAGTACCCGAAAGGCCCTTTGATGTGTATGATGAAGCATCCTCATTTACCTTGATGTATCCCTTCTTCTCGATTACAGCCTGGCCGTCGCTGCTCATTATGTATGAGAGGAAGTCTTCTGCAACTGGAGTGAGTGACTTATAAGCAATATTGAAAGGACGGGATATCTTATACTCTCCGCTCTTTACTGTTTCAACTGATGGATAAACACCATCAATCTTCAATGCCTTGACTGAGTCATTGAGGCTGCCGAGGGAAATGTAGCCGATTGCACCCTTGTTTCCCTCCACTGTCGTGATTACAACACTTGTCGAGTTCGCAATCTCAGCATTCTCAGTTGTCATATCTGTCTTGACGCCGTCGACCTTCTCTTCAACTCCAACCAATTCTATGAATGCGCCTCTCGTTCCCGAGCCGTCTTCACGTGAGATAACTGTGATTTCATTATTTGATTCTCTGCTACCTGCAGCAACAAGAGAAACGAGTGCTGAACTGATTAAAAGAAATAAACTGATATATTTTTTCATTTTTTCCTTTCTCCTTGGCCTGAAAGATATCATCACAAGGTTAAGGGAGAAGAAGGGATGTGTTAAATCTATGTAAAAAGAAGTGGATCTTGCGCTGAGCCCTTCTTCCTGGTAGTCTTTGCTATAAAGGTGGGGAGAGTATGCTTGAATCAGGATTATATGAAGCACTTATAAACGATGAGCTGGAGAAAGAACTGCTAGACAAAGACGAAAGGCAGAAGTACATAAAACAGGTTGATAGCGGTGCCCTCTCAGATAAGCTCTCACGCTACCTTTTTTCTCTCATCAAAGAAAGTCTCGACAATACCCAGGATAAGATTGAAATCGCAAACGACATCATCTCACTTATCGAAAATAAGGCAAACCTGAAAGAGAAGAATATCACCCTTCCACAAATGCTGTACGCCTACATAGACGACAAGAAAGAGGATAGATTTGTGGGTCTGGAAGGAGCAGAAAGAATACCGAGGCCGTTGACGAGCCTCTCAGAAAGCTCTCTCTTTACAGGTGCAAAAAACGACCCTCAGATGTTCGAGGAGCTCAAGAGGGAGATTGTCACATCAGACTCAGTCGACATGCTGGTATCTTTCATAAAGTGGAGCGGACTTTTACAGATAATAGATGAACTCGAAGAGTTTACAAATAATGGGGGAAAACTTAGGGTTATCTCAACCTCCTACATGGGAGCAACAGATCCAAAGGCCATAGATAAGATTTTAAGCCTTAAGAACACAGAAATCAAAATCAGCTATGACACCAAGATGACCCGTCTCCATGCCAAGGCCTACATCTTCCACCGTAATACAGGCTTCAGCACAGCTTACGTCGGCTCATCCAACCTCTCGAAGGTTGCCCTCTCAAGCGGACTGGAGTGGAATTTAAAGATAACCCAGAAAGACCTTCCCTCCGTTTACGAAAAGATAAGACTTACATTCGAAAGTTATTGGAATGCCGAGGAATTCGAGCTTTATTGCGAAAACAGCAAAGATATCCTCAAAAAGGCAATCGAAAGCGAGCGTCATCAATCAAATGACCACAACGAAGAAATATATACAGTGGATGTCAGGCCCTACTCCTACCAAAAGGAAATACTCGATAAACTTGAGGCAGAAAGAGCAATCCACAACAATTACAAGAACCTCGTTATCGCAGCAACAGGCACAGGAAAGACAGTCATAGCTGCCCTGGACTACCGTAACTATAGACAGAAGAATCCACAGTCCAATGCGAGACTTCTATTCGTCGCGCACAGACAAGAGATTTTAAGGCAAAGCCTTTCTACTTTCCGCCAGGTTTTAAAAGAGCCGAATTTCGGAGAACTCCTCGTCGGACACAATACCCCATCCTCTCATGATTACCTCTTTGTTTCTATACAATCGTTGAACTCCAGAAATTTGACAGAAATTATGAGAGAGGACTACTACGACTACATTGTTGTAGACGAATTTCATCATGCTGCAGCACAAAGCTATGAGGAACTCCTTTCTTATTATAAACCCAAAATACTCCTAGCCCTTACAGCTACCCCTGAAAGAATGGACGGAAAAGATATCATCGGATACTTCAACAACCGCATTGCAGCTGAACTCAGGCTTCCGGAAGCAATAGAAAGAAAGCTCCTCTGCCCCTTCCAGTACTTCGGAGTGACTGATAATGTTGACCTAACTAGGCTCAGATGGACACGTGGCTGCTACGACAAAAATGAGCTCTCAAACATATACTCCGCCAACAGGGAAACGGCCGAAAAGCGAGCTGATTTGATTATCGCATCTGTCAGAAAGTACACTTCAGACATAAATGATATAAAGGGATTGGGTTTCTGTGTTTCAATTGAACACGCAAAATTTATGGCAGAACACTTCAACTGTAGCGGTATTCCTTCCATTGCCCTAACCGCCGATGACAACAATGAAATAAGAGGAAACGCAAAACACAATCTTGAGAGTGGGAACGTAAAGTTCATATTCGTTGTCGACCTCTACAACGAAGGGGTAGATATTCCCGCAGTCAACACCGTCCTTTTTCTTCGCCCTACAGAGTCTCTGACAGTCTTTCTGCAGCAGCTTGGACGTGGACTGAGGCTCTACGACAACAAGGATTACCTGACAGTTCTCGATTTTATAGGGCAGGCAAACAAGAAGTACAACTTCATAGAGAAGTTCAATGCTATATCAAGGAACAACGGTAAGAGCTTCAAAGAAAATCTATTTGAGTCCTTTATCCCAGCCCCAAGGGGGTGCTACATACACCTTGAAAAGATAGCTGCCTAATACATAAAAGAAACAATCCGTGCTTCATACAATGGAACGGGAGGAATAATCAAGCTCATCCAAAGTTTTGAGGAAGATACAGGCCTGGCACTCACTCTCACCACTTTCCTCGACTACTACCACTTCGATCCCAGATATATTTATAAGACAGGGAAATCCTTTTCAAGGCTTATGGTATCTGCAGATAAGAGGGAAGACTATTGTGAGAAATTGGAAAATAAGGCTCCAAGCTCACTTTACCGACTTTCGACGATAAATTCACAGGAGTTTATCTCCTTTATCCTTTGTCTTATCAAGAAAAAGAGCATCGATTGGGGTAATCTCTCACAGAAGAACGAGCTTATGCTCAAGATGCTGTATGTCACAGTTTTTTACGACAACACAACCAATTTCAGAAGTCCTCAAGTCAAAAACAACTTTGATTTGTTCTTCTCTTCACCGGTACTTCTCTCAGAGATAGAAGAGCTTCTAGAATACAAGAGGAGCAGAATAGATTTTATCGAGCGTCCTGTTGACCTCGGCTTCGATTCTCCTCTTGCCCTTCATTGCACATATACAAGAGGACAGATTCTTGTCGCACTAGGCCGCACAAATCAGGCAACAAACTCTGTGACAGGAGTTTTAACAATTGAAGAGAAGAATATCGATGTCCTCTTTATTACTCTCAATAAGACAGAAAAGAACTTCTCCCCATCTACCATGTATAAAGATTACTCGATAAGCGATACTCTCTTTCACTGGCAAAGTCAGACAATTACATCCTCCACCAGCGATACAGGTAAGCGTTACATAAATCAAGCCCAAATAGGTAACAAGGTTCTTCTCTTTGTGAGGGAGAACGACGAGGACGAAGCACATTTTGTAAGCTTTGAGGGAGAAAAGCCGATGAACGTCATCTGGAGGCTTGAGGAACCTATTCCTCCATCATTTATTAAAAAGACCAATAAACTCTTGGCAATGTAGGGGGCTTTTAATAGTATTCGGCCATGAAGAGTATAAAGGTTGTTGCAGCAGTCATAAGAGACAAAAACAGGATATTTGCAACCCAGCGTGGCTACGGGGACTACAAAGATATGTGGGAATTCCCCGGAGGGAAGGTTGAAAAAGGCGAAGACGAGAGAGAAGCGTTGAAACGGGAGATAAGAGAAGAGCTCGATAGCATTATCTCTGTCGACGAGTATGTAACAACAGTCGAATGTAATTACCCGACATTCCACATCTCCATCTCATTTTACTCCTGCCATCTAATTTCGGGCTCTCTTGCCCTTTTGGAGCACGAAAATGCCATGTGGCTGGAGAAGGAGAATCTTTTTTCTCTCAATTGGCTTGAAGCTGATAGACTGGCTCTTGAAAGAATAAGAGAAACATTCTAAGACTCAAAGACAAAAGAGCTCAGATAAAACGGGCATATTTTGATTTCATGGTCTTTCGATACATCCTTTTGGCTGAATATATACGGACTTGTCACAACAGAATGATATTTGGAGGAAAATGCATCAAGCGACGGATGTTCCTTTGTTCTGGAGCTCTTTACTTCAATAGGGATAGTTTTCGTTCCGCATGAAGAGAGAAAATCAATCTCGTAAGAGTGTGTGCTGTTTTCTTTAGGCCATGTCATGTAATAAAGGTCACGTCCTGATGCGGCGATTGTCTGGGCTACGGCATTTTCGTACAGGTATCCAAGATTTGCATAGAGTTTATCTGAGAGCAGCTTGGAATAGAGTGTAGTGTCCAACATCATTCCTGTCTTTAAGATCAGTGTTACAAAAAGCCCTGTATCCGCAAGATACAATTTAAATTTTCCTCTGTCCACTCCTTGGGAAAAGCAGACTGAAGCTTCACTTGTATTATAACACGGCAATACCGTTTTGGAGTTGAAAAGCTCCAGCATAAGAGCATAGTCGACTCCTCTGCTTTTCTTGTTGATTGCTTTTCCTATGGAGTACCTTTTCGATGCACGTGAGAGCTGTGACGGAATGGAATTGTACATCATGGAAATTCTTCCGGAAGGATCTATCTTGTAAAAATCCTCCTCGTAGAGGTTGATAATCATCCTCTTTACAGTATCTATTTCCTTCATAGGCTCTTTCTCCATATAAGCTAAGACTGCCTGAGGCATTCCACCTACCATCATATAAACTCGGTAATCGTACATAAATGCCCTGTTGACGGCCTGTCCAAGTGGTTTGAAAGCCGTAAACGCATCCCTTAAAAGAGGATATGTATTTTTCCCTGTTGCCCACAAAAACTCTTCATAATCCATCGGATAGACGGGTATTTTGTACTCCTCCGAAGGAATGACAATCCCTGCCACATTTTTTCTGATTGATAGAAGAGATCCAGTCTCTATATAGTCATAACGCCCGTCATTAACAAGATATTTTATTGCCTGGCGAACCTTTGGTTGAAGCTGAATCTCATCAAAGATAATTACGGACTCTCTTTTATAAAGAGTTATCCCAGTCACAGCCTGAAGCTGAAAGAAAAATGTATCCAATTTTGATATCGAAGAGAAAACGTGCAAAAGCTCACCGGAGATATTTGCAAAGTCTATTATGATATAGCTTTTGTACTCTGCTTTTGCAAACTCCCGGGCTATTGTCGACTTTCCCACACGACGCGCTCCCTCCAGAAGAGCAGCATATTTTCCTTTGTAAGTTTCCTTCCACTCTTTAAGCTTATCTACAGCTTTCCTTCTGAAGATCATCTTGTGTCCATCCTTCAAGATAATTTTATGGAAAATATGTCCATCCTTCAAGATAATTTTATGGAAAATGTGTCCATCCTTCAAGATAACACCTTTTCGGACAGGGTGGTTGCTCAAATATAAAAAGAATAGGACAATAAAAGTGAGGTTGAAAATGGCCAATATAATTGATTACCTTGAGTGGAGGGGAGACCTTAAAACAATAATCGAGCCCATCAACGAAGTGGATGCGGCAATCCTGTCACGGCTTACTTATCAGCGCTTTGAAATGCTCAAAAAAAGCATTAAGAACACTCCTCTCGAGAGTGCACTGACACGTATTCTTGCAATTGACGATATCGAGAACAAGACCTTAATCAAGAGCGACTATGACTTCATGCTTTCTCTTCTAAAATGCCAGCGGTTCAAGGATTTAATAATTCTTGATTACACAGACCGCATTGAGAAGGAAAGCCAGATTCAATTCTCGGCGCTTACCCTCCTCGATAAAGATACAGGAGTCCTTTTTGTCTTTTTCCGTGGAACAGACAATACACTTGTGGGCTGGAAGGAAGACTTCAATATGGCCTTTGTCATCCCCCTTCCGGGGCAGATTATGGCAAAGGAATACCTCAAGAACATGAGTGCTCTTACCAAGGGCGATATCATCGTCGGCGGTCACAGCAAAGGTGGCAATCTCGCACTCTATGCTTCGGCCTTTGTCGAGGAGAGCGTGCAGAAAAGAATACGACACGTTTACAATTTCGACGGTCCGGGCTTTGATGAGGAGACGATAAAGAATCCCGGCTTTGAGAGAATAAAAAAATCTGTCTCTACATATGTGCCACAGTCATCTGTTGTGGGAATGCTTCTCGAGCACGAGGAGGAGTACAGGGTCGTCCACTCATCCCGCTCCGGACTGTGGCAGCACGATATCTACTCTTGGGAAGTAAAGAGAAAAGAATTCGAAATCCTAGAGGAGGTCGATAACAGTTCCCGCTTTATCGACTACACACTCAAGTCCTGGCTCAAGAACATGAGTAAGGAAGAACGGGAAGGCTTTGTCGACGCACTATTCTCCGTAATGGAGAAAGGCAACTACTCGACACTCAGGGAAATGAGAGAAAATTGGCTCCCCTCGGGAATGGGAATCATTAAGGGTGCCTTGGATCTCACACCAGAGGAAAGAAAGAGAATAAGTGAAGGAGTGTCTCTCCTTCTCAAGAGCTCTAAGATAGGACTATTGAACTTCAGAAAGTAGAAAAGTACTCCTGGATTTTCTCCCGCTCTGTAGTGTGAGTCAGAGCAAGTTGCAATAAAATCCTTGCCTTTGTCGGGGAGAGATTGTCACCGATGATGATGTTGGGAAATTTATCGAACTTTTCGTCGGGGACTATTATGCCGTTCCCGATTCTGCTTGTTCTGACAACCGGAATACCAAGTTTGCCGACTCTGTCGTTAAATGCATTTGAGTAGTTACCGTTACCGGCCCCTACAAGGACAATGCCGTCCGAACGCAAAGCCACCTCCTCTAGAATTACTGGGTCGGCGTCGACATAGA
>CAVFNE010000031.1:0-16430 GCA_963623755.1 Muribaculaceae bacterium | reverse complement strand
GAAATGTCCGGTTGAGATAGCAAAGGCTAACTGTTAGTAGAAAAACTCACAGGGCCTACAGCTTATTGTTTGTTTTATGCAGGGATAGAAAAACGGGCATCTGCCCGCTATTATCTTTCTCTGTAGATGATTCTGCCCTTTGTGAGGTCATACGGTGAGAGTTCGACTTTGACAGTGTCGCCCGGTACTATTCGGATATAGTGTTTTCTCATCTTGCCGGACAGATGGGCAAGAATAACGAGGCCGTTTGTTAATTCAACACGGAATGTTGTGTTGGGGAGAGCTTCCTTTACAACACCTTCTACTTCAATTGCTTCTTCTTTAGCCATTCTTACTCCTAGTTTTAAAACCTTGAACAGTTTAGACATAGTGAGAGTGTTATGTCAATTGTGAAGAGAGGGTAGAAATAACGACTTTGTTTTGTTTGATTTCAGTCGAATATTGGGCACAGTGTCATCTCGGTAAAAAAATATCTATACATGTTTAATGACATTACCATTTTTTCAGCTGGAGGTGTCTTAATGAAACAGTTGAATAAGAAAGTTGTCACATCGTTACAGGTGCTGGGCAGTGAATTAGGAAAGGGAATTGTATTATGCCTCGCAAAACGGGGCATCAAGATAGTCAGAACGGGACGCTATCGAGGACACAATCAGAAAGATAAAAGCCCTCGGAGGAAAAGGAATTGCCATTTCATGTGACTCGGGAGAGAGAAAGAGTTGAATATGTTGTAAAGACAACCATCGAGAAGTACGGCTCGGTCGATGTTAGGCAATTGTGCCACCTTCCAAGGCTGAGGACACGACATATGAGAATATGCTTCTGGCATGGACAAGCGGGGTTATCGGATTGCTTTCCCTTATAGAAAGAGCAGCATGAGGGAAGGATAATCAACTTTGCGTCTCTACCTGAGTGTTCGGTATTGCCGGCCAGCTTGCTTATGGCTCGAATAAGGAAGCTATCAGCGACCTGACTAAGCTTACAGCAAATGAATGGGGACAGTACGGGATTTGCGTAAACGTTGTTTTCCCGTGAGCTGAGTCTCCTGCTACAAAGGCATGGGCTGAGATGTTAACGGAGGAATATGCAAAGCGTGTCAATCTCAACCCGATGAAGAGATTCGGCGACGCCGAGAGAGACATTGCCTCGGTAATTGCTTTTTTCAGAGGGCCTGACTCATGCTACTACTCTTGTCAGAGCGTCATCGTAGACGGTGCGAACTCGATTATGCCGTGAGTATAAAAAAGAGCTTTACTTCTCTCCGAATTTTCTCCGAGGGTATTTATTTTGAGACAAAATTAACTATAATGACAAAACCTTACACTTCCGGGAGGCAGAGATGAGCGCACTTTGTGACTATCTAAAAGAAAATAACGGCATTATTACAGATGAAATGGCTATGTATCTATCACAGCTTGATTTGGTGGCAAGAGTATCGAAAGAGAGTGCTCAATTGACAGTTAAGGAACTCAAAGATCAGAGGACAAACCTCAAGCTTATCGCAAGTGAAAACTTCTCCTCCCTCTCAGTCCAAGCTGCGATGGGGAATCTTTTTACCGATAAATATGCAGAAGGCTATCCTTATCATAGGTTCTATGCCGGCTGCGATAACGTTGATGAGATAGAAGCTGAAGCTGTAGAGACGGCTAAGCGTTTATTCGGTGCCGAACACGCATATGTCCAGCCTCACAGCGGGGCTGACGCCAACCTCTGTGCCTATTGGGCAATCCTCAACAGCCGTATAGAGGTCCCGACTCTGGAGGAGATGGGAGTCAAGAATCCCTCGGATATGAAGAGAGATGATTGGAACAGGGTAAGGGAGATACTCCATAATCAGAGACTCCTGGGGCTCGATTACTATTCCGGCGGTCACCTTACACACGGCTACAGACAGAACATATCATCCCAGCTCTTTGACGCCTACTCATATTCGGTAGATAGAATTACGGGGCTTCTGGATTATGATGAAATCAGGAGGATGACAGAGGAGATTAAGCCTTTGATTCTTCTGGCGGGCTACTCTGCATACCCTAGGCGCATAAACTTCCGCATTATGAGTGAGATTGCACATTCTGCCGGCGCTGTCTTCATGGTCGATATGGCACACTTTGCAGGTCTTGTTGCAGGTAAAGTCTTCGAGGGTGACTACGACCCGGTCAAGTGGGCAGATGTTGTGACAACGACAACTCATAAGACTCTCCGCGGCCCGAGGGGAGGTATGGTGCTCTGTAAAGAAGAGTTCAAGGAATCTGTCGACAAGGGTTGCCCGTTAGTAATTGGAGGACCGCTTCCACAGGTGATGGAGGCGAAACTGGTCGCCCTTAAGGAAGCTGAGAAAGATGAGTTCAAGAGTTATGCCGGAAAGATTGTCGAGAACTCGAAAATAATGGCTGAGGAATTTATCAATCTCGGCGTTAAAGTCCTTACAGGGGGGACAGACAACCATTTGATGCTTATCGACGTATCTGAACTGGGACTCAACGGCCGTATGGCGGAGAGTGTGCTCAGGGAGTGTGGAATAACACTTAATCGAAATGCTCTTCCCTTCGACAAGAACGGAGCCTGGTATACTTCCGGTCTCAGAATCGGAACAGCTGCAGTAACAACACTTGGCATGGGAGAGAATGAGATGAAGGAGATAGCCTCAATAATTACAGAGGTTCTCAAGAATGCAGAGCCAGTGGTGTTGACAAAAGGTGAAAGAGCCGGCGAGAAGAGCAGAAACAAGGCAAAGGTGTTGTCTTCTATCAAGAGTGATGCTAGAGAGCGTGTTTCAAAACTTTTGGCTCGTTATCCACTCTATAAAGAACTGGATCTGGAATATCTGGAGAAACATTTCCCGTATGGAAAGTGAAAAAAGGGAAAAGCTTTATTTGCCTTTCGTTAAGAGTGAAGTTACAATTAAAGCATGGCAAATACACTTATTAAACATGGTCTTGTTGTAGATACAGAGTGGACCCACCACAGTGATGTTCTTGTCGAGGGTTCACGAATTAAAAGAATTGCAAGGAATATTCCTCTCGAGGATTGTCCTGATGGCACGCATGTTGTCGATGCGTCGGGTCTCTGTGTCCTTCCGGGCATAATTGACGCGCACACCCACTATCATCTGGTGAGCCGCGGCACTGTCACTGCCGATTCATTTATCGAAGGCAGTAAACTTGCGTCCTACGGTGGTGTTACAACAGTTATTGACTTTGCAGACGACGACCACATTTCGCTTCTATCATCCACAAAAAAGAGGCTCAAGGAGATGAGTGCAATGAGCATAGACTATGCTCTTCATCAGGGTGTCTACTCCTATAGAGATGATTTGAAGAAAGAACTGAAAGAGCTCAAGGAAAGCGGTGTGGGGGCAGTTAAAATCTTCACGACATACAAGAATGTAGGCTATATGGTAGAGAAGAGAGATGAGCTCAAGAGTATCTTCTCTTATTGTAAGGAACTCGGCCTTATGGTATGCGTACACTGTGAGGATGACAAGATAATCAGTGATATAAACGCATCATGGAAGGGTGGCTATAAGCCGATTGACCATGCTTTCCAACGCCCGAGCGAAGCAGAGGCTGCAGCAATAAAATATGTGGGAGAGATTGCCCATGAACTCGATATGCCTATCTACATCGTTCACCTTTCGTCGAAGAAAGGGCTGGAAGAGGTAAGAGACCTCAGAGAGAAGGGGGTGAAAGTCATAGTCGAGACAACACCGCACTACCTCCTACTCGATAAGTCAAAACTCGAAGGCGACAATGGACCACTCTATGTTATGACTCCTCCATTGAGGACTAAGGAAGACAACGAGGCATTACAGGAAGCACTCGTCGACGGAGAAATACAGGTTGTTGCAACAGATCACTGTGCATTTACGTATGAACAGAAGCTTGAGAGCAATGATTGTAGGACAATATACCCCGGTATTCCCGGAACGGAGGAACTGTTACCTCTTATTTATAATTTCGGCCATGTCAGCGGCCAGTTGAGCTTGAGTCAGATAGTAAACCTTCTTTCTACCGGTCCGGCAAAACAGTTCGGTTTATATCCGAAGAAGGGAATCCTGCGGGAGGGAAGCGATGCCGATATCGTACTCTTCGACCCCTCTGAAATCTGGACTATAAGCCGTGAGACAACACACTCTGCTTCCGGCTATACTCCTTATGAAGGTATGACTGTCATGGGCAGGGTGAAGATGACCTATCTCAGAGGAAGACTCATTATGGGAGACGGCATCTACCTCGGCCTCGAGGGTGACGGCCAGGTAGTCAAAGCACATAGAAAATAAACTTTGTTTAAGTTACAATGGTTCCCCCTTATGGGGGACTTATTTACTGAAAAAAGGAGATATGATGATTAAAGCTTTCATTTTCGATATGGACGGAGTTCTTTCAGATACCGCCTCCGTTTCCGTCTTTCTTGTAACTTCATATCTTAAGTCGAAGAATATTGAGGCAGAAGACAAGGATGTAGTGAAAAACCTTGGTAAGGGAATGGAGAGACTCTTTCTGGACTCTGCTTCATCACTCGGCGTTGAAATAGACATAGCCGATGCTCTCGGGTATTCAAAGAAGGTATATCCATCGCTGTTGGCTCAAAAGGAAAGGATGGGGGGCGTCAACGAGCTACTGGAAAAACTCAAAAGATGTGGCATAAAGATTGCAGTTGCGTCCTCGGCGCCACTATGGCGGGTTGAGGCCAATATAAAGGCAATGGGACTTGAGGATGATTTCTTTGATGCTGTTATTACCGAAGGCGACATAAAACGCAATAAACCGTACCCCGACATTTTCCTTGAGGCGATGATTAAGCTCGGCGTTGATCCGAACGAGTCCATTGTTTTTGAGGACAGCATCGCAGGTATAGAGGCTGGTAAGAAGAGCGGGGCTTATACATGCGCTCTCACAACTTCCATTGGACACGAGACTATGGATGAGCTTGAGCCGTCATTCATTATAAAGGACCTTTCCGCTTTTCCTTCCTTCCATAGTAAAAATGAATTGTGTTCAGTCCTGGATAATCTTATAAGAGGACAAGGCGCACTAAAGTACGGCGCAAATTGGGTCGTCCCCTGTCAGAAAGAGGAAGGAATCGAGAAGAAGGCGGTAGAAGAGGCAGAGCGTGTCATGCTCAATGCATATGCGCCGTATTCTTCCTTCCGGGTGGGGGCTGCTGTTGTCAGTGCTCAAACGGGAATAATATATTCTGGATGCAATATGGAGAACGCTTCCTACGGTGCTACGATATGTGCAGAGCGCAATGCAATAACTACGGCAGTTGCCGCCGAAGGAGTAATCGGAATCGATATGGTGGTTGTTGCCTCAGAGACCATTCCTCCTGCCCAGCCGTGCGCAGTCTGTCTGCAGGTGATGAGTGAATTCATCAGGAGTGAAACGCCTGTAATACTTGTATCTACAAAAGGGAAGACAGAGCGATATCTGTATTCGGATCTTCTTCCCCACCCATTTGAGTTCGGAGAATAAGAATGAGAAATAGACTCTTTTTGTTATCAGCCGTTGTTCTTACTGCTCTTTGTGTATCGTGCTCAAGCACAAAGGATTATATAAGTGATGTTACCCTTTCTTCCGACCTTACTATAGAAGAAAAACTTGAGTATTATGGCGGGAAACACGTTACTGTAGACCTTCCGGAGATGTATTTTGAAGGTGATGAATGGAAGGAGAGGATGCTTTCTCTCATTGACGGTGCCGAGGACTATATTCTGATTTCGACATTCCTCGGCTCATCCTCCCCGACACTTGAGGACATATATGATAAGCTTGAAGAAAAGGCTCTCTCCGGAGTTGATGTCTACTTCATAATCGACGGCACATCCAACCTCGATATGACGGAAACGCGTTTTGTGATGACCCCGCTCAATTACCTGAGGGAGAGTGGCGTCAACCTTCTTATATACCAGCCATTGAGCTTCACACACTTTGTTAATCCTTCCTCCATCGTTGTCAGGGATCACCGTAAGATGATGGTGATTGATGGGAAAATCGCAGCAATCGGAGGAATGAACGTCAACTACATTTCCATGGGGGCAGGAGAGAAGAGCCAGAGGGACAGTATGTATGTATTCTCTTCTCCGGAGCTCTGCAATCTCTTTATCGATGAGTTTGTAACCATATGGAACGAGGGCTCTGTCGAGAAGATGGATGGAGATGAATATAAGAGCGAAATAGCTCAAGGAGAGAGTGGAGAGTATAACGCATGGCTCTTCAACCGTAATGTCTACTCCGGCGGCGTCTCTGTTTCAGGTATGTTCGGCTCTTTGATAAACGAGGCATCATCCTCGATTTTTCTATGTCCCTATCTTCCGACACTCGATTCGAATATGATGGAAAGTCTCAAGGCTGCTGTAGATAAGGGAGTGGATGCTGAAATATGGTGCTCTGTCGACTCGCGTGGCTATGCAAGGGCGGGAGGCTCATATGCAATCGAAAAACTCATAAGTGAGACAGGTGTTACCTACTACGATGTATCTGACGACAGTAGCGGCAATTCCCTTCCACTATTTCATATGAAGGCGATGGTTATCGACGAGAGGTATGTTGTCATAGGGTCAAGTAACTTCAACTACCGCTCAATGACGCTCTCTCATGAACTGGCTCTTGTAATCGACAGCCCAAAGATGGCTGAAGAAGTTAAGAAGAATATAAAAGAAAAGGCAGTGAATCCCGTCCTGTTGACTCTTGAGGACGCAGAGGAGGAGAAAAAGAACTATGGCTCATTCTTCTGCTATCTCTTTACATACTTTGGAGGTTGAGAGATGAAGAAAAAAATTCTTATTGTATTTATGTGCATTCTTATTTCCGGCCTTCTCTCTGCTTCATCGGCTTTTACATACTCGCTGTCCCAGATGGGTGAGAGGTCGTCCTCTTCCTCCTTCGGCTCGTTGTCGCTTTCAGTGGGGTTTGCTCCGATAAAGGAGAAACATTACGGCCTTGTTGAGACAAACGTTTTACTGGGTTGGAACAAGTTCTTCCGCGGCCTTGATTTTGTTGTTTCAACTCCGCTCTTTACATCCTCGGATGATATTTTTTCATATGCATTCTCAAACAAGGTCCTTTGGGAGCCTACGGTGGGCTTTATGGCAGGCTATAGAGAAGAGGACGGGAAATGGATGCTGGGCGCACTCATTTCTCCCTTCAAGTTTGCAGATACATCTTTTTCCTATGAGTTTCTCTCGCCATACATGCTCTTCGGCTTTGACGGCGAAAAGGCATACGGTGTCAGGATAATGAAGGTTACGGCCTTCCTGGAGGTATGATATGAAGAAAAGAATTGTTTTACTTTTAGTTTTGCTTCTCGTCTCTTCTGCTTTTGTCTTTGCCTCTACATTCGATTTCGCCCTGATGCTGGGATGCGGCAACTTCTATAATCCCTCTGAGGGTATAGCTCTCTCCTACGGCGCAACATTCGGCCTTTCAAAGAGAGTCGATTTCTCCCTTGTCGGAATGAGTGAGCTTGTTCCTGATATAGGGGCGAGGAACCTCTTTATGGCAGAGTTCGGCTTTGCTATCCTGGGGGCGCGAAATACTGGAAGCAAGGTAAGTGGAGTCTGCGTCAACAGTGTAGTATCTCTCGGGGGATTCTACCGCACTGATAACAACGGCGCCGGAATATATCTCGGGCTTTCTCCTCTGACTCTGGGCTCTCCTTCAACCGTAAAAAGGGAGAGGGGATTGAGGACTAACATCGGGTATGACTTTGTAAACAAGAAGGTTCTTGTCACATTTTCTCCACTCGACATAGAAATATATCTTGTGGGAACATACCGGGATTATCTTTGAGCTTTGAGAGGTTTGAGTAGTTCACAAAAACGTCTCATTGGTATTAAAATAACAGAGGACATTAAGTCGAATAACACTTTAGGAGATATTACATGAAGTATTCCACAGAAGTTGAAAACATGTGTACAGTAAGGTGTGGTGGACAGCATGGTTGCGCTCCAATTCCTGAAGAAGGAAAGTGGGTATATGCCAAGGAGATTAAGGACATCTCCGGTCTTACACACGGTATCGGATGGTGTGCACCTCAGCAGGGAGCATGCAAACTGACTCTTAATATCAAGAACGGTATCATTGAAGAGGCTCTTATCGAGACAATCGGATGCTCGGGAATGACACACTCTGCAGCTATGGCCAGTGAAGCTATCGTCGGCAGAACTGTTCTTGAGGCAATCAACACAGATCTCGTCTGCGATGCCATCAACACAGCAATGAGAGAACTCTTCCTGCAGATTTGTTATGGAAGAAGCCAGAGTGCATTCAGTGAGGACGGCCTTGTTATCGGAGCCGGTCTCGAGGACCTTGGAAAGGGAACATGCTCACAGGTTGGAACAACTTACGCAACCCGCGCTAAGGGTCCCAGATACCTCAACCTCGCAGAGGGCTACATCTTAAGACAGGCTTTGGACGAGAATGATGAAATCATCGGTTATGAGTATGTCAACATGGGTGTCTTTATGGAGAACGTCAAGAAGGGCGTTGATCCTAAAGAAGCACTTGAGAAGGCAAAGAAGACTTACGGCAGATTTGCTGATGCTGTGAAGTATATCGACCCGAGAAAGGAATGAGGAGGACACTATGGCTTTATTTGAAGGTTATGAAAGACGTATTGATAAGATAAACGGTGTGCTCAATTCATATGGCATCGCTTCTGTAGAAGAAGCAAAGAAGCTCTGTGATGACAAGGGCGTTGATGTATACTCAATTGTAAAGTCCATCCAGCCTATCTGCTTTGAGAATGCATGCTGGGCTTACATTGTAGGCGCTGCAATTGCAATCAAAAAGGGCCAGAAGACAGCTTACGAAGTAGCAAAGTCTCTCGGAGAGGGACTCCAGTCATTCTGTATCCCCGGCTCTGTTGCTGACGATAGAAAGGTAGGACTTGGACACGGAAACCTTGCAGCCATGCTTCTCAGCGATGAGACAAAGTGCTTTGCATTCCTTGCAGGACACGAATCATTTGCAGCTGCTGAAGGTGCTATCGGTATTGCAAAGAATGCCAACAAGGCAAGAAAGGAACCATTGAAGGTTATCCTCAACGGACTTGGAAAGGATGCTGCCAAGATTATCAGCAGAGTCAACGGTTTTACTTATGTCGAGACAAAGTTCGACTACTTCACAGGTAAGCTTGAGGTTCTCAGCAGAACTGCTTACTCCAAGGGTGAGAGAGCTGCTGTCAACTGCTATGGCGCTGATGATGTAAGAGAAGGTGTTGCTATCATGCACTATGAAGGCGTCGACGTATCTATCACAGGTAACTCAACCAACCCGACAAGATTCCAGCACCCGGTTGCAGGTACATACAAGAAGGAATGTAACGAAATCGGTAAGAAGTATTTCTCTGTAGCTTCCGGCGGTGGCACAGGAAGAACACTCCATCCGGACAACATGGCAGCAGGTCCCGCTTCTTACGGTATGACAGATACAATGGGAAGAATGCACTCTGATGCACAGTTTGCCGGTTCTTCATCAGTTCCTGCACACGTAGAGATGATGGGACTCATCGGTATGGGTAACAACCCAATGGTCGGTGCGTCTGTCGCAGTTGCAGTTGCAGTTGCTGAAGCAATGAACAAGTAAGTTATTATAACTATAACGCAATAACAGTCGGCTCGGAAACGGGCCGATTAACACGCCATTTTGTCTTAAGCTTGATATTTCCGCGCTCAAATCATGATAGTGCAGTTAAGTTTGACTTTTTCTTTAAAATAGTGCAGTTTGTTTATTATGAATCAGCAGGCAATTGATCGTATTCTGGCATAACAGAAAGAAGAGTTGGAAAGTAAAATAAGTTTATCTTATTGCTCCCGAAGAGAAGAGAAGCTGGTAAACTTGACGAGTAATCTTGCGCAAATTGTCATCGGCGTGCGACGGTCGGGAAAGTCCACAATGTGTTTTAATCTCATAAAAAACAGCAGCAGGAATTTCGCTTATGTTAACTTTGATGATGAAAGATTCGATAACATTGAGGCAGAGGATTTAAACAGAATTCTGGAAAGTCTATATAAGCTGTACGGCAATTTTGACAATCTTTTCATGGATGAGGTTCAGAACGTTCCTTCATGGCATCTATTTGTTAATAGGCTGCTCCGGCAGGGTGTCAAACTTCTTGTCACAGGCTCAAATTCAGAACTGCTCGGAGGCGAACTTGCAACCCATCTTACAGGGCGTTATATAAAAACGGAGCTCTATCCATTCTCTTTTGGGGAATTCTGCACTTTGAACCATATAAATACGAATATGGATACTACAAGAGAAAGAGGACTAGTGAGAAATCACTTTGATTTGTACCTCCAGGAAGGTGGAATGCCTGAACTATATAATGAAACAAGGAAGATATCATATATTGATACTCTTGTAGATAACATTATAACTAATGATATCGAGCACAGATACAAACTGAGATATAAATCAACATTTGAAAAAATAGCAGAGCATATTCTGAATAATGCGCCGGTTGTCATCAATTACAAAAAACTGTGCAATGAATTCAACATTGCTTCAGTGCATACGGCTGAAAACTATGTCAGGTATATAGCTAATGCATATTTGATTGTAGGAATACATAAATACTCGACAAAAAGTCAGATAAGAGTAGTGGATGAGAAATTCTATGTAATGGATATCTCTTTCATGAATATGCGCCACGACGCCTTCTCGGGGAAAAACTTGGGCTGGAGGCTAGAAAGCGTTGTATGTATTGAACTCCTCAGACGCTCCCGTCCGGTGGGGTTGGATGTTTACTATTACAATTCACAGTCCTATGAAGTTGATTTTGTTATCTGCAGGAACAGAAAAGTGGAGAAGTTAATTCAAGTCTCCTACGATATTTCTTCTGAAAAAACATTCAAGCGTGAAATTAAGGCGTTGGTTAAGGCTTCCGTGAAAACAGGCTGCAGCAATCTTTTACTGCTGACACAGGCTGACGAGTCTATAGCTCAAGTTGATGGTTTAACGATTGAAGTAAAGCCTGTCTATCAATGGCTGTTGACAGAAGCGGATGTTACCTTTTGATAAAGAATTATAGAGTGATGATTTGTTCAAAAAGTGAAAGGAATAGAAAAAAGAGTATTTGTTGACCTATCGGATAGAGAAAACTAAAATTAACAAATAGAGCGAAGAGCTCTCTTGAATATGACAAAAGGAGATTTCTTTATGAAAGCAATTAATGAAGTTGTCAAGAAGACAGATCGTCCGATTAAAGCAGTGCAGTTCGGTGAGGGTAACTTCCTCAGGGCATTTATTGATTATCAGATTGATGTCATGAATGAAAAGACAGATTTCAATGGTTCTGTTATTATGGTCCAGCCCCTCCAGAATGGAATGGGAGATATGATTAACGCACAGGATGCCGTGTACACAACAATCCTCAGCGGTGTTGAGAATGGTGAAAGAGTTGAAGAAGACAGAGTCATCACTTCTGTCAAGGAATGTATCAACCCGTACAGGGAGTATGACAAGTACATCGCACTTGCTGACAACCCGGATTTGAAGTTCGTCTTCTCGAATACTACAGAAGCAGGTATTGCTTACGATCCAAGTGTAAAGCTTGAAGATAAGCCTCAGATTTCGTTCCCCGGCAAGGTCACAGCTTTCCTCTACAGAAGATATAAGACATTCGGCGGAGACGTTAACAAGGGCCTCATCTTTATTCCATGCGAGCTCATCGACAAGAACGGCCAGATGCTGAGAAAGTGGGTTTTGAAGCATGCTGAAGACTGGAAACTCGAGAAGAGTTTCGTAGAGTGGATTGATGCTTCCTGTGATTTCTGCTGCTCACTTGTAGACAGAATCGTTCCGGGTTACCCGAGAGCTGAAGCAGATGCAATCTGCGAGAGACTCGGCTATAAGGATAACCTCCTTGATGCTGCAGAGAAGTTCCTCTTCTGGGCTATCGAGTACACACATAAGAGCCATGAGGATGAACTCCCGACGGGTAAGGCAGGACTCAACGTCGTCTGGACAGATGATATGTCATTCTACAGAACACGCAAGGTCAGAATTCTCAACGGAACACATACAATGACAGTTCTTGCTGCTTATCTTGCAGGTAAGACAACAATCGAAGAATGTATGAAGGATCCTCTTGTTTCCTCCTTCATGAATCAGGGACTCTTTAAGGAAATCATTCCTTCAATGGATGGAGATAAGGCTCTTCTCGAGTCATATGCAACAGACGTTCTCAATCGTTTCCGCAATCCGAGCATTGTCCACCTTCTTCTTTCAATCAGCCTCAACAGCACATCAAAGTTCAAGACACGTGACCTCCCGTCTCTCACAGGGTACCTCAAGAAATTCGGTAAGCTTCCTAAGACTCTCGTATTCTCGCTTGCATCCCTCATTGCATTCTATGAAGGCGAGAAGAGAGAAGACGGATACTTCGGTAAGAGAGAAGGTAACGAATACAAGATTATGGATTCGCCGGATGTAATCGACTTCTTCACTTCCAAGTATTCTCAGAGCTATGCTTCTGTTCAAGACAAGGCGCAGGAGCTCTCTTCTTCTGTTCTCAAGAAGACAGAATGGTGGGGTGAAGACCTTACAGCAATCGAAGGACTGGAAGCTCTTGTCAAAGAAGACCTTGAGAAGATTTGGACTCTCGGCATGGTTGAAGCTATGAAAACTATCGTGGAGTAAATAGTGGTTAAGTTATATAGAATAAATGCTAAAGATAACGTTGCTGTTGCTCTCGAGCCTCTTAGTAAAGGAGAGGTCGATGTCGTTGAGGGAAATACAATCACTGTCCTCTCCGACGTCGCTGCCGGCCATAAAGTTGCGCTCGAGGACATTCCGGAAGGGGGAGCTGTAGTCAAGTACGGCTACCCGATTGGAAGGGCTCAGCGTGATATAAAGAAAGGCGAATGGGTACATACCTTTAATATAAAGACAGCACTCAGTGAGGAAGCTGAATACCACTATGATGAAAATGTCGCCGGGGAAAGAGTTAAGGAGTTTAATAATGCAATGGATAAAAAGCTCCACGACGGATGCCCGTGCATTAAGGCTTACGAGAGAAAGAATGGCGACATAGGAATCAGAAACGGACTCTGGATTGTCCCGACTGTCGGCTGCGTCAACGAGATATCGAAAAAGCTTGCCTTCTGGGGTAACGAGAACCTTTCTCTCGAGGATGGTGTACACGCATGGACTCATCCTTTCGGCTGCTCACAGCTGGGCGAAGACCATGCCAATACACGCCGTATTCTTTCGGGCCTAGTACATCATCCGAACGCAGGTGGTGTTCTTGTCATAGGACTGGGGTGCGAAAACAACACAATGGATTCCTTTAGGGAACTCCTGGGACCTGTGGACGGAGAAAGAGTCAAGTTCATGGTATGTCAGGAAGAGAAGGATGAGCTTGAGAAGGGTAAGGAGTTATTATCTGAACTTGCTTCTGTCATCAGGACAGATAAGAGAACAGTTGTATCTGCATCCCGCCTTGTAGTGGGTATGAAGTGCGGTGGCTCTGACGGCCTGAGCGGCATTACCGCAAATCCACTTGTTGGACGCTTCACAGATGCTCTTGTCTCCATTGGAGGAACAGCAATACTTACAGAGGTTCCGGAGATGTTCGGTGCCGAGCAGGTATTGATGGACAGAGCTGTCAGCAGAGAAGTTTTTTCAGAGATGTGTGACATGATTAATGCCTTCAAGCATTACTTTGTCTCCCACGGCCAGGTTGTATACGAAAACCCGAGCCCGGGAAACAAGGCCGGTGGAATCACAACACTGGAAGATAAATCACTGGGGTGTGTGCAGAAGGGTGGAAGCGCTCCTGTCTCAGGCGTACTCAAGTACGGCGACAGAGTATGTAAGAAAGGCCTGAACCTTCTTTCAGGTCCCGGTAATGATATTGTCTCTACAACAGTACAGACAGCAAGCGGTGCCCATATGATCCTCTTTACAACAGGACGTGGCACTCCACTCGGTGCTCCTGTTCCGACAGTAAAGATTGCAACCAACACACCTCTTTACGAGAAGAAGTCCAACTGGATTGACTTCAATGCAGGGCGCCTTCTCAAGGAAGATACAGCTGGTGTGGCAGATGACTTTATAAGCTTTATTCTTGATATAGCAAGTGGTAAACGCACAAAAAATGAAGAGAACGGCTACTCTGAAATATCGATTTTCAAGGACGGAGTTGTTCTTTAACCGAAGGAGGGGACGCCCCCTCCTTTTAAAATAAAAAAATGAATAATGAGATTACAATACGCCCTGTCAGGCTCAGCGATGCAGAACATCTATTGGAGATTTATGCGCCTTATGTAGAGCATACTGCAGTGACATATGAGTATGATGTTCCGTCCTTAGAGGAGTTTAAGGCACGCATTGAGAATATATGCCATAATTACCCATACCTTGTTGCTCTCGATGATGGTAATATAATCGGATACGCATACGCATCTGCTTTCAAGGATCGTAAAGCTTATTCCTGGGCTGTAGAAACCACAATCTATCTCGATATGACAAAAAGACGTAACGGAGTGGGACGTAAACTGTATTCCGAGCTCGAAGAAGAGCTTAGGGCACACAACTTTACAAACCTCAATGCATGTATTGCCTACTCTGGAATAGATGATGAATACCTCAACAAAGACAGCGTCCGTTTTCATGAAGCAATGGGCTATACCATTGTCGGGAAGTTCAACAAATGCGCTTATAAGTTCTCTCGTTGGTACGATATGGTTTGGATGGAGAAGATAATAGCTGGGCACAGAGTACCCCAGCCGGATATTATTCCGTTCTTTGGGGATAAGTTTTGATTACCATATAAGTACTCTTCGTTTGTCTTTCCTTCATATTTTTCAGGTAGACGAGCCTGGGATAAAAATTATAATATAGTCCATTGGGGGAAAAAGGAGACGACCCAAATGAAAAAAGGTATTACATGGGTTATCGTATCGGCACTTATGCTGGTGATGCTGGCTGGATGCACGTCGTTATCGACTACGTCAGGAAATGGAAAAACCTATAACGTTCTGCTTCTTGTCCCGAAGGTAGGAGACAAGTCATATTTTGACGGTGCTGCTGCAGGACTGGAGCTGATTGAAGCTAAGTATGATGATGTCACTACTCAAATCATCACTATGGGAACAAGTGATGAAGATATGGCCAACTACTATTCATTCTTTGAAACAGCATGTGAAAGTGGTAAGTATGATTTGATTATTACCGGTGGTGGAGAGTGCACAAAGGCTCTTGTTGAAGCTGCTGAAAACTATCCGGAGCAAAAGTTTTTCGATTTCGACTACCAGGATACTTATGGAAATGAACTTACCAATATCTACGGTGTGTACTACAAGTCATATGATATGGGGTATCTTGCAGGCTATCTTGCTTCTCAGATTACTGTCAGTGATATGGCTCTGGCAAATGAGGACAAGAAGGTCGGTGCTGTTCTTGGTATGGATATTCCGGATATCAACGACTTTGTCGGAAGTTTCTGTCAGGCATGTATTGATGCCGGTGTTCAGGCAAAGATTGTCTATTGTAACAGTTTCAGTGATTCAAATGCCGGATACTTAAGTGCAATGGAACTCTATAATGATGGATGTGATGTTGTCTGGCAGGTTGCCGGAAGTGCAGGAATCGGAGTATTCAGGGCTTCGATAGAAGCAGGACGCTATGCTTTCGGCGTAGATGTTGATCAGGTGGATGTGCTTGGTGATGAGACTCTTACTGCAAATATAGTTACATCGTTCTGTAAAGAGTACGCAAAGGTTATTCTTGAAGCTTTTGATCTTCTTGTTGAAGGTGCATATCCTGGAGGAACAACACTTTCTCTGGGTTTGAAAGAAGGCGGAGTAGGTCTTGTTGATAACCAGCAGTATGAGAGTCTTGTTCCTGAGTCTGTACGTACATCTCTGGATGCTCTATATGAAAAGGTTGCATCAGGCGAAATCGTTCCAATCAGTGCATTACAGGATCAGGATGCCTGGGTCAGAGTCCGTGATGAAGCAGCAAAGCCTGTTGAGTGATTGAAGAATCTCGATAAAAAAGGGCAGGGGTTGATAAATGTCGACTTCTGCCTTTTCTCTTCCTTCTTTTGGGTAAGACCAGTTTCGCTCTGAATTGAGGTGTTAACAACTTTTAGTATATAAAAATTTTGACCGAAAGAGACTTTTTGCATAGAGCTATCATTACAAATGTTTGAAAACTGGCACTTCAGTCTTCATTAAAATGAATAACCTTTCCTATATTTTCATTAATGGAGGTTGAGTAGCCTCCCGTTGTGTTAGATTCTTTCGTAATAGTAGCAATCGTATCAAGCATCCTGTTTATCTCTTCCGAATTTAATGCTTTGATGATTATAAAGAGGTTTCTCCTACAAAAAGTATCGGCTTGATGCCCCTTCCATCTCCAATAACGACTCAAACTTCGCACTTAATTTCGGCTTGAAAAATACCCTATCTGCTAGCATAT
>CAVFNE010000030.1:8288-16456 GCA_963623755.1 Muribaculaceae bacterium | reverse complement strand
AACAATTGAGATTTTTCGCTATTTCTCTGCCGACAGACGGCTTTTCTGCAATAACCAATTTTTTCATGGCTTGTATTCTACACAAAGCAGGGATTAAAGAAAATAGAGAAAGACATTCCTCCTTTTATCCCATTTGTATTAAAATACCATGAGTTATGACAATCAGAAGTACAATAGCAGATGCTTACATATCAAAAAAGGATATGAATGAATTCAGGGACAATTGGGTCTATTTAAGTTCATCTTTAGATGTCGATGAAGGGAAAAATATATTCTCAATGCCCCCCGACGACGATGAAAAAAGAGAGAATTCCCGCATCCTGAGAGATAAATTCTATCATACGGCAGAAAACTTCCGGCCCTTCAACAAAGATATATGGGACACTCTATTTCCCTACTGGGAGGATAATGATGCCGTCGTCGACCTTATCGTGGGCTTTCCATCTCCCTATGACAGCGTAAATACAAAAGACAGAAATGGAAAGTCACACCTTGTCTTTGATCTTATCCTATGGCAGAACTATTTAGCCTATCCTGAAATCGACAGGAATATACGAGGCGTGATGACACATGAACTGACACACCATCTCATAGGAACTATCTATCCTCAAGCCGACAGGGCAATGGAAAGCGGTAACTATATGGATAAACTTGATGCATACGCCTTTCATGAGGGATTTGCTCATCTTATCTCCTACTCAAATGACATAAGAGATGTAGACTGGAATAGCGATAAGCTCAAGAGCGTCTATGCAAAAGCAGAGAAAAGAATGGAGGATGCCCTCGAAGAGAGAAATCCACAAAGGCAGAAAGAGCTTTTGTATGACGCAATATGCGGCCCTTACTACGATAAATATGCTTGCATGTGCGGGATGATATATCTATCGCATGTCTGGGAGAAAGAAGGACTCGAAGGACTAAAAAAGCAATTTGAAAGCTATCATGGCTTTGCCCGAAAGACAGTTGAAAAGTAAAAGAAAACCGATTGATTATTGACCCTGATAGTGCTGTCGATTATACTCTAGTTATTCTTTTTAAGGAGAAACAAAATGGCTTATAAGATTACTGATTCTTGTGTCGCATGTGGAACATGTGCAGGCGAATGCCCTGTCAGCGCTATTTCCGAAGGCGACCCGATTTATGTTATCGATGAAAGTGCATGCCTCAGCTGCGGCACATGTGCTTCTGTCTGTCCACAGGAAGCTATCGTCGAAGGCTGAGAAGTCGGAAAATTATTCATACTGCCCCGCAAAAGGGCAGTATTTTTTTCGCCGTTAATCATCTATAATAAAATTATGGCTTACGATGAGATTTCCCAGATATTAAGTGTCAGTGAATGTAATGCATTAATAAAAAAACTGCTTGATGAGAGCTTTTATCAGATCCTCGTCAGGGGGGAGATTAGCGGCACATCGTTCAGGCCTAATTCTTCCGGCCACTACTACTTCGACTTAAAGGACAGGGATGCATCGATTTCTTGCTGTGTTTTCAGGTCGATGACAAGGGGACTCGAGAATTTCAAGGTCGGGGACCTTGTTGTCGCAACTGGGCGCATATCATATTATGAAAAAGGCGGAAAGCTGAGCTTCATCATCACAAAGATGGTCCTCGAGGGAGACGGGGAATTACAGGCTTTAATTGAAAAACGTAAAGCCTACTACCAGAGTTTGGGCTGGTTCGACGAACAATATAAGCCGCCGATACCAAAAAAAATCGAGACTATCGGGGTCATTACAAGTGCAACAGGAGCAGTCATCCACGATATACTCAATGTCACACGACGTCGTGCTCCGGGAGTGGATATTATCCTCTTTCCATGCTCTGTCCAGGGAAAGGGTGCAGAAAACACAATAGCTTCTAGAATCAGGCAGGCAAATAACTTCACGCAATGTGATGTACTCATTGTGGCACGTGGCGGTGGAAGCAGAGAAGACTTGATGCCGTACAACGAAGTCGAGGTGATTGAGGCAATCCACGAGTCAAAAATTCCCGTTATCTCTGCTGTCGGCCACGAAAGCGATTGGTCTCTCTCCGACTACACAGCAACCCTCAGGGCAGGAACACCATCCATTGCTGCAGAGATAGTTACACAAGATATATACCTCAGGCGCACTTCCTTTATTTCCATCTGTGACACGATGCGTCTTGTGATGGAGAAAAGAGTTGAAATTGCCTCTTCATCTCTTCCATCGAAAGGTATTCTCTCAACACTTATTAAAAACAAGGTTGAGAAGGCCTCGAAAGCAATTGTGACGAAAAAAGAACTGGACTACCTTCTCGATAATAAGTTGAGTACTTCTTTAATGCGCTTCTCGTTTACACAGGATGCGATGAGGCGCGAGATAATGAAAAAGATCGATAAGAAGAGACAAAAAGTGAAAGAAAATAAAAACATATACCTCCTCTCACTGCCACACATTCTCGATAACGCAAGGCATATAATCGACGACTACAGAAAACAATCGTCGCTCATTTTATCGTCATCTGTTAAATTCTACTCAGAGAGAGTAAAGAGCAGGAAGAAGGAAATCAATGCCCTTAATCCCCTCTCTATCCTTGATAGAGGTTTTGCTCTTGTGAGAAATGAAAAGGGAGAAATAATAACAACAAAGAAAAAATTAGAGAGAAACGATAATATATTCATAACACTCAAAGACGGTGAAATAAAGACAATAGTAGAGGAGATAAAATAAATGAGCTTTGAAGAAGATTTGAAAAGAATGGAAGAGATTACCGAGCTTTTGAAAGACCCGAATACAGGACTCGAGAAGAGTGTTGAGCTATATGAAGAAGGAAATAAGCTTGCGGAAAAACTCAGCAAAACCCTCGACTCCATCCAGCGCAGAATTGAAAAGGTAACTACCGAAGACGAGAATGAGTATGAGACCGAAAGAATGGAAGATGACGATGAGTCTCAGCCGTTCTAAGCATTAAAGAGTAAAATACTTCGTATTCTTTGTTTTCATTTGTAAAGAGAGGGGAGCAAAAGTATGATTTTGTTACACCCTCTTTTTCAGCAGATGGATTATCAGAGAGATTCCGGTCTCTCAGCATTCCTTTTCTAAAGCGTAATCTCTATTCTATTACCTTTAAATGTAAAGATGATGGAATATGCTTCAAGAAGTAAAAAAGTGTTCTCTTCTCCTCCATACCGCGCATCTCCTACAATAGGATAACCCATCCATGAGAGATGGCTTCTAATCTGGTGTCTGAAGCCACGCTTTATTACACACTCGAAAACATTATCTAAATTCGTTTTATATACTACAGTTCTGTAGAGCCCGCCTGATATATTTCGTTTATTTGAGCTAACAGGTCTGACGGAGGCACCCTTTTCACCATAAGCTCTGAAGTATGATTCTATCTCAAGACCGTCGCCTTTCCAGGAATAAGGAAAAAGCTCGAAGCCGGGGAGAGGACACTCTCTCTTTCTCACTTCAGCCCTGTAGTGTTTTTCAATCCCATCATTTTTCTGGATGGCTGATAACTCGTCGTAAGTCTGTTGATTTCTTGCGGCTATAACTATTCCCGATGTCGGGGTATCGAGACGGTGGATTATGCCCCCCTCCCAGGGATGAGAGGATTCAATAGTGCATACTTCGGGATAGTCAAGTGCAATACGCCTGAGTAAAGAATCCCCCTCAATCTGTTTCTTAAGGGGGACAGTCGGTAGGCCCTTCTCTTTATAATAAGCGAGAAAGTCCCTTGTTTCGTATATAAGTTTAGTCTCTTCTGCTTCTGCCATAAAGTCTTATGAGATACAACAATATGTTGATGAAATCAAGATAGAGGCTGAGGGCACCAAGAAGCGATATCTTATTCAAATCCTCATCGCTTACGCTGCTGCCGTAGGAGGCATTGAGTGAGACAATCTTTTTTGTATCCCATGCTGTGATAAGTGAGAAGAGAACGACGCCGGCTATACTGATAAGAAAGTCAAGGCTGCTTGAGCCGAGGAACATATTAATTAGAGAAACAAGAATCAAGCCCAGAAGAGCCATACTAAGCCAGCCTCCCCACCCCTTGATTGACCGCTTTGTAAATACACCGTAGAGAGATGCAGCTATAAATACTACTGCTGTTGTACCGAAAGCAAGGGGAACAACATTTGAACCGGCATATACATAAACAACAGATGAAAGCATTACACCATTGAGAGTCGCATAGCCGTAGAAGCATATGAATGCCCCAATCTGACTCAATCTCTCAACGCGGGATGAAAGAATGAGAACGAAGGCAAACTCAAGAACAATCATGACAACAAGAATCGCCGGGTTAGAGTAAATACGCATCATCATCTTTTCCGATGATGCAACAAGATATGCACATGCGCCTGTCAATACCAGGGCCGAAGCCATCCATAAATATACTTTCTGCAGAAAAACGTTTTCTCTACTTGCTGCAGAGGAAAGAATTGAACTTCTGTTATTATCCATTTCCTTTTTCTCCTATCAAAACTTAATTTAACTGAAATTCCTTATAAAGGAAAACAGAATAAGTGTTTTTCCTTAAAAACTACATCAATTCTTGAAAGAATGGACTGGAGAAGGCACCCTTCCACCACGGAGTATGAAGTCTGAGCATGAATATTCATTGACCCTCATCACAGGAGCATAGCCAAGTAAGCCCCCGAATTCCGCTTTATCTCCAACATCCTTTCCGATTACCGGAATAACCCTTACCGCCGTTGTCTTCTGGTTAATCATTCCGATAGCCATCTCGTCTGCAATTATACCGCTTATAGTTTCGGCGCTTGTCTTTCCCGGAATAGCAATCATGTCCAGTCCCACCGAGCAGACACATGTCATAGCCTCAAGTTTCTCGATTGTAAGCGCCCCGAGTGTGGCAGCATCTATCATACCCCTATCTTCGCTGACGGGAATAAATGCACCCGAGAGACCTCCCACATAGCTGGATGCCATAATCCCACCTTTCTTTACTTGGTCATTTAAAAGTGCCAGAGCAAGTGTTGTCCCCGGCGCCCCTACTCTCTCGATTCCCATAGTCTCGATTATCTGGGCTATCGAATCACCCACTGCCGGAGTCGGTGCAAGCGAGAGATCTACTATGCCATATGGAATGCTGAGTCTTCTCGAGGCCTCTTTAGCAACAAGCTGGCCCAGCCTTGTAACCTTGAAAGCTGTCTTCTTGATAGTGTCGCAGAGAAGGCCGAAGTCTTTTCCCTTCACGCTTTCAATTGCCCTCTTTATAACTCCAGGGCCGGAAACACCAACATTGATAATTGCATCGGTTTCCGTGACCCCGTGGAAAGCTCCTGCCATAAACGGGTTGTCATCGGGGGCATTGCAGAAAACGACAAGCTTGGCGCATCCTATGCTGTCGCTGTCTTTTGTCTTCTCTGCCGTCTCTTTTACAATCCTTCCCATAAGAGCGACAGCATCCATGTTTATTCCTGTCTTTGTGGATGCAAGGTTGACAGACGAACATATATGTTCTGTAACACTCAAGGCCTCGGGGATTGAAAGGATAAGCATCTGTTCGGCTTTCGTCATACCCTTTGCAGGGAGAGCCGAATAGCCGCCGAGAAAGTTGACACCGACCTTTTCTGCAGCTCTGTCGAGAGTCTTTGCAATTTTTACAAAATCAGAGGGCGTCTTACAGCTTGAGGCCCCGATAATGCTAATCGGCGTGACAGATATACGCTTATTGACAATCGGGATAGCATACTCCCTCTCAATCTCCTTGCCGACAGAGACAAGGTTTTTCGACAGCGTTGTAATCTTATTGTATATATTGTCACAGAGTTTATCGAGGTCGTCTGTTATGCAATCGAGAAGAGAAATGCCGAGAGTGATAGTTCTCACATCAAGGTTTTCCTTCTCAATCATTGTATTGGTCTCAATTACTTCGTTGATATTAATCATATTCTCTGCATACTCACAAAAATATCTTCTCTCTGAAGTTTGATAATAACTCCGATTTCTTCTCCCAGCTTCTCGAGGTCGTTGGAAAGAGAGAGAAATTCCTTATTCGAGAGTGATGTATCGACAATCATCATCATATTAAAATAACCTTTGACTATCGACTGCGTAATATCTTCAACATTGACGTTGGCACTGTAGAGATAACCTGTAACACGTGCGATAATCCCCACCCTGTCCTTACCGACAACAGTAATAATCGATTTATTGCCTTCCATATATATCCTCACTGTGAGTGTAAAGAATACAACTTTGTTTTTCAACATAATAACTGGTTTTAATTGAAAAGTACGTTTATCATCTCAATATGAAGAAAGTTCTTAAAAACATACTCAAAGCATTACTCAGCGTTGCTTTCGCTGCCATTGTGATAGTCCTCATTTATCTGGTCTATCTCATTCTCACCTATAACAGAATAGATGACAATACAACACTGGAAATAGTAAACCAGTCGTCCGAGGGTGTTGAAATCGGAGAGGAATATAAGGCGGTAACGTACAACGTAGGTTTTGGATGCTACAGTGAGGATTACTCATTCTTCATGGATTCGTCACTATGGAAGGACGGCACAGTGACCAGCGGGATATACGGCAGGGGAATTGACAGAGATGACGTAATGAAAAACATAAAAGGAAGCGCCGATGTACTTTCCACGCAGAATGCAGATTTCATCCTTCTCCAGGAAGTCGACGAAAAGGCGACCCGCT
Organism: Muribaculaceae bacterium; assembly: GCA_963623755.1. Classification (GTDB taxonomy): domain Bacteria; phylum Spirochaetota; class Spirochaetia; order Sphaerochaetales; family Sphaerochaetaceae; genus Ornithospirochaeta. The sequence goes on along the minus strand of CAVFNE010000030.1, from coordinate 9,807 downwards.
CATTCGGCATAAACGAGCTCGAATACTACCGTTCACGCTTTAAAGGTTACAGCTCACTCTTTGCAGTCAACTACCACTCCTCCTGGCTGAACTACCCCCTACTCGACCCACATGGGATTGTGAGAGCCGGGCTTTTAACTCTCTCTAAATATAAATGCATTTCAGCAATCCGTAAAAGCTACCCCGTTTCCACAAGCTTTAGTAAGTTCTTCGACCTCGACAGGTGTTTCACCATCGAACGCTATGAAACGTCTAATGGTAAGGATCTTGTCATCATTAACTCCCACATGTCAGCATATGACGAGGGGGGAATAATCAGAACACAGCAACTCGAGATGCTGGTATCAGTACTTAAAGAGGAATATAATAAAGGCAATTACGTAATTGTCGGAGGAGACTTCAATCACGCTCTCGGGGAAGAATACTCAACAGCATTCGAGACAAAGATGGCAAAACCTGACTGGGTCAATATCCTCAACGACTCTGACCTTCCATCATCATTCAGAATTGTCAAACCCGAAAACGCCTTTGAATTTGCTTCATGCCGCAGTGCAGATATTCCCTACACAAAGGGCGTCAACTACGAGACTGTTGTCGACGGCTTTATAGTCAGCGACAATATAGAGGCTGTGAGTGTTGTATACAACACAGACTATGCTTACTCAGATCATCAACCCGTCGTCATGACATTTACCCTTGAATAGAAATTCCCCTCCTGGCGACAAACAGGAGAGGAAAAAGACCATTTCCTTAGGAAATTAACTAGAAAATAAATCAAGCACGGAGAAGATAAAAGCAGAGGAAGAAAAAATCCACAATAGCAACAAAATAACGGTGTAACTTTCACCTGTTCTTTATATTCTCCCCCGATTGCACACATGAGAAAAGGAAAATCTTTCTTAAAGCTATTGACGAAATTAGAAGAAAACGTTTATTGTCTTTCTGTTGCGGCAAGGTAGCTCAGTTGGTAGAGCAACCGGCTCATATCCGGTCGGTCACAGGTCCGAGTCCTGTCCTTGCTATAGGAAGACAGGTTTTGATATAATTCAAAATCTGTCTTTTTTCATTACTTCGTCCGCTGAAAAAGATGGCCGATTTATAAGGGTTACATGAATATAAATACTTTCCGGTCACATGAGAGCAATTTTCAAGTGTAGGATTTTTGTCACTATGCACCCCAGAGGTCGTGGGTACCATACTTAAATGTTATTTCTTAACATCGCTCTCCTTGGAAAGGATGCCGCAAACGGTGGTTCTTTTCGTCATACAGTACAAACATCAGGTCTTCTCACACCGTTTTCTCCAACATCCTGATTTGAGTGGTGGAGATGAAATCTACCTTTTTTTGATTTCAACAATATATCGAAAAATGATTACCCTAAAAAAGAGCTCCTCAAAAACGGGAAGCTCTTGTCTTTCATTATTCTTTTTTTAAAGAGAAACTTCTTAGCAACTATGAAATTCTACATCCACAGGTACGACATACCTCATGACCATTGTTGGTCATTGTGTATAGTAC
>CAVFNE010000030.1:0-8278 GCA_963623755.1 Muribaculaceae bacterium | reverse complement strand
GTATAGTACACTCTGCTAGTAGCGCCAGAGCACAGCACCATAGCCACCTCTATATCCTTCAATTCTTCTTTGATCTCATTGTTTTCTTTTCATTGTTCCAAATTTATCTGTGTTGAACATTTTATCTGACGCCTAGAAACTCGAGAATCCTTTCCTTTATATCTCCCGCTTCATCATAGACAGCGTGTCCGTATCCGACAGGATAGATATAGAGCGTACAGTTCATCTTATCTGCTATCTCTTCCACACCCTTTAGTGTGACAACCTTATCCCCTTCTGCGCCGAGAACGAGAACGGGAGATGTAATGTCATTCAATTCATCGTATACATCAAAGTCGAGACAGCTTTCGGCAAGTGTTATAAAGCGCCTGTATTCTTCCCCACTTATGCCCCTGTTGGCCTCAAGAAGAATATCACCATAAGAAGAAACAGTCTCTTCAGAGTAGACATCTTCTATAAATGACAGTAAGAGCCCTTCCTCATCCTTATTTTCAGCCGCCTCTATCCATTTTTCTATTACACCTTTAAACGTGTCATTTGTGCGTGCGAGAGTCGATGAAAGGACAACTCTGTCACAGAGCTCAGGATAATCAAGCGCCAGGCACAAGGCAATCATCCCTCCCTGCGATATCCCATAGATATCAGCTTTCTCTATTCCCAGCGCCTTCATTGCCGACGCCGTATCGGATGCCAGCATTTGAATTGTAGTGCCATCTTCTATCTTTTTACTGCGGTCGAAGAGATAGACAGTATACTCGGAGGTAAATAAGCTGTAACTTTCCGCCACTGCCTCCCCCAGTCCCATTACGCTGTGTATTGAGAGCCCCGGAAGTATGACAAAAGACTTCTCCCCCTCGCCGAAGACAACGCATTCCATTTCGTTACCATCAAATTGCACCGTCTTAAGAGCATAACCGTCCACATCCTTTTGAGTTGTCTTACATCCTGTAAGAAAAAGAAGAAAAACAAAAACAAGCGTTAATATGCCACTTACCCTTACCCTAATGTTATTAATCATCTTTCAATTCTCCTTGTTTCAGCCGTTTTACAGCCTTTTGTCTTTTTTTTCAATAAAAATAAAATTTCTGCTTTTCTATTTATCATCTTCTGTTATTATAAACACTAATTTTTTTAATCTTAAAAGGAATGGTATTGAAAAGTGAAGAAAAAACTAACCTTTAAGGAATACGTGTACGTCGCATCAATGCTCTTCGGTCTCTTCTTCGGGGCCGGCAATCTCATCTTCCCCGTCCATATGGGACAGGAGGCCGGAGCTGAATTTGTTACAGCTTCCATCGGCTTCATCGTCACAGGAGTGGGATTACCTTTAATGGGAGTGGCAGCACTGGGTATGAGCAGGACAAGCGGACTCTTCGAACTCAGCGGCTTTGTAAATAAATTCTTCGCTTACTTCTTTACATGCGCACTCTATCTCTCAATCGGGCCTTTCTTCGCCATTCCGAGGTGTGCAACAACATCGTTTACTGTCGGCATCGAAACTATCCTTCCAGAGGGCTCGAACACTTCGCTGATTCTCCTTATCTTCTCGACCTTCTTCTTCCTTGCGGCTCTCATGTTCTCGCTTTTTCCATCAAAAATTCTTACATGGGTGGGAAAGATACTTAACCCCTTCTTCCTTCTCTTCTTATTTATTCTGGTAATCGTGGCACTTCTCAATCCTTCAACGAGTGCAGAAAGCGTAGAAGTAGCATCTAGCTATGCATCCTCCCCATTCTTCAAAGGATTTCTGGAAGGCTACAACACAATGGATGCACTTGCATCCCTTGCCTTCGGTATAATTGTTGTCAATGTCATAAAAAGCCTGGGGGTCGAAAAGGAAACAGATGTAGCCAAGAGTACAGTGCTCTCGGGGCTCTTCAGCTGTCTATTGATGGGAATAATCTACTTTGCAATGGCTAAAGTCGGAGCAGAAAGCAGAGGTCTCTTTGCTGTTTCCGCCAACGGTGGGATTGCACTTGCCGAGATAGCTAATCACTACCTCGGATACGGCGGCTACTATATTCTTGCAATCACAGTAACCCTCGCCTGCCTCAAGACTTCGGTGGGACTCATCACAAGCTGCGCCGAAACATTCACCGCAATGTTTAAAAAAGGTCCGAAGTACCGCACATGGGTCTTCATCTTCACTCTTGTCTCATTCCTTATCTCAAACGTAGGACTGACAACTATAATCTCGATAAGCATCCCTGTTCTGATGTTCCTCTATCCCTACACTATCGTTATCTCCATCCTTGCAATTACCGGAAGATTCTTCAACAACAGCAGGGTTGTATATAACACGACAATTGCATTCACCACAGTGGGCTCTCTCTATGACTTTTTATCCTCACTTCCGTCAGCTATAAGCACAAGTGGAGTTGTCAAGGCATACGGTTCCATTCTTCCCCTCTCGTCACTGGGACTGGGGTGGCTTATTCCCTCTCTCATCGGCTCTGCTCTGGGATTATGTATTTATTTCTTCGGTGGAAGAAAGAAGGTTAATCAATAAAGCCTTCGAACATCTCACCACGCTCACAGCACTTTAGAAAGATGCCGCTTTCTATCTCCCTTTCGGCCTTTTCTTTCAAGAGTGCTGTTTTATTATTGTTTTCCGAGACATGTACAAAGTAGACCTGGTCCCCCCTCTTCGACACTCTCTTTGCAAACTCCACAGCACCAGTGTTTGAAAGGTGTCCATAGGGTCCCATTATTCTTCTCTTCAGCCACTCGGGATAAGGCCCTGATAAGAGCATATCCTCATCGTAATTTGCTTCAATGAACTTAACAGGGCTTAACTGTGCAAAGGGGTATGCAACATCGGGAATAATTCCTGTATCTGTAAGGATGAAAAAACAAGCGTTTCCATTAACAATGAAATATCCCGAAGATCCGGGTGAATCGTGGGAGACGGGAAATGATGTGACGGAAAAACTGCCGATTTCAATTTTCTCCCCCCACTCGAAGTGAATGATGGAGGCGTTATCAATCTTCTGTTTCATTATCTCGGTCTTTCCATTATGAAAGGCTGTAGACGAGAGGTATACGGGAATCCCGAGCTTTCTCTCTATTGCCCCAACTCCCTTTGTGTGGTCGGGGTGGAGGTGCGTCAAAAATACCGCCTTAACTGATGAAAGAGGAATATCGTGCTGCTCGAGAAGGGTTGAAAACTTTGTATATGTCACCCCTGCATCTACTACAACCGTTGTCTCTCCATCAAAGAAGGCATATGAATTTCCACAGCTTCCGGTGGAGAGAACACAATAGTGAATCACTCTCCACTCTCCTCTAAAAAGGCCTCATTGAAGCCGAATACTACTTTGTTCTTATTTCTGAGTATAGGATTAATAAGAAGCTCCTGGTGTTCCTCTATCTCCTGGCGTGGATTATATTCACGCCAAGCGTAGCCGTTCTTTTTGTAGTACGAACTGTTTTTGTCTATTGCGTCCTCACTTTTTGAAAGAGAAGAGAATATAGTGTCGAGTTCCCTCTTCGAGAGCTTGTACTCTTTCGTATTAACCTCCTGAAAAGGAATGCGGTGCTCCTTACAGAAGCGCACGGCTTTTCTATAATCATTATTGTCTTTTGTCCCGATAATCTGAAGCATAGAAAAAAGAATACCGTTAGAGGTTTTTTTGGGAATATCCGACTTGACCCAGGATAATGGAAAGAGAGAAGATAGCTTAAAAATTATTTGGAGAATTATTTATGAAGGAAAGAATCAAATCACTACTTATGCGTTCCCCTTCTGATGAAAGAGTAAGCGCAGAGGGTTGGGTAAGAACAAAGCGTGACAGCAAGAATGTCTGCTTCTTGGATTTAAATGACGGTTCCTCTCTTAAGGGACTGCAGCTTGTCATCGACAAGGCTTCCTTCAATAATGATAATCTCCTTGATAGTATTTCAACCGGTGCTGCTGTATCTGCAATCGGCAGAATTGTCCCGTCAATGGGTGGAAACCAGGCTGTCGAGATGAGTGTCGATAGCTTAGAGCTTGTCGGGGAGTGTCCGAACGACTACCCATTGCAGAAGAAGAGACACACAGTCGAGTTCTTGAGGGAACAGGCTTATCTCAGGCCAAGGACAAACCTCTTCGGCGCTGTGACAAGAGTCAGAAACACAATGGCATATGCTGTTCATCAATTCTTCCAGGAAAACGGCTTTGTCTATGTCAACACTCCCCTCATTACTGCCTCCGACTGCGAAGGCGCGGGTGAACAGTTCCAGGTTACAACACTGAATTTGGAGAATGTTCCGAAGACAAAGGAAGGAAAAGTCGACTACTCGAAGGATTTCTTCGGAAAGCTTGCATCCCTTACAGTTTCCGGTCAGCTTGAAGGAGAGACATATGCAATGGCGATGAAGAACATCTACACATTCGGCCCTACATTCCGTGCCGAGGAGTCAAACACTTCCCGCCACCTTGCCGAGTTCTGGATGATTGAGCCTGAAATGGCCTTCTGTGATATCGAAGGCGACATGGAGTGTGCAGAGAGTTTCTTGAAGTTCATCCTCAAGGCTGTACTCGACAAAAACAGCGAAGATATGGCCTTCTTCGAGAACTTTGTTCTCAAGGGGCTTATCGAATCACTTGAAAGCGTTGTCAACTCCCCATTCGAGCATATGACATATACAAAGGCAATCGAGATACTCGAGAAGCACAACGAAAAGTTTGAATTTCCTGTCGAATGGGGTTCCGATATTGCTTCCGAACACGAAAGATACCTCACCGAAGTCATTGCAAAGAGGCCCGTCATCGTCACTGACTACCCGAAGGAAATCAAGTCCTTCTACATGAAGCAGAACGACGACGGGAAGACTGTCAGGGGTATGGATATACTTGCACCCAGGCTTGGAGAGATAATCGGAGGAAGTGAAAGAGAAAGCGACTACGACAAGCTTGAGAGGAGAATGAAGGAACTTGGCATGGAGACATCCTCTTATTGGTGGTATATGAACCTCCGCCGCTACGGTTCGGCACCTCACTCGGGATTCGGACTGGGCTTCGAGAGAGCTGTCAGGTATGCTACAGGAGTGGAAAATATCCGTGACGTCATCCCCTATCCGAGAGCTGTCGGAACATGTGAATATTAAGGCTGTGGGAGGTCCTCTAATCAGGACCTCTTTAATTTGGTAATAAGAGAGTCAAAAGACGAGGAGAAAGCATTTATATCCTTTGCTGTCATTCTCTTTGTCTTATCACTCTCGAGTCCGCACTCCCTGAGAGATGTATTGAAGTTCCTCATCGAGAGTCTTTCTTTGACATTCTCTTCTGTGTATATATGTCCCCTGTCGTCTATGACGGTAATACCCTTTAGAGAGAGCCGGAAAGAGAGAGGAACATCGTGTGTAATTGCTATGGCGGGGATTGACGCTATTTCTACAATTTTATCATCTGCGCTGTTCTCTCCCTGTGGCACCACGATATATGAGATATTGCTCTTTATCTTACGTAACTGCTCTTTATCGACCACATCCTTTTTCGCCTCTCTGAGTTCATGGGTGTGGTTCTGGATTGTCTCCCTCACCTGTGGGATAACCCTGTCGGAGACGAATACTGCCTCATTTATATACTCACTTTCTTTTATCAGCCTTCTCAGGACAATACTCAAAAGCTCCCTCGGAAATGAATCTGCATCGACGTAGACATTAAACATGCCTTAATTATTCAAAGAATGTACCTTAATTGCTAGTAGATTGAATTATAATGGAAATTATATTAACAATTGGATAAAATCAACAAACGGAGGACAATATGGAAATTTCAAATTTACAGAAGGCCCGTTACTCTTACTCCCCGAAGCTTCCCTTAATATTGAGAGAAGATATGGATAAGATTATGGCTCTTGAAGGCAAGTCAACAACAAGTGCTGCTGACGAAGAGAAAATTAAAGCATTATTCCCGAATACATTCGGCAAGAAGGAAATAAGCTTTACAAAAGGAAGGAGCACAGCTGAGAAGAAAAAGTTAACAGTTGGTGTCATCCTTTCCGGCGGCCAGGCGCCCGGTGGCCACAATGTTATCAGCGGTCTCTATGATGCACTCAAAAAGGCAGATAAGGATAACACACTCATCGGTTTCAAGGGTGGTCCAAGCGGACTCACAGACGACGAGTATTGTGTTTTCAACGATGAATTCATCAATGAATACCGCAACACCGGGGGTTTCGACATCATAGGTTCTGGTAGAACAAAGCTCGAGACAGAGCAGCAGTTCAAGAAGGCAACAGAGGTATGTAAGGCACACGGTATCAACGCAATTGTTATCATCGGCGGCGACGACAGCAATACCAACGCTGCAATTCTTGCCGAGTACTTCCTTGCCCACAGTGTTCCTGTTCAGGTTATAGGATGTCCCAAGACAATTGACGGAGACCTCAAGAATGAAGATATCGAGACGTCTTTCGGTTTCGATACCGCAACAAAAACATTCTCCGAGCTTATCGGGAATATCGAAAGGGACGCTAACTCTGCCAAAAAGTATTGGCACTTTATCAAGGTCATGGGAAGAAGCGCATCCCACATCGCACTCGAGTGTGCACTTGAAACACAGCCCAACGTATGTCTTATCAGCGAGGAAATCGAAGATAAGAAGATGAGCCTTTCGGAAATTGCCTCCTATGTTGCCGACAGCGTCAACAAGCGTGCAGATAAGGGCATGAACTACGGCACATGTATCATTCCTGAAGGACTTGTTGAGTTCGTTCCTGAAGTTAAAGCTCTCATCAGCGAAATCAATGACCTTCTGGCATCCCACGCTGAGGAGTTCAACGCGCTCGCAACACTCGACGAGAAGACAGCTTTCATGAAGAAATATCTCTCCGAAAAGTCTTATAAGGTATTTGAAGTACTCCCCTCTCAGATCGGCGAGCAGATGATGGCTGACAGAGACCCCCACGGAAACGTACAGGTATCGAAGATTGAAAGCGAGAAGCTTATCTCGTCTATTGTCGAAAAAGAACTCGAGAAGAGAAAGAAGAACGGCACATACAGCGGCAAGTTCAATCCCCTCCATCACTTCTTCGGCTATGAGGGACGCTGTGCATTCCCGTCGAACTTCGATGCTGACTACTGCTACTCTCTCGGCTACAATGCATATCTTTTGATTGCAAACGGATGTTCGGGTTACCTTTCATCTGTCAAGAACCTCTCTGCCCCTGCAGAAGAATGGAAAGCCGGCGGTATGCCGATAACAAAGATGATGAACATCGAGCACAGAAACGGTGTTGATAAGCCTGTTATAAAGAAGGCACTCGTCGAACTTGACGGCAGGCCTTTCAAGTATTTTGCATCCCACCGCGACGAATGGAGTGAGAATACATGCTACCTATATCCGGGTGCAATCCAGTACTACGGCCCGAGTGAAGTCTGTGATTTAACAACAAAGACACTCCAGCTCGAGAAAAACTGAGTTAACTCAAAATAACACTCTAAGGAGAAGGGATTGTTTCATCAGTCCCTTCTTTTCAACATCTATTCTATGCATGTGGCTATTATCTGATTTAATGTCTGTTACCCACAATTCAGCCTGTCAGAACACAAAGAGATAATATATGTACGTTTTTTGACTCGGGTTACCATATTCGAAGTTTTGAAGATACGCGTAACTCTCTCCGTCTTAATCCACCGGCATCTATATCGTATCTTGTATGCCCCCCTGTAGGAGGAACTTAAAAAGTTGTTGTATCGCCCTTCTTCTCAAACGTAAAAAGGCTATCCAAATATAACGAACTTGATATCAAAAAATATCGAGTAGGTCAGTTCTAGGAATTTCTCCGGATGGGGTAACATATATTCTCAAGAAAGATTACAGCCAGGTATTCCCTAACTCAACGGACAAGATATTCTGCCATATGCTCAGGCACAGTAAAGCATCTCATATGCGGGCTGCCGAAATTAAAATTCTCCACATCAGGAACTTCCTGGGGCATAAAGATATTGAGCTGAAGACAAAGGCTATCAATGAGCTTGCTCCTAAGCTTGTTTCTGAGGCAGACTTAAGTCGCCCCGATTGGAGAAAGGATCAGGATCTGATGAGTTTCCTCGAGAGTTTCTAGCGTTTATTATGCCGACAAGTTGTAGCCTCACTTTGTTACTATGCAACAAAATACTGCAGATAACTCGGGATAATAACTATCTCGGCATGATGCCCTCTGCTGACTTCTCCATATTCGTTGTTACTACACGTTATCAGTGATGTTGCAACATCGTGTGCTATGGAGAGGGACGGGATAGGTTTCATAGTCCTTCTCTGCTTGTTACCAATTTACGCTATAGCCTT
>CAVFNE010000029.1:0-17018 GCA_963623755.1 Muribaculaceae bacterium | reverse complement strand
ACTGAGCTTCCACTCTCAACTGAGCTTCCACTCTCAACTGAGCTTCCACTCTCAAGTGAGCTTTCGTCTATTGTTGTTATTGTTTTATCTACAACTTCTACTTCTACATTTTTGGAACATGATGAGAGAAGAAATAAGAATATTGAGATGATAATTATCAGCTTCTTTATATTCATATAAACCTCAAAAAGGCAGGGGAAAATCCCCTACCTTTTTCATCGATTATTTCTCGATTTTCATCAAGACCCAGATACCGCCATCGCTATCTACCCAATATTCAACGAGTTCGGCACCCTTTATCAGATTATCTACAGTAACTGTCACAGAGTTGTATTGTGTACCGTTAATATCCTTCGTAAGGCTCTCGATATTTGTTCCAAAGTAATATGCAAAATATTCTCTACACTTAGCTTCAGCATTTTCAAGGTTTCCAACAAAGTCAGATCCACTCGAATATGCCTTTTCATAGTAGTACTCGCTGCTCTTCGGAACTTCGATAACCCAATCCGGACGGGGGATATCATCCTTACCAAGTTCCACAACTTCCTTCTGCATCTTTGTAACTTCTCCGAGGGCAACAAGTGTCTTCTCATAGGTCGCATAGAATGTTAAATCTCCTGTTGTGCCGGGGTAAATTGTTACTGTATCCCTCACCTTTTCTTCAGGGTCACCACTCATTATCCAGCCGGTAAATGTAAAGCCGTCCTTATGAGGAGAAGAAAGAGTTATAAGAGAATCAGGAGTATAACTCTCGGGGTTGGTATTGCCGTACATATACTCACCACCGTCGAGTACATATGTGATGGTAAATGTTTTTGCACTCCAGAGTGCTGTATAGCTTAAATCCCCGCCGTCAGCGGTTTCTACTCTCATAAGCTTTGTCGGCTTATCTGTATCTGAGTAGGCACTTCTAACCCAACCTAGGAATTCGTAGCCGTCACGGATAGGATTAGAGAGGATGAACGGCCTAACATCTCTTGAGTAAGAGTCTGGATTAACAACTGAGCCACGAGCAAAATATCCGCCCTCGAGGTTGTAGTAAATGGTGTAAGGTGTCGTCTCCCAGACAGCCTTGAGATATACGTCGTCTCTCACGCTACTGCAGTTGATTGTGTAGTCAAGAACAGGTCTGTTTCCTTCCTTACCCACTTCAACCCAGCCGAGGAATGTATAACCGTCACGATACGGCTCTACCAATGTTATATCCTCACTATAGTTGGTAAATGATGAAGGATTGGAATCGTCGTACTCGAAGTGTCCTCCGTCCAGAGCATAGTTGATTCTATAAACACTCTCCTTCCATGTTGCAACAAGTGTCACATCCCCGATTTTCGATGTGTCGAAAAGATAATCCACAACCGGCAAATCAAGTTCCTCTCTGCCCTTAAGCAACCACCCTGCAAAATCGAATGTATCTTTAGTCGGATTAATGAGAGTAAACGGCTCCTTTTCAACATCGAAAGAGGTGGGATTGACTCCGCTTGCTATAGGAAGTCTTCCGCCGTCGAGCTCATATGTAATTGTATATGTATTTGGAATCCAGAGAGCCTTAAGATTTACATCCACTCCGTCGGCGCAATGGACTGTAACTGTCTTCTTGATTGAACCGTCTTCGCCAAGCCAGCCGACAAATACACAGCCTTCTCTTTCTGCTTCACCGATTGTGAAGTTCCTGTCTTTGATTGTAAATGTGCTCTGTGTTTCAACTTTTCCGCCGTCGAGGTCGAGGTTGACAGTGTAATTGTGAAGATTGAAAAGAGGAACATAGACTCTGTCTCCGACACTTCCCTCTTCAATGACAAGATCCATTTTTGCTTCTGTATATTCCTCTTCGTCGAGTACCCAGCCCATGAAATCATATCCGAACTTCTCGATATTCCTTATCTCGACTGTCTCTTCTGAAGTGTAATGTCTTGGATTATCAGGAATTACTTCCTCAACTACTTTTCTCGGGGCATAATCTTCAGCCTGAGCATAGTCGATTGAATATACTACGATTTCCCAATTAGCCTTGTATTTTCTATCGCCATAACTGCCACGGTAGATTGTAACCTCGTCATGAACAACTTCCTCGACACTTGTCTTCTGGTAATCAAGTGCAATGCCGAAATTAGATGCAGCATTTTTCAATGCCTTCTCAACAGGAGAAGAGCCGTCGTCAGAAACATATACAGTGATTATATTACCGTTTGTTGTAACTTCAGAGCCGGAGAATTCCTCAAGGACAAAACTCTTGACTTGAGAAACAACTTCATTCTTCATCATGAGAGGAAGAACTATTTCAACCTTTGTTTCATAAACATGTATAGTTGTTTCGACACCATCAATTGTAAATGAGAGAACAAAAAGCACAGGCAGATACTCAACTGTTTCCTCTGTTGACCATCCTGCAAACTCATAGCCATTCTTTACAGGGACAGGAAGCGTGAATGTCTCACTCTCATATGTGTATGATGTCGGATAAGCCTCATCAAACTCTCCCCCGTCAAGATCATAGGCTATCTCATAGACCTCAGGAGTCCAGAGTGCGCTGAGAACAACATCTCTAGCAAGTTTTGTATCATCAAATCTATCGTAGTAGATCTTCCCCCCATCTATGGTATCCACCCAGCCGGAGAATATATAGTATTCCCTGAGAGGAGAATTGAGATCAAAGCCTGAGTCTCCATATAGATATTCCCCTACATTGCCTAGCGGGAGTGTTCCGTCATTTAATAAATACTCGACTTTATATGTATTACGCTCCCATAGAGGAACAAGGACCTTATCTCCTGTTGTACCGACAGTGATGGAATAGTCCGGATCTGCTGCTTCTTCAATTGCTTCACTTGTCAGCGTGATTTCGTCGATATTATCAGGTACTTCAGCCCAGCCAAGGAAAGTAAAGCCCTTACGTTCCGGCATCGGGAATAAAACCTCATCGAGAACTGTATAAGAATATGCACGCTCAAGTTCAGGTTCTTCTTCAACAATTTCTTCAACCACATCCTCTACAGGGACAAGATCTTCTTTTGATGGATAATCAGAAGGGACTTCACCCGGATCAAGGTAATTGATTGTGTATGTAATTATATTCCAATCGGCATTAAATAAACGTGGAGATGTTACATCCTTTTTAAGCACAGACTTCACATGCTCGACATCTTCCACCTCTTTTAAACCACTCTCTTCCGTCTCAACGGCACCATCAACACTGGTTGTCTTTTCTATTTCATCAACTTCTTTCCAGCCAAGGAAGGTATAACCATTCTTTTCAGCCTCAGGAAGCTTGACAGAATCCAAACTCTTATCCTTCGATTCGGCATCAGCTCTTTCATACTCACGCGCAACAAACTCTCCACCGTCGAGATTGAAAGTAACAAGCTTCTTATTAATAAGGAGCTGATTTTCTCCCACACTCGTCGCACAGGATGTTAAAGAGAGAATAGTAATTAACAAAACAAAAACAATCTTCGAATATTTCTTCATAGTCATCCCCGCTATTTGAACTATTAAATATCTTACAATTCAATCTGAAATTAAGAAAGTTAAAAATTTGCCAATTTGCAATATCTTTCTCATTTGGAACGTTATTTTATTTTGTTACAGGCAAAATAGAACAGTAATTGAACAATTTGTATCTTTACTCTGCGTTTACATACTCAAGAATTATCGTATTTGATGCCGAAGATCCGATAGAGCCCAAGAGTGATGACTCTTTAACCCTCTCTTTGTTCTTCACGACAACACGTTCGAAGCCCGAATATTTAATATACTTTCCATCAAGACTTCTGATGACAACATACTTCAGGCCGTTCTCCCTACCCGTTTGAATGACTTCTCCGGAGAAAAGCGAATAGACGGCACTGCCGCTTTTTCCGTTTACTATCAGTCTACCCTCTCTATACTCAGCTGACGATGCTTTCACAATAGTGCTGCTTTCAACACTCTCGAATGGATTAACTTCCTCCTCTTGAAATAGAGTTATCGTTTCTTCTTCGTCATTTACTTCTACTACAACATCGTCCTCAATCCCGACTGGAAAAGACTCTGGGAGAGAATCTTCACCAGAAGCCGGCCTTGTCTCCTCTACGGAAAAATCCACTTCAAGAAAAGCAACACTAAGAGGAATTTCATTCTGATTTTCTTCTTCAAGAGGAGTTTCTGCCGTCGGGACATCTTCTACAGTTTCTTCCTTAAGTTGGGTTGTTTCCGTCGTAATCTCTTCTACAGTTTCCTCCTCTAAAGTTACTACTTCAAACACCTCTTCTTCCTGTGAAACCTCTTTTACAGTGCTTTCCCCTGAAGTTACCTCTTCAAGCGGCTCTTCTTCCAGTAAAGCCTCTTCTACAGTTTCATCCTCGAGAGCAGATTCTTCGTCAACTTCTATTTCTTCAGGGAAAACCTCTACTATTATATTCTCATTCTCCAGTGTTGTTTCTTCGAGAGGTTCCTCTATAGGATGTTCTTCTGGAGTTGTATCATTTACAATTACGCTTTCATCCAAAACACTCTCTTCTATGTGATTTTCCGTTGAGTCACTCTTAACACTCAAAGAAAAGGGGAATTCATTATCGAAAAGAACGCTGGATGCTGTATCTTCGTTTACTAAGATGCTGTTTTTCTCTTCTTCTTCGACTCCCACATCAGACTCCGGATAAGCATTGAAATTGAAGAGCCTCTCACTTTTTTCACTTTGAGCTTTATCAAGAGTAGTATCTTCACCTTGAGAAGCAACACCCGTTGTTTTCTTTTCTACTATCTCAACATTTCTATCGGGGTGTGCAATAAGGTAGACAACCAATATGATAAGCACCACAAGAATAAAGAATGCAACTACAACGGCAGTTTTCCCAGTTCCTTTTCTCCCCCTTTTGTTATCATTGTCATAATCATCATAATCTCTCAAGCCCATCGCTTTGACAAAACCTCACTGCAAAAATATTATATAACCATGGAAAACAAAGGCAACAGGAGTCGCTCCTATGTTCTACTATTTATATTCATCATTTTAGCTCTTACTCTGTTTTTCAGGAACATATCCGGAGGACTTTCTTCTCAATATAAATACACAGATCCGATTGTCTCATCAATCAATGAGCGGGGAATAATATATGACAGGAGGGGTAACCTCTTAGCCTTTGACAGAGAGGAACTGGGCTTTTCAATAATGAACGCCGGAGATGCGGGGAAAATTGCATATACAATTGCACCCTACACAGACTTTTCCTCTCTCGCACTTACTCAACTAATAGAAAACTCTACTCTCTTCATCCCCATAAAAGAGGAAAATCGATATGACCTCAATGAGATAAAAAACACACTCGAAAATGCAGGACTGGATAAAGTCGTCACAGTAACCTCGTCTTACACAAGGTTTTACCCATACCCTTACTTTTCATCAATACTGGGGACAGCTTACTCTTCATTCAAAGCAGATGGAGGAGTGGAGGAGAAATTCAACTCCTATCTTGAAGCGGCTCCCACAGCGGGAGTAAAGGAGAACAAGGGCGAAAGCATTGTCCTCACTCTCGATTTAACACTCGAGGAGATATTATACTCTGTGCTTTCACCTCTCTCCGGCTTTGATGCAGCCGTTCTCAACGAAAAGAATGAAATATTGGCGTTCTACGGCACTGTAAAGGATGATTTGGTCTCGGCTGTGACATATTCGCATTCTACAGAAAGCGGGACTCAGCTCTTTCTAAGGGACGAATACATCTCTCTCGACGAATGCACTCCACTCGGCAGTTATTATATCTACGTATCACAACCCGATACAGAGGTACTAGAGAGAATAGAGAGTGCAATGAGAAGCGCTTGTCTCATCTATTAGAGCTGCCCCCTGTAAGCCCTCTCTTCGAGGCCGAAACCGATAAGATTCTTTACTATCACATCTGTAGACGCCTTCTCCAGGTCTTCGGGAACCTTCTGACCGTCAGTAAAGAAAAGTATTGGAAGTTTTTCCCGGAAAGAAAATGAGAGCGCGTTCCCGATTGTCCTCGATTCATCAAGTTTTGTGATGATTAAGGAATTAATCTTAAAGTCATCCTTATAGCGGTCATAGTGCTTCATCATGTCTTCTTCTTTCATGCTTGCAGAGAGTATGAGAGTAAATGTAGTGTTCATTCTCATAAGAACCATCCCCATACCCCGGAGTCTCAAATTAAGCTCCAGGTCTCTGCTTGAGAGGCCCATCGTATCGACAAGAATAAGGTCATAGTAAGTATATTTTTCCATTGCAGATAATATCTGATCCTCACCATCAACAGTCGTAACGGGAATATCTAAAGCCTCGGCAAAGGCTTTAATCTGCTCAAAAGCACCGACACGGTAGGCGTCGAGCGTAATAAGCCCTACCTTCTTTCCCATCTCCCTATACATATACGCAACCTTTACAAGTGTTGTCGTCTTACCAGCCCCAGTGGGACCTAAGAATACAACAACCCGGGAGGGATGGGTCTGTGCCTCATAATCCATTCTCGTCGAATCGATTATCTTCTGGCTCAAAAGTCTTGCAACATCATCCTTCGAAGATGAGAAGTCCTTTAGAATATGTTCTCTCAACGGCCCGTATATATAGTTGAGACTTAATAGTCTCTCAGCTTCTTCAAATGCCTGCCCCGAGCCTCGGTGTATCTCAGTATTAAGTCGCTCACTCTTACTCAACAGAAACGGGTCGGGAGTCTTAGCCTCTTTCTCGAACTCGTCAATGTCACTCTTTTCTTCGCTTCTCTGATACTGGGACGAAAGAAAACACGTTATCTCACATTTCTTCTGCTTTTTTGAAAAGAATCCCCCTTGGGTCGTATAATCACGTCTTGAGTGGATTCTTATCCCATCCCCGTATTTTTTCTTTGCCTCACTTACGGCATCTTCGTAGGTTGAGGCAACAACTGTAAAATATTGCATCTCTCTCCTTAGAGGATATACCTCGAAAGGTCCTGATCCTTTACGATATTCGCAAGTCTCTCGTCAACATACCCCGGTGTGATTGTGACAGTCTGTCCCGATAGTTCATCTGCCGAAAAACTAACCTCTTCAAGAAGTTTCTCCATAACTGTATGAAGCCTTCTCGCTCCTATATTGTCGTTCGACATATTGACAGTGTGTGCAATCTCGGCAATCTTCTTCAGCGCTTCATCCTCAAATACGATATCTACATTCTCGGTTCCCAGAAGTGCCTTATATTGCTTTGTCATTGCATTCTGAGGCTCTGTAAGTATTCTGTAGAAATCCTCGCTTGTGAGGTCCTTGAGTTCTACATGGAGCGGGAACCTTCCCTGGAGCTCGGGAATGAGATCGCTGGGTTTACTTAGAGAGAATGCACCTGCCGCAATAAAGAGAATATTAGTTGTGTCGATAACTCCCCACCTTGTAGATACCTTCGTGCCTTCAACAATCGGAAGAATATCTCTCTGGACACCTTCGCGGGAAACGTCGGTATTGCTTGTCGAGCCGCGGGAGGCTATCTTGTCGATTTCATCGATGAAGATAATCCCCATCTCCTCGGTTCTCTCTTTTGCTTCATCGATGGCTTTATCTGAGTCGACAATCTTATCCATCTCCTCTTCCCTAATTATCTCGCGGGCACGCTTTACGGAAATCTTACGTGTATGATTGCCTTTAGACTCGAAAAGTGATGAAAGACTCGACATTGCGTTCTGCAAATCGTCAATCGAACCCCCGCCCATTATGTTGATATTTGCCTTCTCTCGTACATCCATTTCGATTTCTCTGTCCTCGAGAATACCGTCTTTGAGCATTTTCCTGAACTGCTCTCTTGTCTCCTGTGCCTTTATATCTTCACTATTTATCTTGAGTGACGGCAGAAGCAAATCGAGAAGTCTGTTTTCTACATTTACCTCGACTTCGCTCTCCTTCATCTTCGCCATCTCCTCTCTTACCATCTGAACTGCGGATCCCATCAAATCCTTTACCATGGACTCACAGTCTCTTCCGACGTACCCGATTTCAGAGTATTTAGTCGCCTCGACCTTTATAAAAGGTGCATTGGCGAGCTTGGCGATTCTTCTTGCAATTTCCGTCTTACCAACTCCGGTGGGTCCTATCATCAAAATATTTTTTGGAGAGACCTCATCCCTGAGCTCGGGGGAAAGGCGCTTACGCCTTACCCTGTTACGAAGTGCAACTGCAATTGTTTTCTTTGCGTCCTTCTGCCCGATTACATATTTATCGAGAGCTGTGACTATCTCCTTGGGAGTCATGTTATCAAGATTCTTGTATTCAATTACATCCATGGTTTATTTTCCTTTCAATCAAAATGTTTCAACAATTATGTTGTGGTTGGTGAATATACAGATATCAGCAGCAATAGAGACACTCTTCTGTGCTATCTCGGCTGCAGTGAGATCAACTTTACTCTCCAGATAGGCGAGAGCTGCCGCGCGCGCAAAGTTACCGCCGCTTCCGATGGCAAGAACATCATTCTCTGGCTCGATTACATCTCCTACTCCATCAATCATCAGCATCTTCTCGCCGTCGGTTGCCAACAGCATAGCCTCGAGATTCCTCAATGCCTTATCTGTTCTCCAAGACTTTGCCATCTCAACCGATGAGCGCACAAGGTCTCCATTATACTCGTTGAGTTTCTTCTCCAAAAGCTCATAGAGTGTGAATGCATCGGCTGTTGCACCTGCAAAACCGATAATTATCTTATTGTTGTAAATCCGCCTTACCTTACGTGCATTTCCCTTCAGAATTGCACTCTGACCTTCTGTCACCTGACCGTCCCCGGCAATAGCGACAACACCGTCTTTCTTAACAGCTACTATTGTTGTTCCTCTCAGTTCCATCTTTAATTCCTTTAGCATGTGGATGCGTATCATTATACACGTTTCTCAGTCTTGCTTTCGAAACATGTGTATATATCTGCGTCGTACTTATACTCTCATGGCCCAGTAGTTCCTGCACCATCCTTATATCCGCTCCTCTATCAAGATAATGAGTTGCAAAACTGTGACGTAAGGTATGTGGAGTAAACTCCTTCTGCCATCCGAGATGCGCTCTATACACATCAAAAATAATATGAGCAGACGAAAAGGGCAACCTAAAACCACGTTCTCCGATAAATAATGCCTTCTCATCTCCTTTTTTCTTCTCCTCGAGGTATAACCTCCGCTGTGGAAGATAGTCGTTTTTAAGATTATCAATCATCAAAGGCGAAAGAAATAAAAACCTTTCCTTATTTCCTTTCCCGACTATCTTTATTCTCCTCTCATCCCATTCTATATCACCGATATCTATACTCAGGGCCTCGCTTATTCTTGCTCCAGTCGAGTAGAGAAAGAGAAAAAGAGTATGATCCCTCTCATCAAGAAAACACTTACGCGGGATGGAGAGTAGTTCTTTCACTTCCTCGAGAGTCAACACAGACGGTAGCCTTACTTCAGTGCTCCTGAGCGATATTCCCTCGAACGGGTTCGATGAAATAAAAGAACTCCGTACTAAGTAATCGAAGAATGTACGGCACGATGTAAGGTGACGCAATATGCTCTTCTCACTGTAGTTCTTTTTGAGCCATCTCACATACTCTCTTGCGTCTTCACCGGTATAATCGACAAAATTTATATTCCTTCCATCGGTGTATTCACAAAAAGATAATAAATCTTCCCTATAAGCGGTAATTGTGTTTTCGCTCAATGATCTGATTAAAAAAGAATAATCTAAAAACTGATCTATATATTCTCTGTTGTTCATCTTTTATAAGTTGAGTATATCAAAAGAGGCGCCGTCTATTCCATATTTACCACCCTCTCCAGGATAAAGAATAACGCGTGGAAGAGATAGAAAAGAAGAAAAGGAATCAACACATTCAGCACCATCTCTTACAAGATTTTTCAATACAATATCACCCAATCCGCTTTTGAGTACCCCGAGGCTCTTCCCCTCCCCAAGCGCATCGTCGATGAAATGAGGACATTTTTTCCCGCCGTAAGAGCAGAGTAAAAGGCCATCACTCATACTCGATGCAACATAATCTGTTCCTCTCAACGCCTCATAGGAGAAGAATGCATCGTCTTCAAGAATGCTCATGGCACCCCCTCCTGTCAACACTGCTTTCATTAGAGTAGAGTTAGAGAGAGTATTGAGTCCCTTGGGGTAAAAGGCGTAGATTGAGCCGGAGGGGCTCTCGAATGCCGCCTTTTCCACAGCCCGTGAGAGGTAGAGCTGCGGCTTATATATTATATCATAGCCATTCAAAAGTGCCTCCAATGCACTTATGTACACACTTTTCAAAAGAGCCCTGTTCGAGCTCTTACCATAATAAAAATATACCGCCTTACCCGTGGGATATTCTCCGATATATCTTACAGTAATGCCATTGTAATCCAGTATCTCTATTTCTCTTTTTCTTCTCACGTTATATATAACGCATTTACCGGCCTTTTTTGTCAAAAAGCGAATCAAGGGGGGAAAACTTATCGTAGTTTTCAAGCATTGTCGCGGTATCGAGCTGGGTGTAGATCTGTGTTGTCTTAATATCCGAGTGTCCCAGCATCTCCTGCACCGATCGTATATCTGCCCCGTTTTTCAGCATATGGGAGGCAAATGAGTGTCTGAGGGTGTGGATTGTCGCATCGAGGCCGAGTGGATCGACAACACTGTGAAATCTCAAGTGAGCCGCCTGACGTGTCAGTCTCTCTCCACGGCGGTTTAAAAACAAGGCCTTTTCCTTCGTGTTTTTTCCTTTTAACAATTGAGGTCTGACAGACGCAAGATACTCATCAAGTGCCTCTATCGCCTCATCACCTATAAATACAATCCTCTCCTTGTTGCGTTTTCCGATTACCCTTAGAGACCTGTCTTCTTTCCTGTACGAGTCGACATTGAGAGAGACTGCTTCGCTTATTCTCATTCCCGAGGAATATATAAGCTCGAAGAGTGCCCAGTCACGCATGCCCAGATTATCACGGGTAAAAGACGCCATAATCTCATCTATCTCACTCTCGCTGATTGTACGGGGAAGGTGAACGCCTTCTTTTGGTTTCTTCACCAATTTTGCAGGATTATTATCTGTTATATTCTCCATTTTCAAGTAACGGAAGAATGTACGGAGAGCTGAAAGAACCTTCGAGACTGTCCTTTCACTCAGATCCTCATCCTTTTTTCTTTCCTCAATATATGCCTCTATATCGAAGACGGAACAATCCTCAAGTGTAATATTCTTCCCGTCGAGAAAAGAAAGAAAGAGAGAGGCCTCCTTGGAGTAGACCTCTCTTGTTTTCTCACTCAAACGGAAGACATAGATAATAGAGTCCGAAAAATCAAGAACCAAATCCCTGTCTGTATTGCTGAGTTTACTCGTCGTCATCGTTACGCATTCTTAATATCGAGGGCGTTGTGTAGTCACAACTGGAGTTGCCGCGGGACGAAAGCTGATTTTTGAGATCTGTCCATCTGTTGATGTTGATAACCCCAGCAGAAGATGTATTTGGACTCGCTTCCTTCTTCTCCACTTTTTCACTCACCGCCTCTTCTTCCACCTTAACTGTTTTCTGACCGAAGAGCTCTGATGTGTTTGCACCTGTCGAGACACTTCTCTTCTCAAAACCAGTGGCAACAACTGTGACCCTTATTCGCTCCCCCAGGGATGGGTTATAAGACTGGCCGGCTGTAATAAGAGCCTCTTCATCGACATTCTTTGTAATGAGTTCAACTACATCCTGGTATTCCTGGAGTGTGAGGTTATCGCTACCGGCAATGTTGACAAGAACAGCCTTTGCGCCCTCTATCGAAGCATTCTCCAACAGCGGATTGTTGATTGACTGTTTTGCAGCCTCAATTGCTCTGTCTGTGCCCTCTCCGAAGCCTAGTCCTATAAGAGCATCTCCCTTACCTTTCATTACAGTCTTTACATCGGCAAAGTCTATGTTAATCTCTCCCGGCTCGGTAATGAGGTCACTTATTCCCTGGACTGCCTGCAACAGTGCACTATCGGCAAGAAGGAAGGCCTTCTTGATAGGTGTATTCTGCTCACACACATTCAAGAGGTGCTGGTTTGGAATTATGATAAGAGTATCTACACTCTTTCTAAGTTTCTCTATCCCCTGTTCTGCAAGCTGAAGCTTCTTCTTACCTTCAAAAGAAAAAGGAGTTGTGACAACAGCAACTGTAAGGGCATTACACCCCTTTGCTATCTCGGCAACAACAGCAGCTGCCCCTGTTCCCGTTCCGCCGCCCATACCTGCGGTGATGAAGACCATATCGGAATTCTCGATTTCCTTCTTAATCTCCTCCTTGCTCTCAAGTGCAGCCTTCTCTCCGATTTCAGGCTGTCCGCCGGCGCCGAGACCTCCTGTAAGCTCCTTACCGATGGCAATCCTTGTCTGTGCGTTGGAGCGCTGTAATGCCTGCACATCTGTGTTGAGGGCGACGAAACTGACCTTCTTCAGGCCGTTGGCAATCATCCTGTTTACGGCATTGCCACCACCGCCTCCTACCCCGATAACCTTGATGATGGTAGGAGTTGTCTGTTCTCCTGTTGTTGTATCTTCAATATCAAATAAGTTAAAGCTCATACTTTACCTCAAAATAATTTACCAAAGAATCCCCTGAGTCTTGAAGAGAAGTTCTTCTTCTCCCTGAGAGAGGAGACATCACCTGTATCCCTGTATCTTCTCGCTTCGCTCTTGAAGAGTCCAAGCACAGTAGCGTATCTGGGATCTATATATGCCCTATCCAGCCCGCTGATTGCCTCCGGAAATCCTATGCGTGTCGGAAGACGGAATATCTCGGCACTGAGTTCGGTTACCCCGCTCATCAATGCACCCCCTCCGACAAGAACTATACCAGAGCCAAATGTACCGTTTACATTATTCTGCTGCAGATCATCCTGAATCATCAGGAATATCTCGGCCATCCTTGCTTCAATTACCTTTGCAAATTCCTTTCTCGGCATCCTGATTGAAGGTTTTCCACCAAGCGACGGGGTGATGATAGTCTCATCTGCACTCACTCCTGGGCTGTAGCATGAGCCGTCGGTAATCTTCATTGACTCGCTTGCGGCTCTCGGAAGCTGAAAAAGGTATGAGATATCACCGGTGATAAGGTCACTACCTCTGTTGATTCCTCCCACATGTACAGGAGAGCCGGCTGAATAGGCAATGTAGTTGGTAGTACCCGCCCCGATGTCGATAACAATCGCCCCCATATCCTTCTCTTCGGGGGAAAGTACAACCTCTGCATCGGCCAATGTCTGGAAGACAATCTTCTGCACTTCAAGGCCCGACTTCTGGACGCACTTCTTCTGATTCTGGATTATCGGAGACGATCCGAGAACAAGCAATATCTTCGTGTCGAGTCTGTGGCCGAGCATATCGACAGGGTCTTTGATTCCACAGCGGTTATCCACATAGAAATCCTGAACAAGAGAGTGTAATATCTCCATATTCTGCGGAAGCTGGATATTTCTTGCAACATCAATCGAGCGCTTTATATCGTCTTTTGTAATTTCCTGATCTTTTGAATTAATGCCAACTACCCCGTTGGATTTAATCCCCCTGATCTGGTCTCCCCCGAGACCTATGATGACGGACCTTATCTCCTCTCCAGCCTGAACTTCAGCATCGGAAATAACCTGGCTGAGGACCTTCATCGTCTGCTCTATATTTACAATCGACCCGTTCTTGACCCCGATGCTCGGGCGGTCTGTGACACTCTCGATAACCCCCTGGCCGTCCCTGCTGACAGTACCCACAGCAACGCGGGTAGAACTTGTTCCGATATCTAAGCTTACTATTGTTTTATCTGCACCCAAAACGTCACCTCATCTTTATAAGCAGGTTCTGAGAAATCCGGTATTCACTCACGCCGCTGTTCACCCTGTCATTTGACTTTATGTATTGCCTTTCTATTATCTTTAAAGCTTCCCCTATCCGTGAACAGTATCTTATGTCTTCCAGGACAAGTATTGCATTATAAGACGGGAGCTTTACAAGTAAAGAACCGGAAAATACACTGGAATTATTATTGTCATATTCTGCCGTTGTTATCAAGCCGAATTGAGATTTTAACTCTTTCAAAGTGTTAATCATCGCCTTTTCATCTTGGCCGAAATCATAAAAAAGGAACTCTTCCAGTAGAGCCGGCTCGACATAGAGGAGAGTATACTCATCCTTCAATGTGTTTACATCTCTTTTATCAAGTGGAATAAGGGAGTCAGAGTAGAAGTAATAATTCTTCTTATCTGTTATGATAACAGCCTCCCTCACAGTATCTCCCAAAAGTGTAAGAGTCCTTCCCTTACTCTCAATTCTGCAATCTGCTATATATGGCAGAGCATCAATTTCCTTAACTCGTGTAGAGAAGAAAAGATTTAATTTACTGCGGCCCGATATTCTCAACAGCGCACTTTCAACGCTGTATGTTCCGGGTATTCCATCGAGGGAACAAGATGAGATTTTAAAAGAACCCATCCAGAAAAGGGAGATGAGGACAAAAACGGCAGGGAGAACGGAAACAGAAATAATTAAAGCACTCTTCTTCTTACTCATTCTTTTCCCGTCCTATACGGAATATGAACTTATAAAAGAGTACCATCATAATCACAGTCAAAACCTGACAAAGTGGATTATAGGAAAATAGTAGAAGAGGCACTCCGTAGAATGGAATTAGGCCGGAGACATAGAGCATATTAATCAAGGAGGAAAAAGATAACATAACTGTTCCGCCGAGAGTAAAGGACGAGATAAATTTCTCCCCCTTCCTGTATGCTCTGTTTGATGTGCGGATTCCTATTATCAGAATCATGATTGAGGGGATGACTACTAGTAGATTGCCGACAATACCGCACTCCTCAAAAAGGGAAGCATATATATAAATTCCGCTTATATCGTTGATAATTCCGAGTTTATATAGTCCGTTACCAATCCCAACCCCGATTAATCCCCCTTCCATGATTGCATTCTGTGCCTGATAAAGATCGCCGTTATAGTAGAGGTCAGAGTTTACCGGAAAAATGGATGCGCCGAACTTCTCGAGTATCGATGGAAAAAAAAGTGTCTCCAAAACCAATATAACAACGAGTGTCAGGAGAAAAAAGTAAATATAGCTCTTACGGACACGCTGGGAATAGAGAACAGCAATAATTATTAAGGAAGCAATAAGATACCATCCAAGCCCCGAAGTGAGTGATATACTAATTACCATCAGGACTGTCAAAAGTGTCAAAGCAATTAAAAATATCCCGTTCTTTTCTTTTGTTTTTATAAACCCGACTGTATGGGAGAGCAGAAAAAGAAGTGTAATATTACCCAGCAGTCCTATCGCCTGAGCAATAATTTCATTTGAGAAAAACTCACTCTTGAAAGAAACGAGTGAGAGCGTGACATACAATGGAAAGAGGAGAAAATACGAGCGCTTTAAAGTCTTCAGGGGTAGAAATGAGATAAAAGTTCCAAGGAAAAGAGATATAAGTGTTACGATAACTTCATTCAAAAAATAATAATAGAACTTTTCGCCGTTCTTAAGAGCAGTATCATACGAGGCACTGAAAAGTGTAACAAGGCCGAAGAGAAGAAGAATAAGTGCAAAACACAAGTATGTAAAAGGCGAGAATAATCCCTCATTCTCACCCTCAATCTCATTCCCAGAAACTACCCTGTAGTCATCATATAAGCCGATATCGCTCAATGCTCTCTCGTTATCGTACATCTCTCAACCCCGTACAGCCTTTTTACACTCCTGCCAATTTCAGCTCACCCTCTGTGCTGTCTCTATTCTCATCGAGAATATAAGCAACAAGACTCTTCTCCTCTTCTTCCAGCTTTTCAAACTTTTCTTTCGCCAGCAATATGGAATATTGGTTACTTCTGGTAATACCCTTCTGCCATACCGGTAGCAGTATAACAAAAAAAGAGATAATTATGGATGCAATAATTATAATTTTTGCTCTGATATCCATTTTTGTTCTGATGTTTTCTCTGTACTTCATATTTTCTCCACTACTCGAAGTTTACTTGATCTTGAAGGAGGGTTCTCATCGCACTCCTTATCAGTCGGAACGATAGGCTTTTTAGTTAGTATCCTTATATCTCCATACTTTTCGGCTCTGTCCTTAAAAGCCCACTTTACTATTCTATCTTCAAGAGAATGGAAGGTTATTACTGCTACCCTTCCTCCCTTCTTCAAAACTCTGAGAGCATCTGTCAAGGCAGGCTCAATTCTATCCAGCTCCTTGTTGACCTCAATTCTCAACGCTTGGAAAGACCTTGTTGCCGGATGAATGTGTCCATATCTATACTCACGAGGGACACACTGCCATATGATATCTGCCAGCTCTCTGCCCGTCTCTATTCTCTTTTCACTTCTCTTCTCGACTATTGTTCTTGCAATACGCCTCGAATAGCGCTCCTCACCATACTTGTAGATGGTGTCTGCCAATGCTTCTTCGGAGTATTCGTTGACAACAGTCCCGGCCGAAAGACTCTGTGACGTGTCAAGCCTCATATCGAGGGGCTCATCCTTACGAAGTGAAAATCCCCTTTCACTCTCTTCATAGTGGAATATTGAAATACCAAGGTCGAAGAGAATGGCGTCTGCACTCTCGCTCTCACGCTCCGAGAGGTAGTCGTTGAACCATGTGTTGACAGGACAAAATCTACCTCCGTACTCTCTCATCCTCTCTATGGCTTTCTTCTGTATCTCCTTGTCTCTGTCGAGTCCGATAACGGTGAGGAGAGGATAACTATCGAGCATCATCTTAGTGTGTCCACCCTCTCCTGTAGTACAGTCGATAAGTGTAGTCTCTCTATCCCTTGGGAGAGTAAGATTCTCAAGTACTTCATCGTGCATTACAGGATAATGTAAAAATTCCATCACTTACCTTCCTCATATATCTTCTGTGCCAATTCCGAGATGGAGACATCTTCGCTCTTCTCTTCCTCTTCATATACAGCGCTGTTCCAGATTTCGACAGCATACCCAGTTCCAACAAGAAGTGCCTCACTTTTGGGAGTAAGATTTACGCTTTCTCTTGTTCTCAGCGGTATACTGACCCTTCCGGCGGAGTCTATATC
>CAVFNE010000028.1:0-18449 GCA_963623755.1 Muribaculaceae bacterium | reverse complement strand
TTTATCACAGACATCCAATCCGGGCTGGAAGTAGAAATAATAATCTTTGTTTTCGGGACAAAAGATGAGATTGTGTGATAGAAAAACCGGCCTTAATCCAGCCGGTTTTGTCTTACTCCAATGATAGCAGCAGTGCCATCTTGAAACGTCCGTCAGCCTTTACGCTGTGCCTGCCGTTTTTGGCGAAGCGGAAGTTCTCTCCGGCCTTTATCGGGTAGTTTTTACCTTCGTAGCCGATTATACCCTTGCCCTCGAGGGCGAAGATAACGGCATCTCCGGGTGCTGCGTGCTCGCTGAGAGCTGTGTTTCCGTCAAAAGCCATGACGACGAACTTCATCTTCGAGTTATTGACAACATCCATGTTGACAATACTCTCTTCCTTGTATGGAACAAGATCCTTGAGTGCAAAAATCTCTCCGTCCTTTACTTTTTCATTAACCATATTTTCTCTCCCGAGGTCTACTAAGAGGTAGACACTCCCACTGATTGCTTTTACCCCGAATGATAAATCACTTTGAGTGACGATTCCATCTCCTTCTTTGAGTTTCTGCTCAAACGAAGGTGAAAAGACGACAATGCTGCCATTGAGGAGCAGAATAAGCTTCTGGCTCTCATAATGCTCCACACTTATATCTGTTCCCCTTGCGAGGGAGAAGAAGTAGGCTCTGCCGTTTTTGTCGACTTTCTGCGAAATTGTAAAACCGTCAACAGGGGCGTTGTCCAATACCGTATTGAATACTCCTTCCCTCATAGCTGTGTCAGTCCTCAATAACTCTGCCGTCAAGTGAGAATGTCACAACACGCCATGGCAGGAACTTGCCGCTGTTCTTGAGTGCAGTTATTGCAGCGTTCTCCAGACCACCACAGCATGGAACCTCCATTCTCAATACTGTAATTGACTTAATATCATTATTGGTGATGATAGCTTCAAGTTTTTCCGAGTAATCGACACTGTCGAGTTTCGGGCAGCCTATGATTGTCACCTTACCCTTCATGAAGTCCTCGTGAACAGAAGCATAAGCATAAGCTGTGCAGTCAGCAGCAATTAAAAGCTTAGCGCCGTTGAAGTAAGGAGCGTTGACAGGGACAAGCTTGATCTGGCACGGCCATTGTCTCAGCTGTGACTCAGCCTTCAGAGATGCCGCTACATCATCTCTTGGCGTTTCTTCTCTATTGAATTGATGCATTGCTTTTCCTGGGCATCCTGAGAAAACTGGTGCTCCTGTTTTTTCAGCTTTCTTTTTCTTATTCTCTTCGACAGCCTTCTCGTCATAGGCGAGGGTGTCTTTCTCTATAAATGATATAGCTCCTGTCGGACAGGAAGGTAAGCAGTCTCCCATACCGTCGCAATAGTCATCTCTCATAAGTTTTGCCTTTCCGTCAACAATTGCAATCGCCCCTTCGTGGCATGCATCTCTGCACAGTCCGCATCCGTTGCACTTTTCTTCATTTATCTCGATTATTTTTCTTTTCATTTCTTTATTCTCCTTGTTTATCTGAGAGTAGGATAGGATAATCAAGATAAATATTACGTGGTTATAACCACGTAAAAGGAAGATTTATGATTATTTCATCCCCGCTTTTTAAAAATATAGGGCAGACGGAACTTGAGGAGTTTGCGTCTTTAAATGCATTTGTTATCAAATCGTTCAAACGTGGTGATATCATCCTGAAGTCGGGGGAGAAGACAGAGGTAATCGGAATAGTCCAGAGTGGCACCATCTTGATTGAGAATATAGATCCATGGGGGAATAAGAGCACAATCAACAGCATGGATACGGGCAGTGTATTTGCCGAGAGCTATGCACTATCGGGAGAGAGTATGATGGTCGATGTTGTTGCTTCTGTTGAATGCAGCATACTCTTCATCAACATAACAAGGCTTCTGGATAGAAGAAACAGCAATAGGCCATGGTATTTGAATTTCCTATTAAATCTTGTATCTGTTACGTCTAGTAAGAATATGGCCTTGTCTAATAGAATATTCTGTACAACAGCCAAAACAATCAGAGAACGTATTCTTACTTACTTATCAGGGTTATACCTTAAAAACGGCACAAAGACATTTTTTATCCCTTTCAACAGAGAGCAGATGGCATCCTACCTCAATACTGACAGAACTGCACTCTCGAAGGAACTGGGTAAGATGAAAAGAGACGGCCTCATAGACTGGCATAAAAACTCCTTTACTTTGATGATCGAGCCGGAGTAGAGGATTAATCGCCGCTTTCTTTAATCTTGCATTGACAGTGGCTTGTCCTTAGAATGATCGTATTGAAATCGTTTTCATACGGAGGTTTTATGAAGATTGTTGTTTTAGGCGGCGGTGCGATGGGCTCTCTATTTGGAGGATATCTATCAAGAGAAAACGAGGTGACAATCGTAGACTTATCTTCTTCTGTTGTGGATGCTGTCAATAAGAACGGCGTCAGAGTAAAGGAGAAGGACGGAAGTGTGAATGTTCTCAAGCCGGGGGCGACAACGGACTCGTCAACGATGGGAGAAGTAGATCTTGTCATATGCTTTGTCAAATCGATGTTCACAGTATCGGCATTGGAGACGAATAAAAACCTCATTGGAAAAAATACATATCTTATGACACTCCAGAATGGAGCGGGACACGAGAGCAAGCTTTTGAAGTTTGCCGACAGAAAACATGTCATTATAGGCTCGACACAGCATAACTCTTCGGTTATTGAACTGGGGTTTGTCAATCACGGTGGCTCGGGGCTTACGAGTATCGGCCTTCTTGATGGAGGAAGCGTGGCGCTTTCTGCCATAGCAGAGACATTCACAGCATGCGGACTGGAATGCAGAACGGAGGAGAATGTTCAGAAGCAGATTTGGAAGAAGATGTTCACCAACACTGCTGCCTCATCTCTCACTGCACTCTTCCAGGTCCCCCTCGGCTTCATCCACACAGACAAAAATGCCAATTGGATAATGCGTCAGCTCGCGAGCGAGGCTGTGACAGTAGCGGATGCTTTGGGGCTTGATTTTAATGAGGAAGAGGTCGTGAATGATATTGAGACTGTTCTTATTAATGCTCCAGACGGATATACATCAATTTATGCAGATATCCGGGACGGAAGAAGAAGTGAAGTCGATACAATCAGCGGCTCTGTTGTTGAAGCTGCACATGAGGTAGGACTCAGCGTGCCATATCATGAGATGGTAGTGAAGTCAATACACGCTCTGGAAGATAAAGCTCAGTTTAAATGAAAGGAGAGTGCGGTGTCGAATATCACAATATATGAGATAGCCGGGGAAGCGGGGTGCTCGCCTGCCACTGTTTCGAGGGTAATCAACGGTTACCCTCATGTGAAGGAAGCGACAAGACGTAAGGTCCAGAGAATAATTGAAGAAAAGAACTTCATGCCCAATGAGACAGCCCGCAATCTTGTGCAACAGTCGACAAGGATGATTGGGGTACTTATCTCCGACATGCGCACTACACAGCACACCGACGGTATCTACTACATCGAGAAGGAACTTTCGAAAGAAGGCTATTCATGTATCATATGCAATACTGGGGAAGAGGAAGAGGGGGTAACATCATACCTCCAGATATTGAGTAAGAGAAATGTCGATGCGCTTATTCTCATGGGCTCCATCTATCAGAATGAGAAGATGGAGGAGGCAGTTAATCAATATATGGAGAATATCCCGGTGGTATTCTGTAATGGCATCCTCAATGGCGATAACATATACAGCATAGTCACAGATGAAGATAAGGGAGTATGTAACTGTGTAAAACTCCTGAAAGATACAGGATGCATGAACATTGCCTTCTTCTATGACAGAAAGACTGCGAGCAATCTCAAGAAGATGGCGGGTTTTATAATGGGCGCTGAGAAATACGGCTATGAGACGGAAGGGAGGATTATTGAAACTCCAGAGGATGTAGAGGGGATATATGAAGCGGTATCGTCCTTCATAGAGAAAAACAGCAATACAGACGGCATTATCTTCTCCGAGGATTTTCTGGCAGTTGCTTCTATGAGGGTCTGGAGCGAAAAAGGAATGAGAGTCGGCGACGATATTTCCCTTATCGGAATAAACAATTCACGCTTTGCCATTATTTCCGTTCCTCCGCTTACAAGCCTTGACAACAAACTTTATGATATGAGCATAACTGCTGTAAGAACTATCCTAACCCTCCTAAGGGGTAAGAGTGCGCCGAAGAAGGTTCTGCTTTTATCACAAATAGTTGAAAGAGAGTCGACAGGAAAGAGATGAACGGGTATATCTGTCACTACAGTTCACCGCTTGGGAAAATCCTTTTGAAAGAGGATGAAGAGAGCCTGAGCGGCCTGTGGTTTGAAATGACAAAGGGATGCCCACTCTCCTTAGGACAACACAGCGAGAAGGAGACACCTCTTCTTATTTCGGTTAAGAGGTGGCTTGATAGCTATTTCGAGGGTGAAAACCCATCCTTTATGCCGCCACTCTATATCGAGGGAACGGAGTTCCAGAAGAAGGTCTGGTCACTCCTATTGGAAATTCCTTACGGTAAGGTTGTAACATATGGAGAGATTGCCCGGCGTATAGCTAACGAGAAGGGCATAAAGAAAATGTCGGCACAGGCTGTGGGACAGGCTGTGGGAAAGAATAAGATATCACTCATTATCCCATGCCACAGAGTGATGGGAGAGAAGGGAAAGCTTACAGGCTACGGCGGAGAAGTGTGGCGTAAGGAAAGGCTGTTGAAACTGGAGGGAATAATATGACAACACGTACAGCTGCAGAGAAGATGATTTCTTTTTATGAAGGAAACGTAGAGGATATAAACCATTTTTTAAAGGTATGGTCATTTGCAAGAATAATCGGGGAGGGTGAGGGAGTCGATGAAAAGACTCTCCACACTCTGGAATTGACGGCAATAGTCCATGATATATCGTGTCCGCTATGCCGTAAAAAGTACGGCAACACACTCGCAAGTCATCAGGAAGAAGAGAGCCCAGAGCTTATAGAGGCATTCTTTGCCGGCTCCGATTTAAGAGGGGAAGAAACGGAGAGGATATCGTGGCTCGTGAGTCATCACCACACATATACAAACATAAACTCTCTCGACTACCAGATACTTCTTGAGGCTGATTACCTTGTCAACGCAGCAGAGAACCACCATGACAGGGAGAAAATAAAGGCTTTCAGGGACAAAGTATTCTCCACGCCCACTGGAATGAGACTTCTTAACTCTATTTTCCTCAGCTAGATGTACTTTGAGAGAGATTAAAGGCTGGCAATATTCAGAAGAGCTATTTAAAAAGTAAGGCAATAGTAATAGAGTCAGTGAAGAGGAAAAGATGACGATTATTGGTGTTGTTATAAACGGTGTTGGTGTATTCATAGCGGGGCTTCTGGGCTCTGTAATCAAGAAGGGAATTCCAGATAAAATCAAAGATACACTCATGACGGGGCTGGGACTCTGTGTTCTCTACTCGGGAGCAATAGGTTTCTCGAGCAAGACTAATCTTCTTGTCCTTGTCTTCTCCATCGCCGTGGGCGGGATTATCGGGGAGGCCTTCGATTTTGACGGCAACCTCAATAAATTCGGCTCATTTCTCGAGCATAAGCTGTCCTCGTCAGAGAGCACTTTTGCAGAAGGTTTTGTCTCATCGTCCCTTTTTGTATGTGTGGGTGCGATGGCGATAGTGGGTGCTATAGAGAGCGGAACTAAGGGCACATACAACACATACCTTGCAAAGTCATTCATCGACATTCTCATTGTCTTTCTCATGGCGACGAAGAAAGGTATCGGATGTGGTTTTTCAGGTATTGTCTGTTTCCTCTACGAGCTTTTACTCACACTTTTCTCGGGCTTTCTCGCCACTCTGATAACAGAAACAGTACTCTCTCAGATGTCCGAGGTAGGCTCTCTTCTTGTAGTGGCAATCGGCCTCAATCTATTGAATATCACCCACATAAAGATTGCCTCATTCATCCTCTCCCCGTTCATTCCGGTTGTTATATATGAGGTAGGAAAGCTCTTCTGAAGGCCTTTTATTAATTATTTCCTCAGTTTCTTGTTCATATTGCATATCTTACATGGCTGATGTTAACTAAAGAGCTGAAAACATAAAAATGGGAGGCTTTCACCTCCTCATTTGTCCGTACACTTAGGGCAGTAACAATCGTCTCATCAAAGATGTCCTTACATCTGGCAGAGCAGTCTGTTAATATCTTCTGCTATTATTTCGGGAGACTCGGCCCAGCTTACATACCTGTCGCGACCTTTTTTGTCTTTCGTCCATACGGTACGTCCCTGATCATCAAAGTGGACAAAGCCGTAATCAGAAAGCTTGTAGTGTGAACAGCCATCATTGACTGCATGCTCTACTGTGAGTAAATCCCAGCTGTATCTCCTCCCGTCTTCCGTATAAAGCTCATAGGCACGCTTGACCGGGTGCTTTGATGTTATTCCGACCCCGTCGGGGATTCCTGTTTTGACCATACCAGCCTCAAAACCAAGATATTCCTTCGGTGTCGGCCAGTTCTCGGCAACGTTCTGAGCAGCTTTAACATCACATACAACGTTGAACTCTTCAAGGTCCCCTGCATTGTGCCCCGTCAACTTTTCAACCATTTCATTTGCTTCTTTATTATCTGAAGTAAAGATACCGGCCATCACAACAAGTCTTGTTACTTTTCTTGAAACAAGCTCTTTTCCACTTAAAGGAGAATATTCGTCCGGCTTGGAATCAAGAAGAGCAGAGAGATTATTCAACGGTCCAATGGCAATGAATTCCACGCTTCTGTCCGGCATTCCGGAAAGGAGTCGTCGGTACATCACCTCTGCATCCTCCGGTTGCTCTTTTTTATAGCGGTTTGGAAATTCCTCTGTAATTGCTTTATTGTAAATAACGCATTTTTCATCACAAAGGAAGCCTGGCTTTTTATAAGTAGCTATCTCGACATCAGGTCTACCGTAGAAGTGGCAGATGGCATCTATTGTGCCGGCGCCATAGATATTAGATGTGCAATGTCCGATTCCAAGGATCCTGCATAATCCCTGGTTTGCATAGATATTCAGCATCGCCAATGCGGCTACATCATCGCAGTCGGGTCCGATATCTGTATCAATTAGAATGTTTTTCAAGCTCATATTCAACCTCTTCTTTTGTGGGCACAGCCTTTTGAGTTCCGCGCCTTGTTACTTCTATTCCTGAAGCTGTATTTGCATAAACAACCGCCTCTGTTATTGTTTTTCCGTTGGAGAGAGCTGCAACCAATGCTCCAAGAAATGTATCTCCCGCACCTGTAGTATCAACCGCATTCTTCTTTTCAGAAGGGAACAAAACAGAAGGATTTACACCATCGTAATATCGGCATCCATGCTTCCCCAGCGTTATAATCATGTTTCCAATACCATATTTCTGCATAAATGACATCCAGTCATCCTCTTTGGTCTTTTCATAATCATTTCCGATAAGGGATGATGCTTCAGCTTCATTCGGAACAAGATAATCAACTCCATATAAAAGCGCATCATTAAACGAAGTTAAAGGAGAAGGATTCAATACAACCTTCACATTGTGCTTTCTGGAAAGCTTTATTGCTTCTGATACAGTCTCTGCCGGAATTTCCATTTGTAGGACACAATATTCTGCGTCCTTGAATAGAGATTCGTGCTCTACGAGGTACTGGTGGGACACAAGCTTATTAGCGGAAGAATCCACGACAATACAGTTCTCGCCGTTATCGGAAACACATATAAACGCGCTTGAGGAGGCACAGTCAATCTGCTTCTTTACATGCGTGATATCGACACCAGCGCTCTCAAGTGAAGAAAGTAGAGCTTCACCGTTTTCATCTCTTCCCACACAGCCGAGCATGGTTACTTCTCCACCAAGCTTCGATGCGGCATATGCCTGGTTCGCGCCTTTTCCTCCTGAACTCTTCTCAACTCCATGTGACATAACGGTCTCACCCGCATGCGGGATATTCTTCACACGGAAAGATATGTCCATATTTATACTTCCAATTACTAAAATCATTAATCAAGCTCCTTCATCATCCTTTGAGGCCACTGGATGTAATACCGTCTACATAATACTTTTGGAAAGGTAGGAATAAAAGTAGAGGAAGTACAGCAGAAACAACCGATGCTGCATAAAGGCGTGACCACAGCGTTACGTGCTCGGCAGTAAAGTCGGAAAGGGCCACCTGAATCAGACGCATATCTCTTCCGTGAGCAACAAGAAGCGGCCAGAGAAAAGAATTCCATTGGTTAATGAAGACCATCAGTGCGGCAGTAATCAACACAGGCTTTGACATAGGAATCAGAATGCGTCGATAAATCTGCATCCAGCTTGCGCCGTCTATTCTTGCCGCTTCAAAAAGACCGTCTGGAATCGTTGAAAAGAATTGAACGAAAAGAAATAGAACCAGGCCATCGGCGATACCCGGAACGATGAGGCCCCAATATGTGTTGACCCAGTTGAATTGATAGACAACCTTGTAGAGAGGAATGGCGATGGATTCAAAGGGAACCATAAATGAAATAAGAACCAATGAATACAGAGCCTTCTTTCCTTTGAAGTGAAAAAATGTGAAGCCGAAAGCAGCAATCGAATTCACAAGGCAGCTTAAAAGAACCGTCAATAAAGACACTGTCAACGTATTTATAATCGGCCGCTGAAAATTGTGCTCTGTAAAAAGAGCCACATAAGCTTCTGCGGTAAACTTTACAGGGAAGAAAGTATGCCACTGGAACGGAAGTGCATACTGATAGATTTCATTATCGGGACGAAGTGATGATGCAATGGCCCATAAAAGCGGGAATACAGCAATAAAAGCCAGAAGCACAAGAAGGATAATGCATATTACTTTGGTTATACGTTTCATTCTCATTACGAATCCTCCTTGTTCAGGAATCTGAACTGGAAGAAGATGATTACACCAACGATGATAAGAAGAACTGTCATCAATGAGGCAGCTCTTGTCTGATCGCCGTAAACGAAGGCGGATTTATATGCCTCGTACATCAACACGTTGGTGGAATTCTGCGGTCCTCCCTTCGTAATCATATACATAGGAGCAAAGAGCAGAAGGTTTGATGTTGTATCTGCAATCACCACGAAGGCAATAGTCTTTTTTAATAGTGGTATGATAACGCGAAAGACAGTCTGTGGGTATGATGCGCCGTCGATTCTGGCCGCTTCATATAGAGACTTGTCAATATCTTTTATGCCGGCAAGGAGGAACATCATCCAATATCCGCAGCCTTTCCAGGAACAGAGGGCCATAATACTCCCCAGAGCCTGGTTTTTCCCGGTAAAAAACGGTTGAGCATCAAAGCCGAGTTTCATCAAGACGCTGTTGACAACACCGTTGGATGGGTTGAGCATCATATTCCACATGATGCAGGCAACCGTAATAGAGATGGTTACAGGAAGATAATAAATGGTGCGAAAGACTCCGACCCCCTTTATATTCTGGCTTACCAGCAATGCCATGGCTAGGGAAATTACAACCTGGAGCGGGGTGAGAATGAGATTGAATTTGAATGTTGTCCAGACAGATTTCCAGAAAACATCGTCAACGAAAATCAATTTATAGCTGTAAACGGAAAGTTTTCCTTTCCACTGAAAACTGTTCCATATGTTCAATAGAATCGGATACAGCTTAAATAGAATTATAAGAATTACCGCCGGTGCAATCACTACATAGGGGAAAGCCTTTCCGATTGTCTTAGATTGAATCTTCACAGTGATAACCTCCAATATTTCAGCCCTGTCCATATATGGAGGACAGGACCTGAAAACAATAGTTAATTAATTTAATTATTTGTACTTAGCCATGAGGGAGTTGGTCTGCTTTACGCAGTTATTCAATGCAGTTGCAGGATCAGCTCCGTTTACGATGTCGCTCAGCGTTGAATTGATGACAGCCTCATACTCGGAATAAGCCGGAGTAACAGGACGGGGAACAGCAGTATTTGCAGCTTCGTAAGCAGCGATACGCTGAACACTCTTCGGATACTCTGCATAAGCCTCGTCATTGAGACACTTATCAACAGCAGCAACACGTGCAGGAACATCACCGTTAGCCTCGAGCCACATATCGTTACCTTCGCCGAGAGTGAGATACTTCACGAATGCGGCAGCTTCTGCAGCATGTTTACTGTATGTGGAGACACCGAGATGCCATGAACCTGTAGCTGTAGCTACTTTATCTTCATATCCCTTGAATGCAGGAGTGTATGTATAATCCCACTCTACACCATCAGCGTAGTCAAGGCTTGCACACCAGATTCCTCCCACGAAGAAGAGAGTCTTTCCTGAAATGAATGATGACTGGTTCTCAGTGGATGTCAAACCACGTGGAGCAAGACCGTCAGCATAGAGGTCATGATAGAAAGTCATTGCCTTA
Source organism: Muribaculaceae bacterium (assembly GCA_963623755.1). Classification (GTDB taxonomy): domain Bacteria; phylum Spirochaetota; class Spirochaetia; order Sphaerochaetales; family Sphaerochaetaceae; genus Ornithospirochaeta. Next base: position 8,075 of record CAVFNE010000028.1, on the reverse strand, counting down.
ATCCAGCCTTCGGTATTGATTATGCCGTCAACTGTGTAGCCGTCAGCACCGATAGCAGCCTCTCCGAGACTTTCAGGCAGAGCAAGCATCTGATAAGCTGTTGTATGTTGCTCAAAAACAATTCCGTTAATTCCCTTTGTTCTATCTGGGTCAAGTTTAGCCAGGGCCTTTTCAGCCATATCGACAACTTCATCCCATGTCAGACGATTATCAGGATCTGCTGCGGGAATCTCGATTCCAGCCTCTGCAAGAAGGCCCTTATTGTAGAAAAGTGCCTGAGCGGAGTTGTTTAATGGAGCTGCATAGAACTTGCCCTTCCATGAACCGGCAGAAATAGCAGCCGGTACATACTCTTTGATTTCGTCGGCTGTGATGTAATCATCGAGGGAGATGATGTATCCCTTCTCTACATAGCCGGATGTCATCGGGGCATCGACTCCGATTACGTCATAAGAGCTACTCTTTGTGCTCATGAGTGCTTCAAGTGCAGGGAAATAGTTTGTATGCTCGTAGCATTCGAACTCGACCTTAACACCGGTCTCTTCATAATACTTGTCGACGATAGGCTGAAGCTTGCTCTCCCACTGACCTGCTCCCGTGAGCATCATGTGGAGAACAACGCCGTCGGAGTTGGAAGACTTAGCTTCTGATGCTCCACTTGCGAAAAGTGACAAAGAGAGACAAAGTACTAAAAGAACTGATAATACTTTTTTCATTGTATTCCTCCTAAATATTTCGATTGAGTTTCCTCGACTCAATTGATTACACAACTTTTTTGACAGATCTCCTTTCTACAAGCTGTCTACCGATGATTATCTCGCGTGGCGGGATCTCCAGATTGTTTTCAATCCTCTCGAAGAGAAGACGGAAGCTCTCGCGTGCAAACTCTCTGCTGTCGTTGGTCACGCTCGTAAGGGGAGGACTTGAAATCCTCGAGTATATTATATCGTCCATACCCGTTACGGAAATCTGGTCCGGAACAGCTATATTCATATCATGAAGGGCAGATAATACTCCCATGGCTATAATGTCGTTGGCACAGCATATGGCGGAGGGTAAAGGAGATACTGTTGAAAGATACTTTGCTCCCTTATAACCGGCATCCTCGGAAAAACCCATCTCGAAGACGAGGTCGTCATCAACTACAATACCAGCCTCTGTCAAAGCCTCTACATAGCCATCCTTACGGCTTTGAGCAACTTTTGTCCCACGCTGACCACCGATAAAAGCAATCCTTCTGTGGCCTGAATCGATTAAATGTTTTGCTGCAATATATGTTCCAAGGTTGTTTGCTCCGTGGATGCAGTCAAGCTCACATGAGGCATAAGAGTTCAGGAGGACAGAAGGGATATCCAGATTAAGAAGTGCTTCCACTACACAACGTTGCTCGGCAATAGACGCAAATACAATACCACCTGCAAGAATCTCCTTCGCTGATGCGATAGCGCGCATTTCCTCCGATAGATTCTCATTAGTATTGAAGAGTGTCAGAGTGTAATTCTTACTTTTAACGAGAATCTGGAATTCCTTTGCCAGATTGGAATAAAACGGGTTTGTTATGTCGGGGATAATCAATACGATATTGCGCGTTTTCTGTGTCTTGAGGCTCTGTGCGGCAGAGTTGGGACTGTATCCTAAATTTTTAATAATCTGCTCAATCTTCTCCTTAGTCTGGGCATCGATACGTCCGCTATTGTTCAAGGCACGCGAAACTGTTGTTACAGATACTCCGGCCTCTTTAGCAATATCTTTAATTGTTATCTTTCCGTTTGCCATTATCCCTCATCTTTGAGGTTGCTCAAGTGCGTTAACGTTTTCGCAACCTTAATTGTATCTTACATTGTATATTCCGGTTGTCAATAACAATTTTAATAAATTTTTTAATTCATGATATTTCAAGATATTAAAAATATTATTGCTTTTTTCAAAAGCCAAAAGAATGGCAAAAGATTCGGATTCAGGGCTACAAATTTATGGGGGAAACGTTTTCATATCCCATGTTTCATATAAAGAGTGGATGGTCTTTAGTGCAGTGTTGGCTATGTTAATTTCTCATTTTTAGACAATAAGGAGCTGAAAACATAAGATGGGAGGCTTTAACATCCTCTTTACCCGTATACCCAGGCTCGCTCATCGCATCCTTAAAGCTACGTTTACCATGTATAAACTCTGTCATTATAATGTCAGCGTGATAACCCTTTCTGTTATCAATTACCTACCCATCTGTTTCCCAAGCTTTGCCTTTGTGGCGATTATCTCATCCTTGAACTTCTTAATTTCGTTGGTGTAAGTCTCCATACCATTAGTTCTTGCCATTTTTTCGGCACCCCGCTTTCTTCTTAGAATGTGTTTTTTGTTTCTTATCTGTTCTGAAAAGCTTTTATGAGTATTTTAAATTAGTCTTTTCAAAGCAATTGAGTTAGTATAAACTAACTAAAGATAGATAGAAGGCTTATTAGTGGAACTCAAGGACTTGAAGAATTATAGAAGGGACGCACTTCTCGGCGCACTCGGGGCAATTTTGATGCTCACGGGAGACTTATGCCTGAGTGTTATTTCTCCCAGTCAAAATGATAGTGGACTTTTTATGAGAGAGTGTTATCTCAACGGCTCGTGGGAGAGCTGGAGACTTTCAGTTTTGATAGCCACAGGATTCTCCGGTATGTCCCTCGAGTTCTTTGCCCTGCGTGTTTTCTACTGTCAAATCCTGCCTTCTTACCATAAAACCAGGACTGTTGTACTTACAGGTGGCGTGATTATTCTTGCCACAGGGGCGGCGCTGCACTTATTTATCGGGTCCCTTGCCGATTGGACGACAACTCTCTCGCCTCTTCTCGGGAGAGAGGAGGCAGTATCTCTCATAGCGGAAAAGTTTAATTCTTCCATGCCTGGGATGTATCTATCGTATGTTGGGATGGCTTTGATTATCCTTTCAAGTTCTTATGCCGTATTAACAAAGAAGACAATTCTACCGTGGTGGATGATATTCTTTCATATAATTGTTTTCCAGATTCTTTTTGTCCTCATTCCAGATATCCGACAGTCTCTCGGAATGGAGATTTCTACATGGGACTATGTTTTGAGTCAGGGGTCGACGAACGCATCGTTTTTTATCTGGATGACAGCGAATGCAGTCTGGGCTGAAGCTCAGATAAGAAAGGAAAGAAGATGAAATCAAATGGCGTTGTTGCAGCATTGTGGTGGAGGATAAGTCTTTTTTCGTCACTTTTCAGTGGCATGCATAAACTACCAATGGAGGAAAAAGAGTATGACGAAATAAGACTTGGTAAAGATGACAGTGAACCCCTTTTTTTATCAGAAACGGAAATAAAACGCATTGTAATGCTATCAAATTTAAGCTTTACAACCGCGGCGGAGCGAAGAAGAAAGATTCTTTTTCCTTCATAGGAGGCGCTCTATGAGAATTCTTATATTAGGAGCTGGGGTGCTGGGGTGTAACCTTGCCCGCAATTTATTCTGGGCGGGAAAAGATGTGACTCTTCTAGCCCGTGGAGAGTGGGGGGAAGAGATAAAAAAGAACGGCCTTAGGATTAAGGACAAGTTTTCGCTCTTTACTTGTGTCACCCGCATTCCTGTTGTGACAGAACTCAAAAAGGATGACATATACGATGTAATCTTTGTAGCCATGCGCTATACACAGCTGGAAACTGTTGTGGATACTCTTCATTTCAACGGGACAAAGAACATTGTCTTTGTGGGCAACAATGTGAGACCCCAGGAGACTGCAGCGAAGCTACCTGATAAGAATGTGATGTTTGCCTTTGCGCTCTCTGCGGGACGGAGAGAAAAGAGAAGGGTGGTATCGATTGACTTCAAGAAGATTACAATCGGAGAGCTTAAGTCTTCTCCTTCCAACAAAGATGAGATAAGTAGAATCTTCGAAGGCACAAAGTACAAGGTGGTGTATGAACATAATATGGGCGACTACCTGTTGTGTCATGCTGCATTTGTTCTTCCTGCAGCTTTTGCGTGTTATAAAACAGACGGCAACCTCAAAAAACTTAAGGGTAATACTGCATACCTCAACCGCATTATTGACGCAAATATAGAGGGCTACCGTGCAATACGGAACTCGGGGCACGAAATTCTTCCTCAGTCCGATAAGGACTATGAGAGTGAGAAGTATCGTAAGACATGCCTGAGGTTTTTCTCTCTTATGATTTCGACGAGACTGGGCAAGATTTGTGCCTCAGACCATGCAATGAATGCAGTAGGCGAAATGAGTGCGCTTAACAGGGATATAAAGAAGTTCTATGACGAGAACGGGGCAAAATACCCGGTGTGGCGTGAACTCGAAAAAGAGTGCGGGAGGTATATGATATGAAACCTGACTACAAAAACTGGATTCCTAGGGGAATGTTATTTTCACTCATTGCACTGACGGTGCTGTCCATTGCTCTGCTACTACTTTTTGGTGTATTCGGCTTCGCCGTGAGTGGCCGCCTACGGACTATGCTGGGCGTTATCTTCGGCGTTCTACTGTCGCCCGTGCAAAGTACACAGTGTGGTGTGTGTATGCCTACAGGAGCTTTTCCTACAACGGCAGGCGGAAGCTCGCCAAAGAGATTATTGACGGTACGGCGGACTGGATTACACTGCCACAGGGCGGTGTTGGTCTGGATATAGGCTGCGGCAGCGGTGCATTGACCATCGCCTGCACTAAGCGTAATCCGCAGAAAAAGATGCTCGGTATCGACCGCTGGGGATTTGAGTACGCCGCATTCAGTCGGAAACTCTGCGAGAAAAACGCGGTTGCGGAGGGGGTGAAGAACGTCTCGTTCCAGCGCGGCAACGCCGTAAAGCTGGACTTTCCTGACGAGAGCTTCGATGCCGTGACCAGCAACTATGTCTATCACAACATCCTAGGACATGACAGAAAGGAGCTTTTATTGGAAACGCTGCGTGTACTGAAGAAAGGCGTCTGCTTCGCCATTCACGACCTAATGACGCGGCGTAGGTACGGTGATATGCAGGTCTATGTGAAAAAGCTCAGGGAGATGGGCTATGAGAGGGTCGATCTTATCGACACGACAGACGGCGTCTTCATGTCTAAAAAAGAAGCTTCTCATATCATGCTGCGGGGCTCTACGCTGCTGGGTGGCAAAAAATGAGGTTAAAACAATGAAATGGATTATAATACCTGTATTCTGGCTTTTGTACTGGCTTATGTGTTTTCTCGGTACGGGAACAGATAAGAAGAACCTAGTCTCTCTTTCATCCTATCCCGATTCAGTGCAGAAAATCGTCCGAGAAAGGATGGAGAATGTTCCGAATAATAAGAGCGTTCTCTCAATCCTTGTCGGCAACCTCATCTTCTTCACACTCATTTTCGTTCTCATAGGATTGGCCCTCAAAAAAATTCTTGCTTTTGACTCATTCTTATCTGCATTTCTTTACTTTCTGATTTTGGGTGAGGGGCTGGGGCTTTTTGATTTACTTGTTATAGACCTTATGTGGTGGCGGAATACTGAACGTATCCGCTTTTCGTTCCTTCCCGAAAAGTCGTATTACTTGGACATGGAGAAGCATATCATCTCCTTTGTGAGAGGTATCCCTCTCTTTACTCTTGTCGCTCTTTTGAGTGCAAGGCTTCTTATGTTGCTATAAATGGGAGGTAATCAACACCCCACGGGAGAATGGCCGGAGTATCCTGCTGCTAGGAGTTTAACAATGAAATGCTTTTTTTCTCATGGCGGCTCTCACATCCCGCGATTATTACAATGCTTTAAGGAAAATACAATCGATGAACAGATATCTAGTTGAAACACCGATGCTGGATTATTCTCATCCCGCAATAGAGAAATTAATTAAAGAGAGGCTCTGGTGTTTCCTTGATGAGTTTGAATGTATCAGGTCAATCTACAACTATGTGCGTGACGAGATACTCTTCGGCTACAATACCGATGACTCTATTGCAGCATCCCGTGTGCTCTCTGACGGCTACGGGCAATGCAATACAAAGGGAACACTCTTTATGGCCATTTTGAGAGGGTGTGGTATTCCCTGTCGTGTCCACGGCTTTGCTATCGACAAAAGGCTTCAGAAAGGTGCGATGACGGGACTTGTCTACGCATTTGCCCCCGAAAACATATTTCACAGCTGGGTGGAAGTATATCTCGAGGGGGTATGGTACTCTCTAGAGGCATTTATCATCGATAAGACATACCTTGAAGAGCTCGAGAAAGCCAACATTGATTGCTCTGGTGCATTCTGCGGCTATGGTGTTGCTGTAAAGAGCCTCAAGCATGCTGTGATAGATTTCAACCGCAATAACACATATATCCAGAGCGAAGGCATAACCCGGGATTACGGCATCTACTCCAGTCCTGACGAACTCTTGAAAGAGCACGGTCAGGAAATGTCAGTCTTCAAAGCCTTTGTCTTTTCTAACATAGGGAGGCATTTGATGAACAGGAATGTAAAGAGGTTGAGAAATGGTGTACATCTCAAAAAAAAGAAAAAAATATTGCCTTAAGCTACGGCTTCCTGACTTTATATGTAGGCCACAGTGCAAAAAAAGGGAGGATTAAGAGGCTCCGGCACGGCTGTAATCATCTCCCACAGAACAATCTTCGGCTCGAATCTGCTTAAAAGCCATTCAATACATCCGGATCGGTTGTTATATCTCTCACGGCGGTAACACAACATCCAATCAGTGTTTTTATCTATACAATAAGAGCATTTGCAGCAGGTTCCACCCGAGGGAATTCTTTCATTATTTGAATCTGTAAAGTAGTAACAAGTTTCACATATAGAAACAACCGGACGTCCGTCTACGTAGGCTACATCACATTTTCTGCCTCCGTTACATCTTCAAGTTCGTCATCTAAACCTCACCTTCTTTGGAATTCACCTTTATAAAGTATGTTTTTGACTTTTTCTCTGTTAAATCAAAGCTGTTTTTGTTTTAAGTGTGAGAAAACTTCTGTTCCAATGCCTCTTTTGCTTTCTGAAGTATTTCTTTGCCGGAATTCATTTTCTTACTCCTTATAAAGGCAGACTTTACTGATATATTCGTCTGGATGTGGGTTTTTGTCAGAAAAAAGCCATTGAGTCATGTAACCCATCTTCTTCAGAGTAGTAATGTGATTTTTTCCTCTCTACCCAAATAATTTCTTTTATTTTTTAAAAATGATCCCGATTTAAGGCTTGACTTTTTTGCTGCTATGTAGTAGTATGAACGTACTACATAAGGAGTTTTGCTATTTTACGTCACGTTGATAAGAATGGTTGTGTTTTTGAGAGAAGATCTTATAGAGTTCCAGGAGAGAAATATCCAAAAGCAGAGACAAAATGCATAGGTAAGATTGTTAACGGCGAGTTTGTTCCGAATGCCTACTTCAGGGAAAGAAAAGCTAAAGAAGAACTTAAGAGAATAAAGGCTGGGGCAGCTGCTGAAGAGAAGAAGGAAAAGAAAACAGAAGAAACAGTCAAAAAGGCAGTCTCGTCGAGAAAGAAGGAAGGAAGGACATATGCTTTCGAGGAGATAGCAAAGGAAGAAGGTATAACCGAAGCTCTTGAAGAGACCTTCGAGAAGGAAAAGGTTGACGAAATTTTATCGACTGCGGAGTACTTACTTATAAGCGAATGCGAACCTGTAGACGATTTCGGCTATTTCAATGACACCCATACCCATGCTTTCGATAAAGATATTTCTTCGGCAGAATTCTCCCGCTTCTTTGCATCTATTGCAGAAGGGGATGTAAACACTTTCTTTAAGAACATTAACAAGAAGAACCCGCGTGTCGGCAAGAACGAGAACACATATTGCTCATTTGATTCAACGGCAATCAGCTCATACTCCGATGACCTAAGTGATGTAGAGGTTTCAAAGGGAAAGCAGGATCCGGACTTGAAACACTTTGCAATAGCTGCTGTTCATAGTGCTGTTGCAAACAGGTGTGCTTATTACCGCTTATATAGAGGAAACATTCCCGACATCAAGACAATCGACAACTTTGTTTCAGTAAGTAAGGAGATGGGATACCCGTTCAAGAAGGTGACTGTAGACAAGGGTTATTGCTCTGCCGAGAACATATACTTGATACACAATG
>CAVFNE010000027.1:4485-18504 GCA_963623755.1 Muribaculaceae bacterium | reverse complement strand
TATATAGTGCCGATGCATTGGCTTCGTTAGACCTTCTTCAGACATATTTCAAGGCCAAATCAGTTGTTGCTACAAGCGAAAATAAAGAAAATGAAGCGGCTAAATACACGGGATATTGTACAAATGCGGCTGCAGTTGTAGTTAAAGTCGAAACTGATATGGACCTTGGAGGCTCTGCACACAACTGGATACCTCTTAAATGTCCGTACTTTGTTGACTTCCAGAATCATACTGTTTCCAATTTGTATTGTGTTTATAAAAATACTACTTCTGAGGCCGGAATTGGACTTTTTGAGCATACTAGACTATCAAACCTTGTGCTCGATCACGCTGTTGTCGAAGGAGAATTATATGTTGGCGCTGCAGTAGGACGGGTACACATAGAAGATACTGACACATGTAATATAAAAAATGTAACAGTTAAAAATTCTTTCATTACAGGCACTAAGTATGTCGGAGGAATAGTCGGACACGCATATGCAAATATCATGAATTGTCGTCTCGAGAATTCTACGGTTACTGGAAAGAAATGTGATGACAAAGAACCCGGAGATGGACAAGTTGGGGGTATCGTTGGCTTCCTGTGTTCGGGAACTGTTTCAGAATGTTCAGTCTCTGATAGTACAATTAGTGCTACTAAAGAAGTTGGCGGCATTGCAGGTCGTGCATACATTCAAACAATTCGAAATATAACCATAACGAACAACACTGTAACTGGAACAACAGTTAAGAATGAAAATGTAACTACTCCAGAACACTTCATTGGAGAAAAAAGTGATTATGTCGGATTAATTTGTGGAGGAGGGCACCTCAACGTTAACGATAAAAATACTTATGAGGGGAACCCAAACAGCGACTATAGTGCTTTTAAGTGCACAATTAGCAATAATACCGTTGATAATGTCACGCACTGATTGGAGTAATGAGTTAAAATCTTGGCTCTTGTGTAGGTGTTATCTGCCTTCCCCAAGGCAGTGCACATAGATTTTTATTATTCCCACGCACCCTCTGGCCCCCATGCCGGAGGGTGCACTATATGGGGGGAGGACGGAGCGGGAGAACAAAGAAAGAAGCCACATTTACATCCGACGGTATGGGTGCGAAAATGTGAGCAATTCCCTTAACTGTATGATGAAATTCATTACTGTCTTACGAAATGGATGAGGGTGCGGATTTTATAAGCGCTCTTCTGGAGAGTTTGAGAAAACACACTATTCTTGCTTCGTTTGTTGAGTTTGATATATTCTATGTTGGTTTTGTAACTTATTTTGATATCTTAATTTAGCAAACAAAAAAGACAGATTCTGAGCTGTGTCAAAACCTGTCCTTAAAGCTACCAAGGGCGGGACTTGAACCCGCACGGACTCACGTCCAGAAGATTTTAAGTCTTCAGTGTCTACCATTCCACCACCATGGCATAACAAGAGAATAATAAACAATTATTCAGATAATTGGAAGTAGATAATTCTCCCAGAAAGGAGTAAAGTTTGCTAACTTGGTTATTTTAATTATATTTATATGACGGAGTGTTTATTTTTATGACGAGTTGGAAAGATTTTTTTATAGGATTAGGCAGCGGATGTATTCTTGCTTTTATTGTCTGGGTTGTTTATTGCATAAAACTACACAGTGCTAAAAAGAAGGGGGAAGGGGATGTCAAGAAGCTGAAAGATATGCTTACATCCCGTATGGAGATTGAGTCTGATGGAGTGAGTAAGCTTAAGAGCGAGAATGAAGATTTAAAGAAATATAACGAGAACCTCAGAGTATCACTTCAGACGATGAGCCAGAAACCGGGGAGAAAGGAAATCGAAAGACTCCAAGTCTATCAGAAGGCTGTCGACAGGCTCACAATCAATTCTCCGGGCTTTGGTCCGGCATGGCAGGCCGCACTCAAAGAAAGCGAAGAGGAGTTCAGTAAGACGTACAGTGGTGTTATTCCTTTTATCAGGAGGGTTATCCCAGGGCGTACAAATGCCCAGCTTATGGATGCTGAGGACGTTAATTCAACAGACGTTTAATCTTTCTTTTCCTCCAGTTCCAGCCAGCGTTCGGTTTTCTCGTCGAGCGCTGTTTTTTTATCGTGGTACTTCTTTGTTCTTTCCTGAAGTGTTCCGAGTGGAGTGATATTTGATGTTGAGAAGGAAACTTCGAGCTCTTCAATTTCTTTTTCGAGTGTTTCAATTTCTTTTTCGAGTGCCTCCAGTTCCTTTTCTTCTTTGTAGCTGAGGCCCTTCTTCTCCCTTTCTGTTCGGGTATTCTCCTTCTTTATATTTTCCTTCTTTGTGCTTTCTTCTGCCTTCTTTTCTCTGAACTGGGTGTAGTTACCTGGAAACAATGTTATCCTCTCGTTTTCGATTGAGAGAATAAAATCAACAGAACAGTCGAGGAAGGTTCTGTCGTGTGAAGATATTATCGCACAGCCCGGAAATGACGATATGTAATCCTCCAAATTTTCCATAGTTGGAATGTCGAGGTCGTTTGTAGGCTCATCTAGGAGAAGAAAGTTCGGGTTGTTTATAAGCCTTGTTATCAAGTACAGTCTTCGTCTCTCTCCACCTGAAAGCATCATAATCGGGGTTCTCTGGCTCTCCTGAGGAAAACCGAAGAGCTCGAGAAATCTTGATGCTGTTACATCCTCTCCTGTTGTGTATTTTACTCTGTTGCCATAGCTCTCTGCGTACTCGAGCACTGTCTTTGTCTCTTCAAGGTTCCTTCCTTTCTGGTCATAGTAGCCGAAGACTGTATTCACCCCTATATCTACGCTTCCGCTGTCGGGAGCCCTGAGGCCGGCAATTATATCGAGCAGGGTGGACTTGCCCGACCCATTGGCTCCGATAAGGCCGATTTTAACTCCTTTTGTAAAAGAGTAGGTGAAAGCACTGAAGAGTGTGCGCTCTCCATAAACAGCAGAGATGGCATTTATGTCGAGAATCTTTTTTCCCAGCCTTCTCTCAAGAGATGAAAACTGTGTCATTCTCTCGTCCCTCACTTTCTTTATGGAGGCCTCCATCTCGCTTATTCTGTCCTTGCGTCCTTTATCCTTTCCCGTCCTTGCCTGAGGACCTCTCATAAGCCACACAAGTTCACGCCTCAGAATGGTTTTAAGCCTTTCCTGTGCTTTCTCTTCCATTACAAGGCGCTCTTCTTTTCTTTCAAGGTACTCTGTAAATGAACCCGGATGGCGGTAGAAGTGCTTTTTATCGAGTTCCCAAATAGTGGAGCATACACTCGATAAGATATGCCTGTCGTGTGTGACGATAATGACGGCAGAAGGAGTGTTCTTTATCCAGGCTTCCAGGTATTCGATTGTCTCTATATCTAGGTGGTTTGTCGGCTCGTCCATTAAGACTAAATCTGAGTCAAGTGCAAGGGTTCGTGCCAGTGCCACCTTCTTCTGCTCTCCTCCCGAGAGAGAGTCCATCTTCTCGTCACCTGTGAAGTTTTCGCTCATATCTGTCAAGAATGCGTAGTACCTTCTCTCGATATCCCAGAGGTTATCTCTCTCGATTATCTCCCCCAGTCTCATCGTCTCCTTCTCGTCTCCCTTTTCTATTGCTTTGAGGTAGGAAGAAAGAATCTTTATGTTTGAGTCATCAGCTTCATGCAAATAACTCGATACCGTCCCCCCTTCCTTGAAGGTTACTCTCTGTTCGAGTAGAGACACTCTTGTGCCGTTACGAAGCGACACCTTCCCCTCATCCTTTGCCACCCTTCCTGTTATTGTGTAGAGGAATGTTGATTTACCTTCCCCGTTTTTTCCGACGATGCCGACTTTTTCGCCTTCATCCAGGCCTAGCGTTACGCCTTCGAATAAAGGCTCATCTTTAACTGTTTTCTCAAGATTTTCGATAGATAGAATATTCACCCGGTAATAATACTTGAAAGAAGAAAGAAAAAACAGATTCTCGATTGATTAGCATTACTTGAATTCATATTATTTTCTCGATGATTAAAGATGTTAACCTTGTTTTAACTCCTGAAGAGGCGACAGACGAAAGCTTTGTTATCAAAAAGGCATCGTCTATGCTTTCCTTAAGACGGGAGAGAATCAAAGGTATAAAGTATATACGTAAAAGCATAGATTCCCGAAGAGCTGAGATAAAGATTAATCTTGCCGTAAGGGTCTTTGTTGACGAAGAAGTAAAGCAAACCTGGAATAGAACGGTATTTCCCGTTCTTGATTCTTCCTCTCCATCTGTCATTGTTGTCGGCTCCGGTCCTGCTGGGCTCTTTGCTGCCCTCACACTCATAGAAAACAACATAAGGCCGATTGTCCTCGAGAGGGGAAAGGACGTAAGAGAGCGGAAAAAGGACTGCGCCCTGCTTAGTACAAAGGGAATACTTGACGAGAACTCCAACTACTCTTTCGGAGAAGGTGGTGCCGGAGCATATTCTGACGGAAAGCTTTTTACCCGCTCAGTTAAAAGAGGAGACGTAAAGAAGGTGCTCTCTCTCTTTGTCCAGCATGGAGCAGATGAGAATATACTTTATGAAACACACCCTCATATAGGAACGGACAGGTTGCCGGTGGTTATCGAAAATATGCGTAAGACAATCCTCCTCTCGGGTGGAGAAGTACATTTCAATACAACCGTTACATCCCTCATTAAGAAAAATGACACTGTTGTCGGTGTTAAATGCTTCAACGGCGAAGAGTTTATCGCACCCGTTATTCTTTCCACCGGCCATTCTGCTAAAGATGTGTATCACTTTCTGGAGAAAGACGGCATAGCGCTGGAAGCTAAAAACACGGCAGTGGGAGTCAGGTGTGAGCATCCACAAATCTTTATCGACAGGATGCAGTACCATAATAATGAGGGTAGGGGATTATACCTGCCTCCTGCTACATACTCATTTGTAACTCAGGTTCAGGGAAGGGGAGTCTACTCATTCTGTATGTGCCCCGGAGGCTCTGTTGTCCCTGCAACGACGGAAAACGGCATGCAGGTTGTAAACGGCATGAGTTCATCATCGCGCTCTGGGCGCTTTTCCAATGCTGCCTTTGTTGTTGAGATAAGAAAAGAAGATGTGCCGTCAAGCGGGGGCTGGGGAATGCTCGAGTATATAGAGAGTATTGAGCGTAAGTGCTATCTTCCACTTTTTAAGGCACCGTCTCAGCGTCTCGATGACTTTATAAAGGGAAAAGAATCGTCATCTCTACCTCTTTCTACCTATGCTCCTGGGTGTGAAGGGGTTAACCTCGACTATTATCTACCGTCGCTCGTTTCTTCTTCTCTAAGGCAGGGCTTTCTCGCCTTTGATAGGATGACAAAGGGAAAGTTTATTACGCACGATGCCATTCTTCTTGCCACTGAGACCAGAACGAGTTCCCCCATAAGGATTCTACGTGACGATAGGTCGAAGGTTCTCGACGGGTTATATGCTTCTGGCGAAGGAAGTGGATACGCGGGGGGAATAGTTAGTGCAGCTATCGACGGCACAGAGACAGCAAAGAGACTCGGGGAGGATATATGGACGGGGAATTAACTATAAAAGATGGGATAATTGATGGACTTCCTGTGGCCCTGGGGTATTTTACTACAGCCGTTGCATTCGGCATTATGAGTACGACGCTCTCTTTTACTCTATTCGAAACCTGGCTTACATCCTTTTTCGTTTATGCCGGTTCCTCACAGTTTTTGATTCTCTCGCTTATGAAAAGCGGGGCGGGAGTGTTGGCGATTGTTGTCTCCGTCTTCTCTATCAACTCGCGCTATATCTTTATGGCCTCATCTCTTTCCCCTAGGCTTGAGACAAAGTCTGTCTCAGGGCGTTTATTTGCAGGTTTCAGTACGACAGACGAAGTATTTGCACTTGCGTCATTTAGAAATAAAGATATCACAATGCCATATTTTGCATCTTTGAGTTTAACTAGCTGGATTGGCTGGTGGAGTGGAAGCGTTGTCGGCGCAATTGTGGGTGATTTCCTTCCATCTGTCATTAAGACAGCGTCTGTAATTACTGTATATGCAATGTTTACATCCCTTCTAGGTTCTGAGTGCCGTAAATCAGCAAAGGCTTTATTGGTCTTCCTCATCAGTGCTCTCTTAAATACCGTGCTTCTTCTTATCTTTAAGCTGCCTTCAGGTTTTTCAACTGTTGCTGCCATGATTGCAGGAACAATAGCAGCGTCATTCATATTCACCGATGAGGAGGTTTTCAATGAATAGAACACTGTTAATCATAATTCTTTCTGGTCTTGTTACCCAGATACCACGTACTGTCCCGTACTTTCTCTCATTTACAGAAAAGCTTCCGAAGAGAATAAGAAAGTGTATGCTTCTCTTACCTCTTGCTTCTCTGGGTGTTCTTGTCTTTCCGTTTGTCTTAACAGATTTCGGCACCGAGTGGTATGCTGGGCTGATTGCCCTAGTTCTTTCATTCCTCTTGTCGTTATGTAAACTTCCTATGTTAGTCAGTATCATCGCCTCCCTTTTGACAACATCGCTGTTGTTACTTATCTAGACAAAAGAGGGTTGAGTGACTATAGTTAGAGTGACGCGAACGTAGCTCAGTGGGAGAGCACTTCCTTCACACGGAAGGGGTCGCCAGTTCAATCCTGGCCGTTCGCATTTTTTTTTCAAGAGCGGAGTGTGACATTAAGGGCGGTAAAGTTATAAAGCTGGAGATATAATCTTTCTTCGCTTTTTATATCAGGGGAGAAAGTTATTATTTATTAAATAATCCACCTCGCGCGGGGTGGATTAAGATTTTTTTCTTTCTTCTATTACTTCTTTTTCCTCTTTGCTCCCATTCTCTGGAAGAATTTGACAATTTCCACAATAGGAATAACAAGGAACGCCAGAACTAGGGCGATTGAATATTCCTGGAAGCCGACGGGAGTAAAGCCGAAAGCATCAGCAAGAAATGGAATTTCCAAAACAGCTGTTGTCAGAAGAAGCGAGCCAAACATAGCTGTCCAAAGAACTTTATTCTGACTCTTGAGAGTGAAGATGCTCTTACGCTGGCTTCTCATATTAAAGGAGTGGAAGATTTCACACATGCTCATAGTTAAAAAGGCCATTGTCATTCCGTGGTCGCTGATACCCTTCGGAAGAGCAAAGTGACCAACCTCTATCGAGTTTCCGATAATGTAGGAAATGATTGTAAGTGCCGTTACAAGGATTCCCTGGTAGATTATGTCTCCCAAAAGACCACCTGCAAATATGCCGTCGTCTGCTGGGCGGGGCGGCCGTTGCATTATGTCCTCTTCTCCTTCCTCGAGTCCCAGTGCAAGGGCGGGGAAACAGTCGGTGACAAGGTTGATGAATAAAAGGTGTACAGGGTTGAGTAGGGTAAAGCCCATGATTGTTGCTGTAAAGACACCCAGGACTTCACTCATATTTGAGCCGAGCAGGAACTGGATAGCCTTTCTTATATTGTCATAAATCCTTCGTCCTTCTCCGACTGCAGAAACGATTGTTGCAAAGTTATCGTCAGCAAGAACCATATCTGCAACATTCTTTGTAACGTCAGTTCCCGTTATTCCCATTCCAACTCCTATATCTGCACTCTTGATGGAAGGCGCATCGTTGACGCCGTCACCTGTCATTGCAGTTATGGAGCCGTTTTTCTTCCAGGCTTTGACTATTCTTGTCTTATGCTCAGGCTGCACACGGGCATATACTCCATATTTCTTTATATTCCCTCCGAGCTTCTCGTCGCTCATTTTCTCGATATCCTCTCCGGTGATTGCTTCGTCGGCACTCTTGATGATTCCAAGTTCCTTTGCAATAGCGACTGCAGTGTCCTTGTGGTCACCGGTAATCATGACGGCCCTGATTCCTGCACTTCTGCATTCCTCTATTGCTGCCTTGACTTCCGGTCGTACAGGGTCAATCATGCCACAGAGTCCAAGGAATATAAGGTCCTTTTCAAGGTATTCTGCCTCATTGCTTTCAGGCTTTTTATCCCACACTCTCTCTGCACATGCAAGGACTCTCAATGCCTTATCGGCCATAGCTTTGTTGGAAGAAATGATTTCTTCTTTCTTCTTCCCGTCGAGAGGTAATACCTTCCCCTCTTCGAGGTAGTGGGTACAGAGTGAAATAACAACATCAGGAGCACCCTTTGTGTATTGTATGTAGTCATTTTCTCTTTTGTGAATTGTACTCATCATCTTTCTCAATGAATCGAATGGAGCTTCGTCGACTCTAGGTTCTTTCTTTTCCAAATCCTGTTTCTTGAGGCCTAAAGAGAGGGCGAAGTTGACAAGTGCACACTCTGTCGGCTCACCCTCAGCTTTATCATCACTGTTGAGTGCAGCATCTGAGCATAGTGCCATTGCCACAGCAACTCTTTCTTTGTCCCCTGTGCTCTCGACGACAGTCATTTTGTTCTGTGTAAGAGTTCCGGTTTTATCGGAGCAAATAACTTCTGTACACCCGAGTGTCTCTACAGCAGTAAGCTTACGTATAACTGCATTGTGCTGGCTCATCTTGGTTACCCCGATGGAGAGAACAACTGTAACGACGGTTGCAAGCCCCTCGGGTATTGCAGCAACTGCCAGTGATACTGCTACCATGAAAGTCTTTAAAATTACTGTTAGTGTTTCGCCACTTTGTGATAGTTCGCCACGAGCCATGAAGAGGTTGAAGAAGAATATGAATACACAGATAACAAGTACCATCTTACTCAGAGATTTTCCCAGTTCATCCAGCTTCTTCTGTAGCGGTATCTCCTCAGCTTCCGTTCCACTTAAGGCACCCGCAATTTTTCCCATCTCGGTGGACATGCCGGTATCTGTAATGACTGCCTTTCCTCTGCCGTATACAACTGTGGAGCCCATGTAACACATATTCTTTCTGTCGCCGAGAGGAATAGCCGTGTCAGATTTGGTTTCGATTACATCAACTGTTTTATTAACAGGAACACTCTCTCCTGTAAGGGCAGCCTCTTCAATTTTAAGGGAAGCGCACTCGATAATTCTTCCGTCTGCCGGAACTGCATCTCCCGCCTCGAGTACTACGATATCACCCGGAACGAGTTCAGAGGAGTGTAGGACAGTCTGCCTGTTGTCCCTGATTACCTTACACGTTGCCGCCGTCATTGTCTGTAAGGCCTCTATTGCAGCCTCAGCTTTACTCTCCTGTATGACACCGAGTATGGCATTAAGAAGAACTACGGCAATGATTATTATAACCTCCGTCCATTCGCCTTCTCCACTTACCATCCCTGTAAGGGCAGAGACAGCTGCAGCAATCATCAGGATAATCAGCATCGGATCCTTAAGCTGCTCGATAAAGCGCTGTAAAATAGTCGGTTTTTCACTCTCCTTAAGCTTATTCGGCCCGTATTCGGAAAGCCTTTTACGAGCGCTTTCGCTACCAAGTCCCCTTTCTGTGCTTTTTACATTTTCAAGTGATTCTTTAACGGATAGAGAATATTCTTTACTCATTCTTTTCCCCTTGTATAATTTCGGCTTCTATTGCCTACAACTGAATATTTTATAACAGGGGCGGTAAAGAGATGGTTAAGATTAAGAATTAAACCTGTAACCGACTCCGAGTTCGTTGGAGATAAACCAATTGTCTCCGACTTTTACGCCGAACTTCTTACGTAGGTTTGCCATATTGACCTGAAGTTTCTTAACGCTTGTTTCATCGCTCTGTCCCCAGACACCGTTTATGATGGAGGCATAAGTGAGCATCTTCCCCTGACTTTCGGAGAGAAAGCAGAGTATATTATATTCAGTCTGTGTAAGCTTTATTTCATTACCGTAGTAGTATACAAGTCTTGCGTTGTAGTCGATTTTGAGTTCTCCTGACTCGAATGTGCCACTCGGGAGTTTTCCGCTTTCCGAGCGGTGACTGCCGTACCTTAGAAGCACTCTGATTCTAGCCAAGAGCTCTGCCGAAGAAAATGGCTTTGTCACGTAGTCGTTTGCACCCCTGTCGAGAGCAGAGACTTTGTCGCTCTCGCTCCCGCGTGCCGATAGTACAAGAATGGGGGTGGTATATGATGTGCGTATTGTGTCAATCAACTCCATGCCGTCGCCGTCGGGTAGACCTAGATCC
Source organism: Muribaculaceae bacterium (assembly GCA_963623755.1). Lineage (GTDB taxonomy): Bacteria > Spirochaetota > Spirochaetia > Sphaerochaetales > Sphaerochaetaceae > Ornithospirochaeta. The sequence continues at coordinate 8,485 of CAVFNE010000027.1, read as the reverse complement.
AGTATTACAGCATCCGGCAGGTGGGAGAGAAAGAGCATCTTTGCTTCAGTTACACTGGAGGCATATATCATCTGATAAGAGCTGTTCTCAAGAAGTGTTTTAATAACCGATGTTATCTTTTTCTCGTCCTCAACAAGAAGAATTTTGGTTTTGTTGTTCGTCATTTATCTCCCCCTTCAGCGTGAAATAAAACTCAGCGCCACCGTCTTTTCTGTTTGTGGCACCTATTCTTCCCCCGTGTTCCACGATAATCGTCTTTGCAACCGATAGCCCTATGCCACGGTAGCGGTTTCTGTCCCCGTCGGTGCCGTATGAAGAGAAGATATCTTCCCTTTTTTCCCTCAGCCCACACCCGTTGTCTCTCACAGCAAAAACTACATCACATCCTTCTTTTTTAACGCTGAGTATTATTTTCGTGTGGCCCTCTGCATGCTTATGGGCGTTATCTAAAAAGTTCAACAGGACCTCTTCTATCAACAAAGGGTCAGCCATGACAGCGGTAATTTCATCAGGCAGAAGGACCTCAACTTTTTCGTTTTCATAGCGTTTATGGAATTTGTTCACAACAGAGTCTATAAGTTCGTCTACAATAACTATCTCTTTTTCTATTTTTATTTCCTTTTCACCAAGTTTTGTGATGGATAAAAGGTTTTCCACCATCCTCTCGAGCCACTCTGCCTCTTCCTTAATATTGAGTAGCATCTCTTTCTTCTCTTCTTCTTTCAGAGCAGGGTTCTCGAGTAGAAGAGAGGACGCACTTTCGATTGTTGTAAGCGGTGTTCTTAAATCATGCGATACTGCTCTCAATAAATCTGCTCTTGTTCGTTCTTTCTCGCTTTCCCTTTCTCGCTTTTCACTCTCTTTTCTTCTTGAAACAAGAAGGCTTGTAACAATTGATATCGTGAGCATGATAAATGCCGAGATAAGATTGACGGGATTGATGAAATCGAAAGCAAAGAAAGGGTAGGTGAAGACGTAATTGATTAGTATAACCCCGAGAATTGATGCAATCACGCCGTAGATATAAGAGGATGTTGATAATGAAATGAGAAAGACGGCAAAGACAAAGATTGTCGTAATATGCTCCTCTACATCAAGAACTCCAAATTCGAGTGAGAGTAAGAAAGCCGCAAAAAGGGAAAAGACAAGAATTGAAATATCTTTTACTATTCCCCTCATATTTAAATCTTGCCTTCAGCCTTAAGTTCCGTAAGTGCCCTCGAGAGAAGGTGCCACTTCATGCTTGTGTTTCCGTTCTTCACAGGGTAGAAGACACGGCAATGGCCTTTCTTGAACGGAAGTTCGAAATGGAGGGCGATTTTAAGGGTTGCAAGAAATACATCCTCTATATCATCATGTTCCTCAATCTCTTCTCCTTCAAAGGTGCCTTTGTAGTCCCAACCAGAGTGGGTGAGCCTCATCACTCCACGCCCGACTTTGACGTAGTTGTCAATGCCTTTCCTGTCGATTGCGTAATCAACTTCTTCTTCCATTACAAAGTCGTCTTTCAATGCTTCTTTCTTTACTTCTTCCAGCTGCCAGTTGTACCAAGAAACATAGTCAGTAAAGAGTTTTTTATTCTTTTTGTTCCAATTGAAGTGGAATGTCTCGTCAAGCGTTGCTTCAGCGTGGCAATGTGTGCACCATACTTTGTTGCCACTGCTCTTTAGTGTAAACTCTTCTCCACAGGATGGGCACTTATAAAACATAGTGTCGAAGCCATCCAGCTTATCACTACCTTTAACGCGTAGATTATGTTTCTTCTGGTAGTCGTAGTCGTTATAGCAGAGAGCTGTTCTTATGCGGCTCATGATTTGGTCAACAGTGAGTGTCTCTGCCTCTTCTTTTGTGATGATGAGAGATGTTGTGACATCTGTTCTTCCCCTGTGTGGGTGCCTTGACCACTTGGCATTTCCGAGTCCTGCACCTTCGATTAATGATGCATATACAGCAGTGCGGAAGACTTTAATTGTCTTGGCAATCGAGGGTGATATATAGCCCAGGCTCCCAGAGGCATAAACTGTGCCCTCCGGCGCAATGAAAACGAGTGCTTTATTCTTGTCGAGAGCGTAACGGATCATCTTCATCGAGGCCATATCCGGAGCAAATTGGTATTTGGGAATGACCCCCATGTGCCTGAGCCAGAAGTTCAGCTTCTTAAATGTAAACCAATGATAGGTTCCGACAAATGTTATGCGCCTCGGCCAATGGGATGAGGCTACTAATTTATAGTCCTGGTTGGATGTATGGTTTGAAAGAATGAGTGCGGGGCCTTTCGGCTTGACACCATTGTGGTGTATGTTGTAGCGGACTTTTAAATATAGCTGATAAATCCCGATTACAACCCAATAGAGAAATGGGCTGGGTTTTCTGACAAGCTTGCTCTGCTTTTTCTTCTTTTCTTCCATGTGCCTAAGTTACCATAAACATACTATGATTTAAAGAGATGAAAAAAGGTGGAAGAGATAACCCTTCCACTTTTTCTCTATTGGATACTTCTTATAAGAGCCGAGAGCTCTTTAGCTGCATTCGGAATCGGAATGTATGTTGTGTTTATAAGTAAATCGTAGTTGTTTCTGTCCCCCCATTCCTGACCTGTGTAGAAGTCGTAATATTTTTTTCTATTCTTGTCGATGGACTTAATCTGCTTCTCGAGTTCCTTGTCTGTAAGTGTCTCTGCATCTGTTGATTTTTCCCTGCAGCGTTTAATCTTCTCGCTAATGTCTGCATAGACGAAAATCCTCAAAGGATTGAAATCGCGAAGGATGTAGTCAGCACATCTGCCGACAATTATACAGTCGGATTTCTCAGCCATTTCCTTGATTATAGCAGTCTGTTCCTGACAGACCTTGTTTGTCTGGTCCATCATAGGGGACATAACAGGATGGAAAGACCTGACAACATGGATGGGGTAGCTTGAGACAGGGGAATGCTCTACAATAGCCCTCACGTAGCTTTCGCTCAATTGTGTGCGTGCGGCAATTTCTCTCAGAATCTCTTGGTCATAGTATGCGTAGCCGAGCTCCTGGCTGAGGCGGCGTGCCAATTCCCTTCCTCCCGAGCCGAACTCTCGACCGATTGTTATAATTCTATTCATTGTTATACTCCTTTCATCAGATACCCCGGGACTTATCCCGTTGTTTGTTTATTATACAACACTTAATTTTCAAAGCGTTCAATTTTTTTAAAGAATTTAATCCATAAAAAACGGAAAAGAAAGAAAAATCTGAAAAATCAAGAGGCAGTTGCCTTTTTTCTCCTATATGTGTTAAAAGGTAAGTAACCTTAATTGCAGGAGGAAAGTCGATGATAAAAAGAAGAATAAATGAAATGGAATCCTTTCTTTCTGTCGTTCTGTCGGTTTGAAATCATTTCCATTCAACTCAAATAGCGTCTTATAAGGCTTGTTTTGCCTTTTTCGGAGGGAATGTGAAAGAAATTAATTTAGCGCATTATGCGGGTAAAAATATCAAATTATATATAATATCATTATCGTGTCTCATCGTTCAGACAGCCTTGAGAACTGTTGCTCCAACACTCCTTTCGAGAATGATTGATGAGGTTATAGGAAGGGGCATATACTCTGTTTTTTATCCTCTTTTATTTGAAGTTGCATTATGTTACTTGGGCGCCGGAGTCTTAGGTTACCTGCAGGAACTCTCCTCCGATACTATCTCTAAAAGAGTTGCATCGGATCTGAGGTATGATGTTTTCTCGTCAATTTCTCTAAAAGATGGAGAATTTTTCCAAAAGCGAAATCCTGCCGACCTTATGAGTCGTACTACTTCAGATACCGACTCCATCGGCTTTATGTTCGGCTTTTGCGGTATCTTCTTAATCGAGATAATTGTTCTTGTGCTCTCGCAGTTCTCAGCGCTCTTCACTCTCAGCCGTAAGTGTGCTTTTGTTCCTCTTCTATGCCTACCTCTAATTGCTTTTCTTGCCGTAAAAAGCGAGAAGAAGGGCGACAGAATAGGAGATGCAATTTCAGATAAACGCG
>CAVFNE010000027.1:0-4475 GCA_963623755.1 Muribaculaceae bacterium | reverse complement strand
ATGCCGTTGCAAGCGAAGCCATAATGGGAATAAGAACAGTAAAGTCCTTTGGCACGGAAGAGAAGGAGAGAAACCGTTTTAGAAATCAAGCTTCTCTTTTTCGTAATCTTTCACGCTCCTTCGACTTTCTCTGGGTACATTGGTGTACCCCTGAGAGTGTAATTGCATTATGTATGGTTCCTTTAACTATCCTTGTCGGCGGGATTGAAGTTATCGGGGGTAGAATGACGCTTGGCACCCTTACCGCAGTAATCCAATATACAAATGAACTTAGTTGGCCGATGATGGAAATCGGGTGGCTTTTTGTCGAGATTTCCTCGGCCAGGGCGGGGTGGCGTAAAGTAAAGGCAATTCTCTCAAATGAGCCGAAAATCAAGGACGGAGAGAGAGACATGAATACCCGGGGCGGCACGATGAAATTTGAAAGCGTTTCGTTTAGTGTCAATGATCGTGACCTTTTGAAGGACATATCCTTTACAATCGAGCCGGGAAAGACAGTTGCCGTCATGGGCTCTTCGGGCTCTGGAAAATCATTAATTACATCCCTTGCCGTGAGATTCATTGACCCGACGGAAGGCAGGGTTACAATTGACGAGGTAGACCTGAGGGATATGACACTCTCCTCTTCAAGGGGATTTTCCTCTATTGTCACACAGGATGTCTTTCTCTTTTCAGATACAGTCAAGAACAACATAGCTCTCGGAAGCCGCAGTAAATACAATGAAGATGAAGTTAAAGAAGCATGCGGCAATGCAGAGGCTGTGGAGTTTATCGAAAAGCTTGAAAACGGCTGGGATACAATCATCGGAGAACGTGGGGTAGGACTTTCGGGAGGGCAGAAGCAGAGGCTCAGTATAGCCCGTGCTTTCATGCGTAAGGCACAACTATTGGTTCTTGATGACGCAACCTCCGCTCTCGACATGGAAACAGAATGCGAGATAGAGAGGACAATACGTAAGGAAGGAAAGCGGAGCCTCCTGATTACAGCACACAGGATAAGTGCCGTCAGGAGTGCTGACGAAATACTTGTGCTGGAAAATGGAAGGGTTAAGGAAAGGGGAACACACGAGGAGCTTCTGAAAAAGAAGGGCCTCTATTGGGAGACTTACCGCTCGCAATATCCTGAAGAAGAGTGGGAGGCGTTATGAGACAGAACTATAAAAAAGACGAAAATGATGCCTCCGTCGGGAAGAAAGAGACTCTGGCGCGCATATTATCTTATTGTGCAGTCTACAAAAAGCAGGTTGTAATAATTTCAGTTCTTGCTGTTTTAAATTCACTTAGTAAAACGCTTATACCGATTCTGACGGAGAAGGCAGTGGATGAGGATATTGCTTCAGGCAATATAAATGCACTCGTCAGGACCACTTTATCTGCGCTTTTTTTGGCGCTGTTCTGGGGAGTTACAGCTGTAATGCGTGACAGAATGACAAACAGGATGGCAAACGATGTTGTATACAGGGCCCGTAGTGAGACATACGACAATATTCTCTCTCTTCCTCTCGGATTTTTCGATTCCCGCCCATCGGGGAGAATAATAACACGCGTAATTAACGACTCGGATAAGCTTAAGGATATAACAAAGAGCCTCACCAGCACTCTCATCCCGTCAATTGTTTTTCTTATCTTTATAATGGTCATCATGGTGGTAATGAATCCTTTTCTTGCGCTTTCAACTTTTATAGTTATTCCGCTGTTGGTTTTATCTACATACCTGATTGTTATCAGGGGATATCATAATTGGGAGAACCACCGAAAGAAGGAGAGTAACTTCACATCATTCATACATGAGGACTACTCGGGAATAAGGGCTATACAGTCATTCAGGGCTGAGGAAGAGACAAAGAAGGAGTGTGAAAGACTTCTCGATGAGACAAAAGAGTCCTGGTTTAAGGCGGTAAGGCGCTCCGACGGTTTTGGAATTATCATCTCCGTCTCACAGGCCCTGGGCTATGTACTTCTCTTCTTATGTGCCGTTAAATGGATGAAAGAAGGGGAAAGTACAGTTGGTGAAATTCTTGCCTTCATTACATATATTGGCTACTTCTGGCAGCCTATAAGAACGCTTGCAAGCACATACAATACCCTTATCAACAATCTTTCTGCAGCCAGCAGGGTGTTCGAGATAATGGACGAGAAGAGCGACATAATGGAGGACGAAAACAAAATAGAACTTAATGTTGATAAAGCAGACGTGGAGTTTAGAGGTGTCACTTTCAGCTATCCAGATGACGAGAGTGTCAACATAATCGAGAATCTTTCGTTCAAGACGAAGGGCGGAGAGACTATCGCGCTCGTGGGTCCTACGGGGGCTGGAAAGACTACTATAATCAACCTTCTTGCACGCTTCTATGACCCTGTAGAAGGCGTTGTGTTGATAGATGGTCAGGATATAAAGAAAGCATCCTTCGAGAGCTTGAGACGGACTGTGGCAGTAATGCCTCAGGACTCTGTTCTCTTCAGTGGTACAATCAGAGAGAATCTACTCTATGGAAAAGAGGTTACTGACGAGGAGATGAAGAAGAGGATAGAAGAGCTCAACCTTACTTCTCTTATTGAAAGCCTTCCATCAGGCTATGACACTCTTATTAAAGATGCCTCACTTTCGTCTGGGCAGAAGCAACTCATTGCCCTGGCGCGTACTCTCATTGCCTCCCCGAAGGTATTGGTTCTCGACGAAGCCACAAGTAATGTCGATACTCGCACTGAGATGATGGTCCAGGAAGGCTTGAGAATATTGATGAAAGATAGAACTTCATTTATAGTTGCCCACAGGCTTTCTACAATCAGGAATGCCGATGAAATTTTTGTTGTTGGCAATAAGACTATAATGGAGAAAGGTACACACAATAACCTTATGAAAATAGAGAACGGTGAGTACAGGAAACTGTACCTCAGCCAATTCAAGGGAAAGGAGGATTAAGATGGGGGAGAAAAGATGGTGTCCTCTTTATGGCAGATGTGGAGGATGTGAATACATCAATAACAGCTATGCTTATGAATTGGAGATGAAAGAAGCTCTTGTCGCGAAATATACTTCGCGTTTCGGTCGTGTAAACCCGATTATTCCATCCCCATCCCTCACGCGTTTCAGAACTAAGGTGCAGGCTGTGTGCGGCTCCGACAGAGAGGGGAGATTCATAACAGGACAATACAGAAAAAACAGTCATGCTCTTGTACCAATCAGAAGTTGTATTCTTGAAGACGGTAAGGCTACGGCTGTGCTTCAGACTGTGCGTCAGATGGCATCACGCTTCGGTATAGCACCATATGACGAGGACAGGAAAACTGGGGAGCTGAGACATATCCTTATAAGAGTCGGCAGAAAAACAGGGGAGACTCTCGTCGCCATTGTTACATCAAAAAAGGATTTTCCACACAAGGCAGACTTTGTCTCTGCAATTCATCAGAAAAACGAGAACGTAAAAAGTGTTGTCCAGATTATCAACGCTGCTTCTACCAGCATGGTAATCGAAGACGAGAACGAGGAGATTCTTCTTTACGGGAAGGGATACATAACAGATGAAATCTGCGGCCTCAAGTTTAACATAAGTGCAAAAAGCTTCTTCCAGACTAATCCGGAAACAGCTGAAAACTTATATAAGACGGCAATAAGAATGGCACGCCTCAGACCGGGAGACAGAGTCCTCGATGCATACTCAGGTACGGGAACCATTGCTCTCATCGCGGCTGAATCATCCTCTTCTTCAGTCATTGCCGTGGAGTCCAATCCCAGGGCCGTCAAGGACGCGGAGAATAATGCTTTACTAAATGGGATAGAAAATGTGACATTTATAAATGATGATGCAGCTAAATACCTTAAAGGAGCAAAGAAAAGGGGAGAAAAATTTGATGTTATCTTTCTCGACCCACCACGTGCTGGATCAAGTGAGGAGTTCTTAGCCTCTGCTGCAAAGGTTGATGCCGAAGGAATAGTTTATATATCGTGCAACCCCGAGACGCTGGGACGTGACTTGAGATATTTGACTCATTTCACGCCCTACAGAGTATTGGAGATACAGCCTTTTGATATGTTTCCCGGAGCCGGCTCCATCGAGACAGTCGTGTTGATGTCGAGGGTATGAACACACTTTAAAATATCATTTTAACGCACAACAACTTATTAATAGGCTATCGTTTGAAAGTGAAGGATAGCCTAAACAACCCTCAATTTTCGTCAGTTCATGGGAACATATCGAAACACATAACAGCAATTGTGCACACCCCTTTGAAAGCTGAATAAATATGCATTTGAAATGAATACTTGATTTCCTTATATACTAAGCGTAACTGTGCAAAGTTGTTTTACGCTTACGGAGAAGTCAACGGAGAAGATAGATGGAGCTGTTGCCACGATAATGGCACTCGACAGAGCTATAAGGTGTGGCGCTGATAATACAGAGTCTGTGTATGCTAGTCCAGGAATCCATGTTCTTTGAGAATCATAGTACCCAATCTTCAACTATTAGATTCTC
>CAVFNE010000026.1:0-18606 GCA_963623755.1 Muribaculaceae bacterium | reverse complement strand
AAATCTCGTAGAATAAGCAGTGATGAATTAAGAAAGTTGAAAGCTATCTACAGCTGGAAAAGAGGTTAACATTATATTATGTAACAAAAAACAAGAGAAGATGCCTCGGAAAACCAACATCAGAAGATTTTGACCCAAAAAAATCACAAAAATTAATAACAATTACGTCTCTCATGCGTAATAATAAGTGTTAAGGAGAAACAAAAATGACAGAAAACAAAAAAGAAATCAAAAAAGCAGAAAAGAAAGAGGAAGTTCTCCTCAAGAAGGAAAATACAGAACTCAACGATGACGATATGGCTGATGTCGCAGGTGGAGCTGTCGGTCAGGACAGAATGAACTTACTCGAGAGAAAGATGGAAAAACTCTGATTATCAAAAGTGAGATTGTGTCACAATTAAATCAACAACCCGCGGGACAATGGCCGGGGGTATGAGCGAAAGTTCTACCCTTGCTCCTTAGCATCAGCGGGTTATCTTATCGGTTTCTCGTGGTCCGTTACGGGAGAATATACAGGCCCCGATACTGTTGTCCTACTCTCTCGCTCTCCGGTCCATGTTTAAACAGTCTCAAGGGGTAGAGACGGCGATGTGGACTCTAAACCTCATCGTAACATTGGCGAAGGACAATGGGGAGAGAGACCCCGTTACCGCAGGAGAAACGGGACGCGGCGACGCTTTATCTCCACTCCAGAAAGATCTTCGTGACAGAGCTTTCATCGGAGGCACTGAGTCACACCACCCGTTGAAGGGTTGACGCATGTCGTCAACGCCCTGAAAGGGAGCGGATGTCATGGTATATGTACTTAATATTAACAGCAAACCGCTCATGCCATGAACTGAAGCGAAAGCTAAAGTTGTTGGTGGTATGGTTGATAGATTATAGGCATGGATTAACCGGACGAGAAGCCGAGGAAAATGTGACCTCCGAAAGATTTGGAAAATTTAAAAAAAGCGGGAGAGACTGTCAAAGCGCAATCTGTCCCGTTTTTTATGTTCTTGAATCTATTTCCCGTTATAGAGAGATAAGTCAATCATCTTCTCCTGTTTTGCAACAATTGCAGAGACAACGACATCTCCCAGACAGTTACTCATCGTCCTAAGCATTCCGATAAGCGGGTCGATTCCCATAACAAGTCCTACTGCCTCGACGGGGACTCCAAGCTGTGTAAGAAGTACCGATAAACAGACCAGCCCCGCACCCGATACCCCCGGTGCTCCAATGGAGAGCATGATAATCGAGAATGCAACCGAATAGAGTGCAGCAGGAGGAACTTCCACGCCATATATCTTCGCAAGTCCCAGAGCAAAGACCCCCAGGTATATGCATGTGCCGTCCATATTCATCGTCGCGCCGAGAGGAAGAGACAATGAATACACCCTTTGTGATATACCGAGTTTCTTTTCACAGGTACTCATATTGAGAGGAAGAGCGGCATTACTGGATGCCGTACTTGCAACCTGTGCCATCACAGGGCCGTATTTCTTCATAAAAGGAACAGGATTGAGCCGGGCAAAGAGAGCGAGCATTAAAATGTAGACAACCATTACTGCCAACATCCCGAATACAAACCAGAGACACATACCGACAACAGGAATCAAAGTCTCTATTCCCGTTGTGAGAACAAGTGACATAATCGAGCAGAATACGGCAACAGGCATTACTTTGATGATTATCGTCGTAATCTTCAGAAAGAGGTCATTGAGGCCGCTGAAAAGGTCTCCGATAAGTTTTCCCTTACTGCCAAGAGCGCCTATCGCAGAGCCTGAGAAAACAGCTAGGAAAATGAGCTGGAGCATATCAGCTTCCAAAAAAGGCTTCAGGAAGTTGGACGGGACTATATTTACAATCATATCTACAACAGATATCTCAAGAGAGCTCTCTCCCACAGAAGAAGCAAGAGCAGTGCTTACACTGCTTCCCGCGGGGGTGAGAAAGAAGCCGATAACTATTCCAAGAGCTGATGCAATTAAAGTTGTGAAGAGGTAGAGGCCTATCACCTTCCCTCCTATTTTCCCCACTTCCGAGAGAGATGAAAACTGGCCGACAGCTGAAATTATCGAGAAAAAGACAACGGGGGCCACAACCATTTTAAGCGCGTTCATGAACATCGTCTTAACGGGTGTAAATATATTCTCCGCCATAAAGAGGGTGAGAGAAGACGGAAGCACAGTCTTACACAGAAGGCCCAGAACAACAGCAAGTAAGAGAGCGGCAATTGTGTAATAGAGCTGTTTCTTATTCGACCTGAGAAGAGTTATTCTGACAGAGTTGGAGCCGCTCTGGTTCCTGTACTTCAAATCTTTTGCAAAAGAAGAGAGAATCATCTGTCTTATCACCCTCTCGGCATCCTCTCCAACATCCTCACTCTCGAGAGAGACTCCCACGTTAAGCGAAGAGTCAAACTCATACGCATTTCCCGGACTAGAGATGTCGACAAAAATCTCGCCCATCCACCTGTGAAGAGTTACACTCAAGCCCTTCTCTCTGCCGTCAGAGTGCTGGATAATGCTCAGCATGGTCTCTTCCGAAACAAGGCGGGCCCTTGTAATCTCCTTCTTACTGAGTCCGTAAGAGATAAGACCCTTTTCAATTAAATCCAATGCCGGTTCTATAGATGATATGGAAGCATCAAACTTTGTACGCATTCTTCCTCCCTAAGCTCAAAGGCTCAAAACAAGCCTGTTGGAGCCGTCTTTATATGTAAATACACTACCCTTAATCTGTGCATTTGTAAGCTTGAGTGATATATCCTCGCCCTTTACAAGAGGATTGTATTCTCCACCCTCCCATTCGAAGCGCATCTCAAGAGTATCTGTGCTCTCTTCATACTCCGCCGAGACGAAAAGAGGTAATACAGGGGAGGCATTGGGGATGATATTCAGAGATGCTATCTCCTCGAAGAGAAGCCTGAGCGCCATCGTACGTTTTCTTCCGAACATGTTCTTCTCGCCGTAGCTCTGGAGTTTCTCACTCATCGAAATGAAGTCGTAGTCAAGCGACTCGATTGAAAGAGAGAGTACCTTGAGCCTCTTTACAAACGCCCTTGTTCTGTCCTTCTTCGGATGGTCGAAAAGCTCCTCCGGGGTTCCGTCCTCATAGACTATTCCCTGGTCCATGTAGAAAATACGGGTCGATACATCACGGGCAAATTTCATCTCATGTGTGACAATCATCATCGTCATGCCGTGCTTTGCAAGTTCCTTGATAACCGCCAGAACTTCTCCAACCATTGTCGGGTCGAGAGCAGATGTCGGCTCGTCAAAGAGGACGATATCGGGATTCATTGCAATTGTACGGGCAATGGCTACACGCTGTTTCTGGCCACCCGAGAGTTCATCGGGATACGATAGTGCCTTCTCTGCCATACCCACCATTCTCAAAAGCCTCATTGCATTGTTGTATGCGTACTCTTTATCTTCCTTCTTGAGAACCATGGGAGCAAGCATAACGTTTTCAATTACAGTCATGTGCGGGAAGAGATTGAAGGCCTGGAAGACCATTCCCATCCTCTGCCTCAGTTTCCTGAGGTCTGTGTTCTTGTCCCCTGTATCTTCTCCGAAAACTTTAATTGTACCGCTGGAAGGTATTTCAAGCCTGTTTATACATCTCATAAGGGTGGACTTACCGGTTCCGGATGGTCCGATTATCGTGATGACCTCACCCTTTCTTATAGTTGTATTGACGTCCTTGAGTGGCGTTATATTCGAATACTCCTTTTTAAGGTGCTCGACTTCAATTAATACCGGTCTCTCGTCTGAAGATTCATTTTTCTCTCTTCTCTCGACAAAGTTCAGCTCTTCCTTGGGAAGAGAGAGTTTTCTCTTTTTGGGGTTAATCTTTATCTCGAGTCGGCTTATAAAGAGCCCGATAAAATACGAGAGTACAAAGTAGATCAGAGCAACAGACAAGAGCGGGAAAAATGCCTCATATGTGCGGCTTCGGATTAAGTCGCCCGCCCTGGTCAAATCCTGTATAGCTATGTACCCGACAATACTCGTGAGCTTCATGAGGCTTACGACTTCTCCCTTATAGAGCGGAAGAACGCGCATAACAGCCTGTGGCATGATTATACGACGATATAAATCAACCTTTCCGAATCCAAGTGCAGTTGAGGCCTCGGCCTGACCCTTATCAAGGGCATTTATTCCGTTCTGTAGAATTCCAGCCACCGATACGGAGAAGATAATCGAGAATGCAATTGTTGCAATGAAAATCGGAGAGGCATTCGATGAGCCGAAAATGACAAAGTATACGATAAGAAGTATTACGAGTGTCGGTATTCCCTGGACAAACGAACATACCACCTTCACAGGCGCTTCAAGATATTTTCTACCGCTACGCATCATGAAGAGGAAGATAAAGCCCAGTATTGTGCCGAAAAGAGTTGAAAGCAGTGTTATAGTGAGTGTGACACCCAGTCCCTTCAAAATAAGCTTCCATCTCGCATCTTTAATAAATGTCTTTTCAAAGCTGGATAGAATACGAAGGAAGAAGTTCCCCCCGCTTACACTTTCCGCCGCTCCCTCGATATTCTCAGCGCGGCAGATAAATACGCTTCCGCCTATATAGTGTGTGGTGGGGAAATCGACAGATTCCTTTCTTTCCTCTGTAATTGAAATGCTCCCAGATGCAACATCAGCCTTTCCAGTCTGGACGAAGTTGATAATCGAGCTGAAGCTTGCAGTTGAAATTTCAACTCCCATATCGAGTTCATCGGCTATTTTCAATAACAGTTCCACTTCAAAGCCTGCCGCCCTGCCATCCCCTGAAGTGTATGCCATGGGGTACATAGTAGGTTCGTAAGCGAACTTCAGACTTCCGTTTGTCCGCTTATTTATATTGTATTCACTCCAGTCAATTGTCATCTTACTACTGTCACCGCTGAACCATTTTTCACCAAGTTCTTCGATTGTTCCGTCAGAAGAGAACTCTTCAATAACAGAGGAGAATTTATCAGTCAAATCACTGTCTTTTTTTAATATGAAGCCGTAGCTGTCGGCTGTAACGACCTCGGGGAAAAGCACAAACTCGCTTCTCTCTCCGACGATAGCCCTGCCCACAGGCTCGTCTGTCAGAACAGCGTCGATATCACCCTTCTTGAGTGCTTCAAGTGCGCCTGAATTATCATCATAGTAGTGCCAGGTAATGTCGGGAATGACGGCAGATGTACTTCTATCAAGTGTTGTACCCGCATAAGCGCCGATGTCACGACCGGCAAAGTCATCAAGAGATGTATAGACAAATGTCTCATCTTTCTCCGCGCAGCCTGTCAGGGACAGAACAAGCACAAGCAGGATAGCGGTAAATACGCTTTGCTTTCTCATATTTTTCTCCTACAGAGGTCAATAATTTATTCACATAAATTCCCCGCACTCAAAAGCGGAGAATGTAAAACATCATTTTTAAATAGTGCAAGAATATCACACAAAGGGATACAGAAAAAGAGCAACCGTTCAATTTTTCGCTTTCCAGGCCCTTTAATCTTTAAAAACTCTTCTTGAGTATAAGCCGGTTGAAGGAGAGAACGTATTCATAATCAACTTCATCCATCGTCTTCTTCACCATGAATATCCCCAGGCCTCCGATTTTACGCTGCTCGGCATTCAGTGTTATATCCGGCTCTTCAGCCTCCAGAGGGTTATACGGCGTTCCGTTATCGGAGAAAACAAGGTAGATATTTCTGCCCTTCACAGTGCATTCAATCCTTGCCTCCGTCGCCCCGCTGTATAGTTTTATATTCGAGTAGATTTCGTCGATTACGATATCTATCTTCATGATAACAGAGGCAGGAACCGAAGCCTCCTCGAGGATATTCTCGACAAAGGAAACAGCATCACTCATGTTATCCTCATCCGGATTTAGAGAGAGTATGTTCTTATCACTTATCACAAGCGCAAGCATTGTTATATCGTCACTCTGACTTGCATCTGCGACAAATAAATCAACATCATCTTTAATCGAGTGACATACTTCTTGAGCATTCATGCCGTCACTCTTTTTCACAGCTTCCATCAATCTTGTTTCTCCATAAAGGTTATTGTCTATATCACATGCTTCGGTTACTCCATCTGTATAGAGGTAGATTTCATCTCCCGGAGCAAGCTCGAACTCCCCTTCTTTATATTTATAGTTTTCAAGTCCGGCAAGTACGAATCCCGGCTTCGTCCTCAAGTATTCCCATTTTCCGCCCTTATGGCGCACAAGAGGCGGATTATGTCCAGCGTTTGTATAGCGGACTATGTGTGTTCTGAAATCAAGTATTCCCATCCAGCAGGTAACAAACATCTCGGCTTCATTATTCTCCGAGAGTGCATTGTTGGCCTTAGTCATTGCAGAGGCTGTATTCTTTTCGTTTTCCATGTAGTTCTTGAGTACAGTCTTCGCCCTCATCATGAACATCGCCCCCGATATTCCCTTACCCGACACATCGGCAACAAGGAAAACAAGCCTGCTCTCATCCAATAGATAGAAATCGTAGAAGTCGCCACCCACTTCCTTTGCAGTCGACATCGTGGCATATATATCGAAATCCTTTCTATCGGGGTAAGGTGGGAAGACAGACGGCAGGCACCCGAGCTGGATTGTCCGCGCAAACTCCAATTCCTTGTCGATTCTCTCCGCAGCTTCCTTGATATATCCCTTAAGAGTATCTACTGTGGAGTTTATATCGTCACTGAGAGATACAAATTCCTTATTTGAGCGGACATTGACTGAGACATTGAGATTTCCTCCGGTAATCTCTTCCAGAGATGCGTTTATCTTCTGGATGTTTTCTACAACAATTTTCTTTACAAGGAAATAGATCAAAAGGAAAAGCATTGCGAAGACCATAATCTCGATGAAGATTGTGACATAAAGCGAGATATCCCTGCCGAAGAGAACCTCCTCGAGAGGAAGTACGCCGATTATGTAATAGCCCTCGCTGAAATAGTACATTACATATGACTCCACTCCATATACATTCATCTTCAAAAGGCTGCTCTCTTCATTTTCACCTATTTCAATCCCAGTCACAGAGAGATTTTCCCCTTCATTCTTATTAGGGTCGCTCACAAGAACATAATCTTCGTTTGCAATGAGCATAAAGCCGCTCTCGTCGACGTGTCTGTTTCGTGTCAAGCCTACAACCACCGAGTCTATATCACGCTGGAACCTCTCCGAGTTATATCCCACCTGGACAAAGCCGGTATCCTCGAGGTCATAGGCTGCATACTTCATATCGGCACCTGTCTTATGTGAAACCTGCTGATAGCGCTGTACATAATACTCCGCATCCCCTGTCAGAAGCGGAACAAACTCTCTGCTCTGATCTCCACTTCTCATGTTGAAGCCGATATATAAAGATGTCGAACTCCACCTGATTATACCGTTGTTGTCGATGATGTTTATTTCAGATATATCGTACTTGTCACATAGTGCTGAAAGACCGGTTCTTGAATAGTCATATGTCTCTTCGAGTTCATCCCGAACTACCTTTGTAAGCTCCAAAAGGTTCTCGTCGGAGGCATCGTTTATATCCTGAGTGACATCGCTTATGTAAAGACGGAGCATCTGTGTGGCCTCACTGGTGCTGAGGCTTGTCTCGAGTACATAAATAAAGCCGCATGATATTACAAATGAAAAGAGGACAGAAGCGGAAAGCCACCTTGAAAAGACTTGGGAAAGAAGTAATGTGCCCCTCTGTGTACGTAATTTCACTGCTTTTCTGTCGGAAACGACCCTGATTGATAAAAAAGTCGATATGCTGTTGGAAAACACCATCGGGATTGCACAAGACTCGACAAGACGAAACGCAGTCTTAATATCGCTCATATTCGTCAGGAACACAAAGAGCATGTTTCCAACCTCCAGGCAGAATGCAATCACAAAGCCGTAGGAAGCTGACGGTTTCCTGTCATCAAACATGTAATGCCTTAAAAGTGAGCCCACAATGCCGGAAACTAGGGTTATTATACTTGCGCCCAATGCCGTAAAGGGGGCATCAGATGTGAAAAACCTCTCAAGAGACGACACGGCTGCAGCTATCATACCGGAAGTCGGCCCGAAGATAAGAGAGGCAGAGAGGACTGCCGAGTCACGGGTACTTATGAGAGCACCTTCGGTTGGAATGCTTAAGTGGGTAAGTGCTATCGCCCCGAGCGCAAAAAAAACTCCCGCCGCCACTTCACGCCTTCCACTTTCAACCTTATTTAAATCCGGCTTATTACCGAATGCGTAGACTATGGCTGTCATAAACGGAGAAATAATCACAAGAACAAACAGTCGAAGATAAAACATCTGGGAGTCCCCTTTTCTAAATATTCTTACGCTTTAAGAATGATGTCAACAAATGCCGGCATCAAAGTCTCTTTCATTCATTTTAAAATCGGAGGAATAGAAACATCTCTGCACACTGCTCAATAAAACCACTTTGTTATTGATAAAAGATGAAAAACAAACGACACTTGTAGGGAAAGGAAGAATAAATGGACCAGGACTACGGCATCGAAGAGAGGCTTTATTCACTTTGCCCTGAACTACACAGAAGGTATCAGGGATGTCTGGTTGTCGCAGAGAAGATGTTGAATAAGTATCAGCATATCTTCCCGTTCTACACCGACCACACCATTCTCCACTCCCTGGATGTACTCTCGCTCTGTAACATTCTCATCGGAGACCAGATGGAGAGCCTGACAGCTGAAGATTTATATGTTTTAATGATGGGAGCACTCTTCCATGATATAGGGATGGGGGTATCTCAAAGCGACTTCGAGAGCTTTTCTTGTGTCCTCTCACTTCCTGAGGTATCGAACGACGAAGAGAAAGCAGATTTGATAAGAGACAATCATCAGGAACTCTCTGCCCTCTTTCTGAAAAAATACGGCTCTCTTTTCGATATACCGAACGAGAAGTACCTCCATGCAGTCATCCAAGTCTGCAGAGGACACCGCAGAACGAACCTGATGGACGAAAATGAGTATCCTTCTTCCTTTATGGTTGAGGAAGGGAAAAAGATAGCTCTGCCTTATCTGGCCTGTCTTATATGTCTTGCCGACGAACTCGACATTGCAAGAGAGCGCAACATCCGTTTCCTTTACGATATAGACAAAATAACAAACGCAGTAAGCCATATGAAATTTGAAAAGCATGAGGCAATCTCGAGAGTAGAACTGGAAAAGGAGAGAGTCATTATTCATGCCTCATCATCAGGCCCTGCACTCACCAAAGAGCTTGAAGTACTCTCTTCTAAGCTTCAGGATAAGCTCAACCTCTGCAAAAGAGTTGCAGACGAGCATACATCATTTACCATCACACAGGATAAAGTAGTTTTATGCCTGGAACCCGAATCAATCTAGGAGGCGATATGAAGGGATTAGACCGTATTTTTCATCTCAGTGAAAATGGAACAACAGTAAAGAAGGAATTCAGAGGTGCACTGACTTCGTTCTTTTCAATCGTTTATATTGTCTTTGTTACCCCGAGTTATCTCGCTGAGACGGGGATGAACTATACTTCAGTTCTTATCGCAGCCTGTATTTCGGCAGCCCTAGGATGTTTACTCTCCGCTTTTTTCAACGTCCCGGTTATGCTGACTCCCGGAGTCGGCCTCAACGCATTCTTCACCTACACGCTCTGTTTCGCGATGGGTTACTCCTGGCAGCAGACACTCGCAATAGTAAGCATATCAGGAGTACTCTATCTTATAATCACACTCACGCCGCTGAGGGATATGCTTATTAGCTGTATGCCACCGAGTATGAAAAGCGCAATAACTGCAGGGCTGGGTATCTTCATCGCCCTCATCGGTCTCATAGGTTCGGGAATCGTCAAAGCGGAGAACGGGATGCTCCTTCTTGGTGATATAGGAGTTTCGTCCACAATTCTTGCAATAATCGGGCTCTTCATTTCCGGGGTACTCCTGGCATGGAAGATAAACGGCGCACTTCTTATAGGAATTATTGCAACAACGCTTATCGGCTTTCCTCTGGGAGTGAGCAGAATGCCGGAGAGTATGTCGCTCAATCTTTCATCTGTAAAGGATCTTTTTCTCGCACTTGACTACGAGGGTGTATTCTCCCTCGGTATTCTTCCCCTCATAACAGCACTTATCACATTCACGCTCTGTATCTGTTTCAACACACTTGGAGGGCTCTTCTGTATAGCGGGGGCGGAAAGCGGGTCGAACAAAGACGATGCACTGGGGCGCTACAGCAAGGGCATGATTGCCTCTGCTATCGGGAATGCCGTCGTACCTCTTATCGGAGGCCCTCCACTTCTTCCTCCAGTTGAAGGTGCAACCGGAGTATCCGACGGGGCGCGCACTGGACTGTATTCCCTTTTCTGCTGTGTTCTCTTTTTATTGACGACACTTATCTCCCCCCTTGCTTCAATTATTCCGGGTGCCGCAACATCCCCGGCCCTCATATTGATAGGTATGATGATGATCGGGAACGCAACCAACATCTACTGGCACAATGTCAAACTGGCGCTTCCATGTTTTATTACCATGATTATGATTCCTTTCACATATTCCGTTGCCGACGGAATAGGAGTGGGGTTGATTTCATATACAGCCATCCAATTGGTTACCGGCAACGCAAAGAAGGTTCCCCCGATTACCTGGGTACTATCAGCGTCCTTTGTCATCATGTACGTACTCTCGGCGTTTTAATTAGGAGGAGTCACAACAATGAAAAGTCTTGATAATTATTTCCACCTGAGTGAAAGGAATTCGAGTTTAAAGAACGAAATAAAAGGCGGTGTCACTTCTTTTCTCTCTTCCCTCTATCTAATTGTACTTATCCCAGGCATTCTATCAAATGCAGGTGTAGACTACTCCTCGACAATGACAAGCCTTGCGCTTTTGATGGGAGTGGCAACAATTCTATCTGGTCTTATCTCGAACACCCCCTTCATCATAGGCCCGGGAATAGGTTTTGCCACACTATTTACATATACCATCACACTGAACTACGGTTGCACATGGCAACAGACGCTTTCTCTTGTCTTCGTGTCAGGCATTTTATTTCTTCTTTTGTCACTCAGCCCGCTGAGAGAAAGACTGACAGATGCACTGCCGCCGTCATTCAAATTCGCACTCTCTGCAGGAGTGGGACTTCTTGTCACACTTTCGGGACTTATAAACTCGGGCTTGATAGAGGCCGAAAATAACCTGCTGAGTATGGGGTCCATTACCTCAGCCGGCCCGCTTCTTGCTTTCTTCGGCATCTTTCTGACGGCAATACTTATAATAAAGAAAGTTCCATGCGCACTCATAATAGGTATGGCGGTAATGGTGGTTTTAGGGCTTCCATTCGGAACAACAACACTGCCGGAGAAAATAATTGCGCCAATCAATATCTCACCATCATTCTTCAAGTGTGATTTCTCTGTCTTCAATACGATGGGCTTTGTCCCAGTTTTATCGGCACTCCTATCTCTTGTTGTATCCGGCTTCTTTGACGCCACCGGAGTCATGATCGGCATCGGAACAGATTCGGGGCTGACAGACAGCACATGCAACCTCGAAAGCGGAAGGGAGGTTCTTCTTGCAACAAGCCTCGGCTCGTCACTAGGGGCAGTGATGGGAGTGAGCAGTCTCACAGTCCTCGCAGAATCTGCCACCGGCATAAAGGAAGGAGCGCGCACAGGACTCTCAAGCATCATTGCCGGCATCCTCTTTATTCTCTTCTCGCCGTTTGTGCCCCTTCTGGAGGTTATATCCGATGTTGCAATGACAGCGCCTCTAGTGATGGTGGGAATGTCTATGATGAGTGGAATAACACAGATAACGTGGAAACATGTCGAGATATCACTCCCGTGCTTTTTGATTATCGTGGGTACTCCATTTACATCAAGTATAACAACAGGCCTCATGCTCGGAGTTGTATCGTATGTTGTTGTAATGGTGTGCCGTAAACGCTCTGATCTCATCGACCCTGCGCTGTATAATCTTGCTGCAGTCTTTGTTATTAACTTCCTTTTGGGAACGCTGGTGTAAAGAAAGCTTTGAAAAAAGAAGAAATTGTATGTAAACTAGTTTAGGTTTACATACAATGAGCGAAAAACGAATCACAATAGCAGACATAGCGAAGAAAAGCGGCTACTCGAAGACCGCTGTATCATTTGCATTCAACAACCCGGAGAGAATAAGTAAGGATGCTGTAGAGAAAATCCTTGCTGTCGCGAGAGATCTCGATTACATTCCCGATCCGATGGCGCGTAACTTCTCCCTTGGCCGTCATTTCTCCCTCGGCTTCCTCGTTCCGCAGACTTTCGATATTTCACTCGATAACCCCCATGTTGTCGATATATTGAGGGGAATCGGAAGCGTATGTGAAAAATACGGTTATACATTCACGCTCATTCCGCCCCTCCACTCATCGATTGCAGAGGCGATAAAGAATGCAACAGTCGACGGAATCGTCGGCATGGGACTCGATTTCGGAGGGGGCGTAAAGGAAGCTCTAAAGAAGAGGAAACTCCCTCTTGTAAGACTTGATGCCATCGACGAAGAGGAAGGTTACAGTGTATCGATAGACAATACCGGGGCAGCATACACACAGATGAAGGAAGTCTTGAAGCGCGGCCACAGAGATATTGCAATCGTAACACTTCCGGGTGCGGCTTACATAGAAACAACAAAGATAGATGTTGTTCCCCCGGGAGTTGCCAACTTCCGTATGATCGGCTACCGCAGGGCTCTCAGAGAGTATGATATCAAAACACCCGTGAGACAGTACCCAGAGAATTCTACTGTCGTTGGAGGGAGAGCGGCGTGCGCAAAGATTATCGAGAAGGGCCTCCCCTCTGCTATCGTCACAATGTCGGATATTCAGGCAGTGGGAGTAATTGAAGAGCTCAAGAACAACGGCTTGAGAGTTCCTGAAGATATATCCGTCGTCGGCTTTGACGGAATCTACTGCGATAAGAGTGTCAATAACGAACTCACGACAATCAACCAAAGGGGCTACACAAAGGGCGTGGAGACAGCACGTATGCTTTTCGATATCATCAACGGAGAAGAGAGAAAGGAGAAGAATGTACTCATCCCATTCTCTTTCTTCGAAGGGTCAACTCTCGCTGAGAAGTGAAGCGAGAGCCATATCCGGAGAGTTTGTGATACAGCCCTCTACATCCCACGCGAGAAGCTTTTTTATCTTTTCCTCGTCATTGACTGTCCATGTGTTTATTCCCACTCCACACTCTCTGCATTCTCTCACCATTTCATCTGTTATGCATCCGTAATCGGGATGGAGGTATTCAAATCCACACGCCTTTGCTAAATAAGAAAGGTGACGGTAGTTTGCCGAAGAGTCAAACAGAAGGCCGCACGGAGAGTGAGGAAGCAACCTCTTTACGAGCACTAGGCTCAGCCAATTGAAGGAAGAGAAGATAACACGGTCTTCTATTTTGTACTTCTTGACGCATTCAACTACCTTCTCCTCGATTCCTGGGTAGTAGACAACGCCTGTCTTAAGTTCAATATCTGCCATAGTCCCGCTCTCTCTGACAAAAGCGCAGAACTCCTCGAATGAGGGAATTTTAACAGAGAATCTGTCATTCTGTGTCTTTGATGCCGTGGTGTTTATAAGCTCTTCGAATGTGCACTCTTCGACCCTTCTGTCGATTCCGCATGTGCGCTTGAGACTCTCGTCGTGTATAACAACAGGCTTACCGTCGGAGGATAGATGTACATCCATCTCGACACCGTATGCCCCGCTCTCGACAGCCCTTTCGAATGCCAGCATAGTGTTTTCAGGGTATATGCTGGAAAATCCCCTGTGTGCCCAGATTTTCATAATTACCGACAAAATAGAGCCTGAAGTCTAATATGTCAATCCCAGTCTCGAACCGTCTATACTGTAGAAGTCGATAAGTTTTAAAAGGGTGTTGAACGATGAGTTTTCAAGTGGCTCAAGAACATAGTTCAAAAGCCCTTCATTCATATATATTACAGATGCAATCATATCCTTTTTTACCATGGGGAAAGAAAAAGACGGAGAGTCGAGAAAAACATGATCAACGAGCTTCCGTTCCTCCTTTGCCCTCTCGAAGGCATAGCTTATAATCTCAAGCTCTTCCGAGAATGTAACAGGGTCGAGGCCGAAGGACGAGGAGATACTTTCTTTGAGTGAGAGAGGATAGATGGTGTTGTAATCAAACCATATCTGCTCAAGCGTTCCTGCCGGGCTGTAGTTTCTTCTTACTCTCTCACTCCAGGCCCATATCCTTCGTTCGACTTCAACCTCCAACAGCCCCACTGATGATATTACGTGATTCTGCAATTCCCTATCAAAGAGGATATCGCTTTTAATTATGCTGAAAGTTGTGCCGGGAACAAAGACAAAATCCCCACGTGACGAGAGGACACCATAGCGGAGTATATATTGATTTATATTCCCGCCGAAAGACGAAAGAAACGATAAGGCCTCACTTTTATCAACATCTACTATAAGGCCGTTGTCCTGATAGGACGAGAGAAGAGCGCTCTCCTCTTCAAAGTTGTTTTTCATAAATTGACTCCATGCCTGAATTACACCATTAACCATTTTCTGGTGCGTGGAGGGCATGGTCGTAAGGATTCAAGAATAATGTACACCACTGGTTTTTCTGCCCACGAAAGTCCCCAGCGAAATCGAATTAGTGAAGTACTGCCTTCAAAGATACTATAGCACAAAAAAGAAATTAGTTAATAGGAAAAGGAAAGATTTACTCTCCCTATGGCTTGAAAGAGTTATCCTTTGGATATATTTTCTGTGCTATGAAACTAAAAGAAACACCGGACATGCTTTTCAGCAGAAAAGAATTGAGGAAAATTTACTATCCCCTCCTGATGGAGACTCTCCTCTCCGTCACAGTCGGAATTGCAGACACAATCATGGTTGCACAGGCCGGGGAGGCCAGCGTGAGCGGAGTCAGCTGTTTTAACACAATACAGAACTTTCTTATCGCGCTTTTTTCGGCATTCGGAACAGGCGGGAGTGTAATAGTGGGACAGCTCATCGGCATGGACAACAAAGAGCGGGCACGCTTTGCGGCAAAAGAGCTTTTGTATCTTGCCTTCTTTGTCGCCGTTGTTGTCGGAGGTGTTTTCTTCGTCTTCAAGGAACCTGTCTTGAGGCTGATATACGGAACGGTTGAAGACGATGTATTCCAGGCTGCACTCGACTACTCAATACCGATTATCCTCTCAATGCCGTTTATGGCACTTACGTCATCGCTGACTGCAATCTTCCGCGCTCAGGGAAAGACCGAGAGCACATTTATTGTCTCAACAATAGGAAACGTTGTTAACATAATCGGAAATGCTATCTGCCTCTTCATATTCAACATGGGAGCATTCGGAGTTGGATTAAGTACTCTCATCTCACGTATTGTGATGGCCGTAATCTTCCTCGTTCTTGTGCATTCACATAAACTCAAGGTCTATGTAGATTCCCTCCTCAAATTCGAGTTCGACTTCAAGATGGCCTCTACAATCTTCTCGATAGCACTTCCCTCTGGAGCCGAGAGCTCAATCTTCCAGCTTGGAAAAATCGTCACTATTTCAACAATAGCAGCATGCGGTACGGCATCTATTGCCTCCTTTGCATTCCTCGATAACATGGGAACATTTGCTAACGTTACCGGAAGTGCAGCAGGACTGGCACTTATGGTATGCGGTGGACAGAGCTGCGGTGCCGGACGCTACGATGAGACAAGGTGGTACACGAGGTACTTTGTAAGACTGGCATATATACTCATCTTTTTAACATCCGTTGTCGTAATGTCACTTTTACCGGTACTACTCAAGGCATATAACTACTCCGAGGAGACAGCATCCCTTGCGCTTGTTGTCACAATTGAAAACCTGATTATACAGATTCTTATATGGCCGCTTTCGTTTACACTTCCCCAGGCATTGAAGAGCGCGGGAGATGTAACATATGCAATGGTAGTTGCAGTATCTTCAATGTGGCTCTTCAGAGTAGTCTCTGCACGTGTATTGGGCCTTAACCTGGGCTTCGGCCTCAGAGGTGTAATGTGGGGTATGTACATTGACTGGGCTGTGAGATCAATACTCTTTGTATGGCGTTATAAGTCAGGAAAGTGGACGACAAAAGGTCTCAGGGATAAGAAATAAAAAAATAAAGGGTTGAACAATGGAGAAAAAGAGAATAGAGGAAATACTCGATAAGCAACATAAATACTACCTCAGCGGAAAAACACTTTCCCTTAAGGAGCGCCTTAGTTCTCTTAAAAAGCTCTACGCCTCCATTGAAAAATACAGTGATGAGTTAAGAAAAGCACTCTATAAAGACCTCGGTAAACCCCCAGCCGAGAGTGATATGTGCGAGATAGGACTGACAAAGAGTGAAATCTCGTACATCTACAAACACCTTGGTAAATGGATGAGGGAAAAGAGAGTCCCAACACCCCTCTCGCAGTTTGCATCGCGCTCGTTCACGCGCCCGCTGCCATACGGCAACACACTCATAATGAGCCCGTGGAACTACCCCGTTCTACTCTCTCTCGAGCCTCTTGCTGATGCCCTTGCGGCAGGAAACACAGCTGTCCTGAAGCCCTCTGCTTACTCAATAAACACATCATCTGTCCTCAAAAAGATGATTAGTGAAACTTTTGATGAAGATCTAGTTGCCCTCATTGAGGGAGGTCGGGAAGAGAACGAGGGGCTACTTGAAATGAACTTCGACTATATATTCTTCACAGGTAGTAAGAGTGTGGGAAAACTTGTCATGGAGAAGGCTGCAGAACACCTGACGCCGGTTACCCTTGAGCTCGGAGGAAAGAGCCCGTGCATCGTCACTTCCGGAGCAGATATCACCCTCTCGGCAAGGCGTATAGCATTCGGTAAGCTCATCAACTGCGGTCAGACATGTGTCGCACCCGACTACATACTTCTTGATAAGACAATCGAAAAACAATTCAAGGATGTGCTTATAAAAGAGACAAATAAAATGGTGGGTGATAATCCCCTCTCCAATCCTCAATGGGGAAAGATAATCAACAATAAGCACTTCGAGCGCATCATAAAACTCATCGATAAGAATAAAGTCATTCTCGGAGGGAACTGGGACAAAAATACACTCAAGATAGAGCCCACAATAATGGAAAACGTATCTTTCTCCGACCCTGTCATGCAGGAGGAAATCTTCGGCCCGGTATTCCCGATTATTACCTACTCTGATATTGAAGAATGCATCTCTTACATCAACTCTCTCGACCATCCCCTCGCCCTTTACATCTTCACAAATGATAAAAAGGAAGCAAAGTATGTGATGACCCATACTCTCTTCGGTGGCGGATGCATCAACGACACGCTTATACATCTTGCCTCATCAAACCTTCCTTTCGGAGGAGTGAGAGAAAGCGGCATAGGAAGCTACCACGGAAAGAACGGCTTCGATACCTTCTCCCACTACACATCCCTTGTCGAAAAGAAAACATGGCTTGATCTTCCGATGCGCTACAGGCCCTACACGGAGAAGAAGAGAACTCTCATCAACTTATTTCTCAAGTAGCAATGCCATAAACACATCAAGAAAGAGCAAAATCCGGATAAAAGGGGAATAGCTCAAAGGCTGCATTGGCCAACAATCGTCACCACATGTACAGAGGAGAACCATCCTCTCAGAAAAAGGTGAGAATTAAGGTTGGGTCATTGTCGGCCTAGGAGACTGCTTTTCAGAGAAAAACCCCGAAAATAAACCAGGGAGGTAATTGCATAAAACCTATTCTACTTCCAGCAATACCAGAAAGCAGGGCGAATTCCTTTAGAAATTGATAAACCTGTTATAAGCCAGCGAGAATCATTCGCTTGCACACAGTAACCGACTCCTGAACTTCCGTCATTCTTCGAACGTAACCACCAATCAGCAGTTGATTTCCTAGCATTATAATCTTCAAAGTAGTTTTTATTTTCTGCCTCAGCCTTTGATAGCAGGAAGACATAGTCACTACCGGAGCCAACAACTGTTTTCTCAATATTTGATGTAACATCAACATTCTTCATGTAGGCAGTCGAAAGGCCATATTTTTTGAAGAACCCATACGTTCCATCGGAGTATGCAGTATCTGTAGTATTATTGAGATATTGGCGGATATATGAGTTTTCATAAAAATTTGATTTACTGTCAATTTGATTATCTTCCAGAATATTCTCGCTTAGGAGAAGTGCACACTTGTTTTCTGTATCAACAGCAAGGGCCCGCCATGTAATTGGTTCGACACTTTTTACACCAAGTTCTTCGACACTTATTACCCCAAGTTCAATAACATCTCCCTTTGCAGAAATAGCAGCACCCTGAGTTAGATTTTTCTGCCAGACTGCAACAAGCGTTATATCTCCAGCAGTATCTTCCTCAATAATATAAGGATTTGAAGCTGTGTAGTCCTCTTCTCCTTCAAGTCTCCACCCTTTGAAGAAGTAGCCGTCTACACTATTCGATACATAGGAGCTGATTTCTACTTTTTCGTTATTACCAGTGGCATATCTTTTATACGTTCCAGGAGTAGTATCTGATAAAGCAATGGCACTGTACAAATTCACATATGTGATATTATAAGTATCGTTCCAGACAGCCTCGAGTGTAATATCCTCTGCCGTTTCAGCTGAAATTG
>CAVFNE010000025.1:0-18655 GCA_963623755.1 Muribaculaceae bacterium | reverse complement strand
GAGACAGTCTCTTCCTTATCTCTCGATCGAGCGTGAGTCTCCCTTCGATTATGAGACCTTTCTCTCGCTCGCTTCCGAGCAGCTTTCGTCAAAGGACTATGCATTATTGAAGAAGGCTACGTTCGACCACGAGAAGGAGAAGGTGTCGAGCCGCATAATATCCGACTGGGATGACTTCAACTATTCTCTGAGTGAATACCTGACAGAGGAGAGGGCAAAGAAGCTCGGAAAGAAGGATGCGCGCTACAATGCACGCTGTGCGCATAACGAGGATATACAGAAGAAGGCCGAGGCCATAGTGAGGATACCAGATCCGCTTGAAGCGGAGAAGGCGATACTCGCCGAGTATTTCTCCTTCCTCTCGTCCCATGAAGTGGATTCGCAGTTCTCGCTCGACGCTCTCATCATCTACGGCCTTTTACTTCAGATCAAGGAGCGTGTCTCCTCGTTCGACAGTGCCGAGGGCAGAGAGGAGTTCGATCGACTTTATCAGGAAATCAGAAAAGATATTTCCTTAAGGAGTAACTTATGAGTAATAAAACCGGCAGCGTTGTCGGTGTAAACGGCAACCTCGTCAAAGTAAAGTTTGACGATACTGTAATCAAGAACGAAGTCGGCTTCATTCTCGTCGGAGACGAGAGCCTCAAGGGCGAGGTCATTCGTGTCACTGGAAGCATTGCAGACCTGCAGGTCTATGAAGATACCTCCGGGCTTTCTGTCGGTGACAGAGTCGAGTTCACAGGCTCCATGCTCTCCGTATCCCTCGGACCCGGGCTTCTTACACAGGTCTACGACGGTCTTCAGAACCCGCTTGGAAAGCTTGCCGAGAAGTGCGGCTTCTTCCTGCAGAGGGGTGTCTACCTCGACCCCATTCCCAATAACGAATGGGACCTGAAGGTTACCAAGAAGCAGGGCGACACCGTCTTTGCCGGGGACAGCTTTGCTGAAGTGCAGGAGCTTCTCTTTACTCATAAGATCATGGTTCCCTTTACACTCCAGGGTGAATGGAAGATCTCATCAATCGTATCCGACGGCAGATACCGCGCAAAGGATACCATCTGTACGATAGAGAACCAGAAGGGCGAGAAGAAGGAACTTTCGATGATCATCACACAGCCTGTCAAGGTTCCTATCAGGGGATATTCGGAGAGGCTGAGGCCCGATGAGCCGATGGTCACGAAGATCAGACTCATCGACACATTCCTTCCTGTCGCAAAGGGCGGAACGTACTGTATCCCGGGACCCTTCGGTGCCGGAAAGACAGTCCTGCAGCACCTGACAAGCAAGAACGCCGACGTCGACATCGTAATCATCGCGGCATGCGGTGAGCGTGCGGGTGAGGTTGTCGAGACGCTCAAGGAATTTCCGGAGCTCATCGACCCGAGAACGGGCAGATCCCTCATGGAGAGAACCATCATCGTCTGTAACACATCGAGTATGCCTGTCGCGGCGAGAGAGGCTTCTGTCTACACGGCTGTAACAATGGCCGAGTATTACAGGAACATGGGACTTGATGTGCTTCTTCTTGCCGACAGTACATCACGCTGGGCACAGGCAATGAGAGAGATGAGCGGAAGACTCGAGGAAATTCCGGGAGACGAAGCATTCCCGGCATACCTAGAAAGCAGGATTGCCGAGTTCTATGAAAGAGCGGGAAAGGTTAGACTCCGAGACGGCTCTTTCGGCTCTGTTACAATCGGAGGAACAGTATCTCCTGCCGGCGGTAACTTCGAAGAGCCTGTCACTCAGGCAACGCTCAAAGTTGTCGGCGCATTCCACGGCCTTTCTCGTGAGCGTAGCGACGCACGTAAATACCCTGCTATCGACCCGCTTGATTCCTGGTCGAAGTACGAAGGAATTATCCCGAAAAAGACAGTTGAGTATGCCTACTCGTTTGTCAAGAGGGGAAGCGAAGTGGGCCAGATGATGAAGGTCGTCGGTGAAGAGGGTACAACTCTTGAAGACTACGTTATCTACCAGAAGGGTGAGTTTGTAGACTCATGTTACTACCAGCAGAACTCATTCGACCCAGTTGATGCAACAGTCTCTGTCGAAAGACAGAAGAATGTATTTGCGCTCCTTGTTGAAATTCTCAAAGCAGACTTCGATTTGAGTGACAAGAAAGACGCTAGAGCTTTCTTCAACGGCCTGAGACAGCGCTTTTTAGACTGGAACGGTACACCGGAGAGCAGTGATAAATACAGCCAAATGGAGAAGGAAATCAGATCCTTCTTCTCGTCCAGAGTGAGGTAAGAGATGCAGAAGGTATATAGAAAAATAGAATCTATTGTCGGTAACGTTATTACGGTGAAGGCAAGTGGTGTCAAGAGTGGAGATTTGGCAGAAGTAACTACTCCAAGTGGAAAGAGTTACGCCAATGTTATCAAGCTTGACGGAGAAAACGTCTCACTCCAGGTCTTCAGTGGTGCAAGCGGTATATCGACAGACAGTGAAGTAAGGTTTCTGGGTGTCCCGATGAGAGTCTCGTTCTCGGATAACCTCCTTGGTCGTGTATTTGACGGAGCCGGAAAGCCTAGGGATAACGGAGCGGAACTGGACGAGAACATGGTCAAAATCGGAGGGCCGTCAGTCAACCCTGCGCGTAGAATCATTCCGAGAAACATGATTCGTACCGGTATTCCGATGATTGACGTTTTTAATACCCTCGTCGAGAGTCAGAAGCTTCCTATCTTCAGTATCTCGGGAGAGCCCTATAACCAGCTTTTGGCACGCATAGCAATGCAGGCCGAAGTTGATATCATAGTCCTGGGCGGCATGGGCCTCAAGTACGATGACTACCTCTTTTTTAAGGACACACTTGAAGAAAGCGGCGCGCTCAGCCGAACAGTCATGTTCATACACACAGCATCCGACCCGACAGTCGAGTGTACACTTGTTCCTGATTTGTCACTCGCCGTTGCAGAGCAGTTTGCCCTCAAGGGAAAGAAAGTTCTTGTCCTTTTGACAGATATGACAAACTTTGCTGACTCCTTGAAAGAAATGGCAATTACAATGGAACAGGTTCCGTCCAACCGCGGCTACCCGGGAGACCTCTATTCCCAGCTTGCATCCCGCTATGAGAAGGCAGTCGATTTCGAAGGTGCGGGGTCAGTTACAATTCTTGCCGTCACGACAATGCCGGGCGACGATGTAACTCATCCTATTCCTGATAACACCGGTTACATCACAGAGGGACAGTACTACCTCAAGGGAGGAAGAATCGAGCCATTTGGATCGCTGTCACGTCTCAAGCAGAACGTCAACAGTAAAACACGTGACGACCACAGAGCACTCATGGACGCTATGATTAAGCTCTATTCTTCTTATAAGGATTCACTTGAGAAGAAGAGCATGGGCTTCATGATGAGTGACTGGGACGAGAAGCTGTTGAAGTACGGTGCTCTTTTTGAAGAGAAGCTTATGGACCTCAGTGTGAACATTCCTCTTGAAGAGGCTCTCGATACGGGATGGAAGATTTTGAGTGAATGCTTTGAAAAGGAGGAAACTCCTCTCAAGACCGACTTGATTAACAGGTATTGGCCGAAGTAATGGTTTGAACATATGGCTAAGATAAAATTGACGAAGAACGAGCAGAAAAAACAGAAGGACGCACTCAAGCAGTTCAGACGTTACCTTCCTACACTGCAGCTCAAGAAGCAGCAGCTTCAGCTTGTCATCAGACAATCGCAGAGTGAGATTGAGCACGTGAGGGAAGAGCAGAAGAAGCATGTTGAGTCAATCTCCGACTGGATTGCTGTTTACGGCGCCAATAAAGAGCTGGGGGAAGAGAAGGATATCGAGTCATTAATCAAGATAAAAGATATCAACATAACAAAGGGGAATGTAGCGGGAGTTGTTGTTCCTGTCTTCAATTCTCTGGAGTTTGAAGAAATTGATTATGATTTGAGAGAATATCCTCTCTGGGTCGATAAGGCTCTATTGATGCTCCGCGATTACGCAAAGTATGATGCAATAATTGCCGTTCTCGAGGAAAGGATAAATATTCTCAATCAAGAACTCAGGATAACCACACAGAGAGTCAACCTCTTTGAAAAGGTAAAGATCCCTGAGACAAGAGAGAATATCAGGAAAATCGGTATCTACCTTCAGGATCAGACAACAAGTGCTGTTGTCAGAGGTAAGATAGCAAAGAAGAAGATGGTGAGGGTAAGCTGAGATGATTGTAAATATGAAAAAGGTGACTATTCTCTCATCCTCTTCGAGAAAGGACAGGGTAATTTCGTCACTCAGGGATTTCGGTCTTGTACATGTTGAGGATATAGTCCAGAAGACAAGTTCGGCTCTCAATCTCGAGAGCGATAACGCACGCTATAATCGTGTGGTCTCTTTCCTCGAAGGTTATAGAGAGAAGGGTAAGGACGAGAAGAAGACTCTCTCGGGCGATAAGCTTGACGCGCTCTCACTTGAGATAACGTCTCTCATAGATGAGGAGAACCATCTTAAGGACGATAAGCGCACTCTCCAGAGCGAAATCGAGAGAATAAAGAGTCTGGGAGAATTCAACCCTGATGACTTTTCTTCTCTTGAGAAAGACGGCATAAAACTCGAACTCTACTATGTGGGAAAAAAGGAGAAGGAAAAGCTCTCGCGGAGGGATGACGTAACATTTATTTCTCTCAAGAGTGAGGGTAAGAACAATCTTATTGCACTTGTTAACTCCACGCCTCCGAGAGAGATTGCAATGACGAAGGTCAATCTTCCTTCTCGCAGTCTTTCTTCCTTGACTGAGGAAGAAATGGTCAAGACAAAGAGAATCGAAGAGATAGAGAAAATCTATAGAGAGAGCACATGTTACATAGATGCTCTCAAGAGTCTCATGGCGCAGAACGATGAGGAGATTCTCTATAAGAAGGTTGTATCTACAGTAAAGGACGAGGAGAGTGTCTGTTATATATCAGGTTACATTCCGTACTATGACGAGGAGAAATTCAAAGCTTTCTGCAGTGAAAACGCACTCGGATATACAATTTCCGACCCCTCTGACGAGGATAATCCTCCCACAGAGCTTAAGCATAAGGGCTTTATAAGGTTTGTCCAGCCTTTATACGACGCACTGGGGCTTGTTCCAGGATACAGGGAAAAGGATATATCCTTGTACTTCCTTGTCTTCATGGCGCTCTTCTTTGCTATGATTCTGGGTGACGCAGGATACGGATTATTGCTGCTCTTGGGGGGTGTTGCACTCAATCTCAAGAGTAAGAAGTGCTCGGATATGAATGCGCTTTTGTATATTTTCTCAGGCGCTACAATTGTCTGGGGTGCTTTAACCGGAACCTGGTTTGGCTCTGAGATAATACTTGAGAAGATTTCCTTCTTGAAGTTCTTCGTAATTCCCGAGCTTTCGAACTACCCCGAACTCTTCAATATGGATGCAACTTTTGTGCAGAACAATATGATGACGTTCTGTTTCTCGCTCGGGGCAATCCACTTGTCGCTAGCGCGGGTTTTATGCATACACGATAAGATAAAGACGAAGGATATTTCGATGCTTTCAGATTTCGGATGGCTCATGAATACAATTCTGTTGTATCTCTTGTCTCTTTATCTTGTAGTGGACGCTGATGTTCCGCTGTCAAAAATTGGAGCTGGAGTTGGAGTTGGGTTTGTGCTTGTCTGTCTCTTTGCTTCCTGCGAGCCGGGTAAACCCCTGGGGCAGGGAATAAAGGAGTCACTTGGCTCATTCTTTACCAACTTTCTCGATACTATCTCATGTTTCTCGAACGTTATGAGTTACATAAGACTCTTTGCGGTAGGGCTTGCCTCCCTTGCCATCGCCCAGTCATTCAACGGAATGGCGGAGGGGATGATGAGCGGCTTCACCATTCCGCTTGGAATATTAATTCTCATACTCGGACATGCGGTAAACCTTGTAATGGGATTTTTGTCTGTTATCGTACATGGTGTAAGACTTAATATCATGGAATTCTCCGGTCAGGTCGGTGTAGAATGGTCCGGATACAAATATGAACCCTTTTCAGTTAAGGGAAGTAAAAATTAGTTGAAGAAACTCAAAGGAGTTAAAAAATGGATTACAGTTTCTTGATTTACATTGGTATGGCATGTGCTCTCTGCTTCAGTGCAGTCGGCTCTGGTTTCGGCGCAGTTAAGGCATCCCTTGCATCTGTCGGCGGATGGAAGAAGTGTTACATCAACGGTAAGCCTGACCCGTTCATCATGGTTGGTTTTGCCGGTGCACCGTTGACACAGACCATCTACGGCTTCCTTCTCAGCAACTTCATTGCTGCTAAGCTTGCAACTCCGACTTTAGCTTACGGACTTCTTTCTCTCTTTATCGGAGCATTTGCCGGTGCTGTTATCGGCATCTCAGCTCTCTTCCAGGGAAAGGTTGCTGCAGCATCAGCTGATGCACTTGCAGAAACAGGAAAGGGAACAGCTAAGTACTTCATCGTTATCGGTATCATCGAGACAGTTGCACTCTTCACACTTGTCTTCTCTCTCCTTGTTCTCAATAACTGATAAAAAAGACTATAACTTCAGGCACAGGAGAATATCTTGTGCCTTTTTTGATTCCGGAACGTAAGCACTTTCATCCTACATAGTTCTATCGTTTATATATTGCACTTGTAAGAGGATCCAGACTATGTATTTCCTCAGTCAGATATTTTCCCATTGTAAAGCCTAAGTGCTGTTAGAAAGATGGAGAAGGAGCTCGGCTAATTTGTTTATCCGATTTTTGTACTATCTCTGCATCCCTCTTCTTTAGAGCTGAAGCTGCCTTTGTCTAATGATAAGCAAAGCTTCTTTGAGTCAAAAGAAAACCCCCTTGCCGTGAGAAAGGGAGCTTTCATGATAACCGCTTTTCTGATTAGAACCTACGGATTGGGCGTACATAGCAAAATCTATAAATATCAAAAGCTTCAGGCTCATTGCCGTCACCATTGAAGCTTAATGCCCAAATTGTTTTGCCTGTACCTCTTGCTACACACTCTGAACTAGAACAAGCATTATATACTATTTTAACGACAGTCTGCCCAATAGAGATGGAAAGGCTTAGAGCGAATGTTTTGTAATCGACAGAGTCAGGGGTGGCTCTAAGACAGCGCTTACTTATACTTTTTATGCTTATGACACAGGCTTTAATCTTCTCGGGAGAAAGGCGATTTAATCAGTTTTATTTCTGATTGAATGATGCAATCTATTTTCTTTTTGCTGTAGTCTTGTTTTTCCGGCTCCAGCATTTCTCTTTTCTTATTATTGACAATTGGAATAATGGGACGATTTTGCTAAACTCTGTCTGTGCTGAAAGACAGAATTGAAAATTTGAGTAAATATAACGGACTTGATGAGGCTCTCAAGGGCTTTTCTTTTGATAAGCTGATTTCTCCGCCTTCGTTTTCCTCGTTTGTTGTAGATAAGGCGAAGACTACGCTTTTCTATGTAGAGAAGGGGGAAGGGAATTTTGCAACAAGCTGGAGAGACAATGAAAACAACAGGGAAGTATTGAGTGTGATGAAAGTAGGCGTGGGGGAATTTGTCCTCTATCTTCCGGGAGAGCCGTATACCTATAAGTGTGATGACGATTCTGTTGTAAAGATTTGGAAGTAGCTATGTATAGTAAGAAAAGTGCATTTGTAAGAGATATGGAAATCGGGGGGACCTCTCGCGTCAAAGTCCAGACGATGTACGATGATGCTATCAAGAGTGTCAATCCTGATGATGTTGTTAAGAGAATATATTCGCTCAAAGCTCAGGGGTGTGATTTAATACGTTTCAGTTATGTCTCCTCACTTGATAAGGAAAACTTTAAATATATATGTGAACACTCTCCAATGCCTGTTGTTGCAGATATACACTTCGACTACAGACTGGCTCTTGAGGCACTTGATTGCGGCGCCGATAAAATCAGGATCAACCCGGGAAATATCGGGGAGAAGTGGAAGACAAAGGCGGTCGTAGAGATGGCAAAAGACAAGGGGAGGGCAATACGGATTGGTCTCAATACAGGCTCTCTTCCAAGGCATGATAAGGGCGTGGACGAAGCAGAGTTGATGGTAAATACCGCCCTCGAGTACATTTCAGATTTTGAGGCATGGGGATTTACAAATACCGTTGTCTCTCTCAAGAGCAGTGATATTGAAAAAACTCTTTCAGCCTACCGCTTGTTCAGCGGGAAAAGTGACTATCCACTACATATAGGAGTAACGGAGGCTGGAAATGCAATTACATCATCCGTCCGTTCAACCTGGGCACTGGGAAATCTACTCTTCTCTCATATAGGGGACACGATAAGAGTTTCGATTAACGGTTCCATTGACGACGAGGTTCTTGCTGCTAATGAAATATTAAGAACTCTCGGCCTCAAAAAAGGCGGTGTGAGACTGGTTGCGTGCCCGCGCTGCGGTCGCCATACCTTCGACTCAATCGGCTTTGTGGAGAAAATAAAGACTAGGCTTCTCTCACTCGAGAAAGATATTACTGTTGCCGTTATGGGATGCTCTGTCAACGGTCCGGGGGAGGCAAACAGCGCTGACTATGCTGTAACGGGTAACGGGAGAAAGGTTTTCATATATAAAAACGGAGAACTCTTTATCGTCCTCGACAGCGAAGCTGAGGCAGAAGAAGCTCTTTTCGAGGCAATTTATAAATGAACGATTCAATTATTGTTAAAGGTGCGCGTGAGCACAATCTCAAGAATGTAGATATAACAATACCCAAGAACAGTCTTGTTGTAATATCGGGACTCTCCGGTTCCGGTAAAAGCAGTCTCGCCTTCGACACAATCTTTGCCGAGGGCCAGAGACGATATATGGAGTCGCTCTCCTCTTATGCCCGAATGTTTCTCGGTCGCCTTGAAAAGCCTGAACTCGACAGCATATCGGGTCTCAGTCCCGCTATTGCAATCGAGCAGAAGTCGACTAACCGTAACCCCCGTTCAACGGTGGGGACGGTGACGGAGATATATGACTACTACAGACTTTTGTGGGCAAGAATCGGTAAGATTTACTGCCCCAAGTGCGGTAAACCCATTGAGGAGGTCTCTGTTGACCAGATAATCGATTTTATCTTCTCCCATCCACTGGACGGTAAACTCATAATACTATCGCCCCTTGCAAGAGGGAAAAAGGGGGAGTTTAAAGCGGTTCTGGAGGATGCAAAGAAAACGGGATACCTCAGAGTGGAGATTGACGGGAAGATATATAACCTCGACGAGGAGATACCCTCTCTCGAGAAGAACGTAAAGCACAACATATCTGTTGTTGTCGACAGGGTGAAGAACAACCCTAAATCGAGGACAAGAATAAGTGAAGCTGTAGAAAAGGCTGCAGAGATGAGCGGAGGCCTTATTGAAGTGAGTTTTCTCGACGAAGGGAAGAGGGAACTCTATAATGAGAAGAACAGCTGCACCGATTGCGGTATTGCCGTTCCTGAAATAGAGCCTAGGCTCTTTTCCTTCAATTCCCCACTCGGCGCATGCCCGGAGTGTAATGGACTGGGGTACAAAGAGGAGTTCGATAAGGACAAGATCATCCCCGACAGAACACTCTCCTATGCTCAGGGTGCAATTGCAACACATTCGCCCACAGCCAAGACCTACCGCAGCGCCCTCGAGGCATTATACAAGCACTATAACTTTGACTTTAATACACCCATTTGTGACCTGCCCGATTGGTTTATTGATATCATACTAAACGGTGGCGGGGATAAGATTGACTACTCATATACATCCTCCGTCGGTAAGACATATGTAAACCACAAGGAATACGAGGGAATAATTCCCGAGCTCACACGGCGTAAGAAGATGACCGAGAGCATGAATATGGCGTCGACTCTCTCGTCATTTATGAGCGAGAGGGAATGCTCGCTGTGTAAAGGTGAAAGACTAAAAAAAGAAGCTCTCTCAGTTAAAATTGACGGTATGAGTATCATAGACATGACGAAATACAGTGTCTCGGCATCAATTAAATTCTTCAATAGTCTACAGCTCTCTGAAAACGAGAAAACAATCGCTTCTCAGATAATGAAGGAGATTCTCTCACGTCTCACGTTCCTTGAAAATGTAGGGCTGGGCTACCTCACACTCTTCAGGAGTGCTTCCACCCTCAGCGGCGGAGAGAGCCAGAGAATAAGACTTGCGACTCAAATCGGAAGTGCACTCAGCGGAGTTTTGTATGTTCTTGATGAGCCGAGCATAGGACTCCATCAGAGAGATAACCAGAAACTTATCAACACACTCAAAAAACTTAAAGAGCTTGGAAATACTGTTCTTGTCGTCGAACACGATGAGGACACAATCCGTGAGGCGGACTGGGTTGTCGATATGGGCCCCGGGGCAGGAGTCAACGGCGGGAGTGTAATAGCAGAGGGTACACCGGAGGATATCGAGAGGAATCCCGAGTCAATTACCGGGCAGTTCTTAAGCCGCAGGATGAGAATAGATGTTCCTCCCGTAAGACGTAGGGGAAATGGAAAATCCATTTTGATTACCCACTGCCATAAGAACAATTTAAAGAATATCGATGTTGAACTTCCTCTGGGAAAATTTATCTGTATTACCGGTGTGTCGGGCTCTGGAAAGTCAACATTTCTCAATGAAATACTCCAGCCGGCAGTCAAAAGATACCTTGGAAAAAAGAAGGAGAAGAAGGACGGCTACAATACTCTTACGGGACTTGAGAATATCGACAAACTTGTTGCCATAGACCAGAGTCCTATCGGCCGCACACCACGGTCCAACCCTGCAACATATATCGACCTCTTTACACCTATAAGGGAGCTCTTTTCCCAGATGAACGAGGCAAAGGAAAGGGGATACACCTCAGGGCGGTTCTCTTTCAACGTCCCCGGCGGGAGGTGTGAGCATTGCTCGGGAGATGGAACAATCAAGATTGAGATGCACTTTCTAAGTGATGTATATGTTAAGTGTGACGTATGTAAGGGAAAGCGATACAATAAGGAAACCTTGAGCGTAACATATAAGGGAAAGAACATATCCGACGTACTCGATATGACCGTTAGCGAGGCCTACACATTTTTCTCATCCCACCCGAAGATAAAGCGTAAACTCCAGACACTGATGGATGTAGGACTTGATTATGTAACACTGGGGCAGAGTGCACTTACCCTCAGCGGAGGGGAGGCACAGAGGGTGAAACTTGCTCTTGAGCTGAGTAAGGTTCAGACAGGAAAAACTCTATACATATTGGATGAGCCGACAACGGGACTTCATTTCTATGATGTAAAGAAACTCCTAGAAGTTTTGAACACCCTTGTTGACGAGGGAAATACGGTAGTTGTAATCGAACATAACCTTGATGTTATCAAGATGGCTGATTATATAATAGACCTTGGGCCTGAAGGGGGAGACGGGGGCGGAACTGTTGTTGCAGTCGGTACACCTGAAGAAGTTAGTCTTTCTCAAAAGAGCTATACGGGTTATTATTTAAAGAAGTATTTGAAAGAATAGTGAAAAAGAGATTATTTGTTCTATATTTATTACTCCTCTCTCTCATCCTTCCGCTTTACTCGATGACGGCGGAGACTATATTTCTTGCGCCGGAAGAGACAGTTATAAATATGGCTCAGATGCGCGGCCTTGATACATCTGGGACAACAGACGAGATAAGGGACCGCCTTTACGAATACTACGGCTACGATAAGGCTGAGATTAATGCAGAAAGTAATAAGGAGAGCCAGGACGGAAGCACAGAAGAGAGCAGCTACACTCTTGAGATAGTGTCGTGTGACAGTGTTGAAAGCGGAGGAAACACTATCTTTTTAAAGGGTAATGTAATAATTGACTTCTCCTCAAACGAGGAGGAAAAGAAGAGACTTACCTCCGATTACATAGTTGTCGACACAGATAAAAAGAGCATAACCCTTCTTGGTAAGAGTAAATATTCCGACGCTGACGAAAAGGCTGCAATCAAAGAAATCGAAGCAGATATCCTCACTGTGTTCTGGGAAAACGGCGACATCCAGATAACAGACGGCTCAACTACAACAGAGAGGGAGAACAGTGACAAGAAGAAGGTTACTTTCTCAACAAGCGGTGAGAGGCTCTCGTACTTGAATGAAGGTGCAATTGTCTTTGATAAGGGATATATCACATCAGATCCAGATACTGCCTACTCCTCAATTTCCGCATCCACCCTGATGATTCTCCCGGGAGAGGATATGTTCATGACTAACGCAACCTTCAATATTGGGCGCGTTCCGATTTTCTACTTTCCTTTCTTCTTTTTCCCAGGCTCCAAGATATTGGGTAACCCGTCATTCGGTTTTGATTCAGATAAGGGGGCGTTTCTAAATACATCCTTCGAGCTTATCGGAACTTATCCCAAAATTGAGAGTGCCGATGAGTCATCGTCTTTCTCGAGCCTTTTAAAGAGTACACAAAGCACAGGAGAGGAGGTGAGAGACGGCTATTACTACAGCGCAAAGGATGATGAGACTGAAGATGGCGTAATCGACGGCTGGGCGAAAAAAACAAACAGTTATCTTGTGCTTCTTGCAGATTCATACTCCGGGGTAACAGATGCACAATACCTCAATAAAGGCGGTATACACCTGGGCCTAGATGGGTCACTCTCTTTCTTCAATAAGAAGCTGAATATTTCTATTCTAACGGGTGTTGCAACTCCCCTCGACAGCGAGAATAAAAAGCTCAGGTATTACGGCAACAACTCTCTTACATTCTCTGCATTCAACTTAAACCTTTCTTTGCGCTATCCATATTACTCTGATAGGACAGTTTTATATCATTACCTCAATAGGCTTACCGGTTTTTCATACGGCCCGTTAATGGGGGAGAAGAGTGAGTTTCCCACAGACTACTCATCCTCGGGGCTTTCATCGTTTACGCGCTCGTTAACGCTTTCCTATTCCATCCCGTCTTCCCTCCATATTCCATTTGTCTCTTCCTTCAGTATCAAAAACCTCTCTCTGGAGGGAACATATACAATTGCTTCTTCAACAAGTTCAATAACTTCAACAACTTCAACGACAACTACGCAAAGCGAGAAAAATTCAATTCTTTCCTCCTACACTCTCCCTTCCTTCTCCGTCTCGCTCTCGGGAACAATTATTTCCATCGATTCCTCCACTTTCAAGAAAAAGACAGAGAGTGCAGACACACCAAACTCTGAAGAGTCCGGAGTAGAAGAAGAAATAGTAGATGAGGAATCAAGAGATATTGAGAAAGAAAGCACTGTGCCGGATGAAAATGGGGGAGAAATTACACTGGAAGAAGAGATACCGGAGAATGCTCTTTCTGAAAATCAGTCATCCGAGGAAAGTGCAGAAGAGGAAAAGACAAAAGAGAGAGCAGAAGAAGAGGAAAAGAATGAAATACTTCTTATTTCTCCATATACAGAGGCGCTCCTTTCATCGTCTTCTTCCTCCTCGTCGAAGATAAGTCTCGGCTACACAATAACAGAGGACTGGAGCCGTAAGGTTTCACGCGATACAACTACCGACGTTGACAGCGAATTGAAGTTGTCCAGCACAACATACTCGAGAGTGACACTCACGGGGAATATTGCTTCATTTATATCAATCAACGATGTATTTACAAACAGCATTGTTTACACAGAGACAAACAACTATCTAAAAGAGACCTGGAAAAGGAAAACTACATATAATCCACTTAATACCCTTACAGTCAATCTCTCTTATATAGGGTTGACCTACAATCTTTCCTTCAAGCCGTTTGATTATACAATTGAAGAATCTGATTCTGTAGATAGAACAACAGAAAGCAAGGATTTCGATTTCACAAAAGACTTTATAAAGACACATTCTTTTGTCTTCAGTAAAACCCTTTCGACGCAACTCGGTTCATTTACTGGGAACCTGACATATGTGCTTCCGCCACTCGACGGCTCTATCACACCGTCAATCAAGTGGAATAAGAGCAGTTTCAATATGACACTCAGCTGGCTCTTTAAGGAAAATGACGAGGATGAGTTTGAGAGTAATCTCATCTCGCTTGCGCTTTCTTATTCCTCCTCATACTTTGTCTTCTCATCCACTATGGGCTATAAGACTCAGGACCTGGAGACGGCAGAAGAGTACATCGAGCCCTTTACGCTTGACTCCACTCTCCGCGTAAAAAGTAAGAGCGGCAAGTATTATATTGAAGAGAAGATAAAGGCAAGTGGAATAACTGAAGGCTTTATAGAGAGCATCAATTCAACCATCAACCTTAATTATATTGCGCTTACACTTCTACACAGCAGGGCTGATGAGAAACTTGAATTCGAGTCACTTAATCTTACTTCCAAGTTCTCATCTCTTTCATTTCAGCTATGGAGAGGAAGGATATATTTTTCCTTCGGTATGGATTCCAATCTATTTATAAACCATCGGGATAGAAATAAATCGTACCTCACTGTTTCTCCCAACCTTACATTTTCCATTGCTGAATTTGCAGATGTTAAATTTTCCTTCAAAACACAGAACAACAAGTTTAATCAATACTATGAAGATGACTCATTCTCAATTCCTCTCTTCTTCTCGGATTTGAAGAGAAGCTTCGATTTTTTCGGCGACGGCAGAAGCAACACATCCTTCATCCTCCAGAACATTTCAATTGAAATGACTCATTACATGTCA
Organism: Muribaculaceae bacterium; assembly: GCA_963623755.1. Taxonomy (GTDB): domain Bacteria; phylum Spirochaetota; class Spirochaetia; order Sphaerochaetales; family Sphaerochaetaceae; genus Ornithospirochaeta. The sequence goes on along the minus strand of CAVFNE010000025.1, from coordinate 4,060 downwards.
GACTGGAACCTCAATGTAAAATACACAACAAGCTTTTTGAAAGGAAGCGACAACGGCAAGACAGTCTATTCACTGCAACCAAGTTTATCTATATATTTATCATGGAATACGATGCCGGATTTGAAGGCCGAAGAGAATTGGTCTAAGGATGCAGAAGGCACCTGGACGAGGAAATAGTGGCAGAAACATATATATTTACATCAGATAATGCAGAGTTGATTTTAGGTCCTAATGACAGGTATCTAGCGTATCTTGAACTCATACTCGGCTCAGACATTACAGTAAAGGGTAACACCATTACGCTCTGGCGTAACTCCTCTCTCTTCATTCCTCTCATGAAAAGGCTCGAAAAGATTTCCTCAGAGCGTGGTGCTCTCTCGGAGGGCGAGATATATATGGAGATGCAGAGTGTGAGAGACGAAGAGGTGGAGGAGAGGAAAGAAGAGGAGAACAGAGCTGAAGTAAAGACAAAGCGCGAATCAATTACAGTGCTGGGTAAGAGTGTATGGCCCAAGACGAAGACGCAGAAGGAGTTTATATCTTCTCTATATTCGAATCAACTTATCTTTGCCTCAGGCCCTGCCGGGAGTGGAAAGACCTTTCTTTCCGTTTCTTATGCCCTCGAGGAGATTTTCTCCGGCCGTAAGAATCGCATTGTCCTCACGCGCCCTGTCGTGGAGGCGGGGGAGTCACTGGGGTTTCTTCCCGGAGATCTCTCGCAGAAACTCAACCCATACTTGAGACCTCTATACGACGCTATGGATTTACTGTTGAATCCCCAGCAGATAAAACGATTGGAAGAAAACGGCACAATTGAGATAGCGCCGCTTGCATATATGAGAGGGCGTAGTCTCAATAACAGTATCGTAATACTTGATGAAGCACAGAATACAACCAAGGGCCAGATGAAGATGTTCCTCACCCGTATAGGAGAGAGTAGCACGGCAATTGTCAATGGGGATCCCAGCCAGATAGATCTCCCAAGGAAGAGTGAGAGTGGATTTACCGAGGCTATGAGAATCCTGGATGGAATTGATTCTGTCTCTATGATAAGATTTTCACACCGCGATACAGTCAGAAGCAGACTTGTAAGGGATATAGTTAAAGCTTATTCTGTAGAGGAAGGCGAGAATGAATAAGAAGGAAAGACAGGGAAAAAACAGCTTTAAATCATTTTCAAAGGGTCAGCTTACTCTATTTGTAATATTGTTTATCCTCGTTTTCGCAGCGGGAAGTTCAATTCCTCTCCTTTTAAGCTCCAACCTCCTTTTCTCCGTCCGTACTACAAGAGATTATTCTGTCAATGAATTGAGTGACGAGGATCTTGTTTCTCCTATAAGTTTCTCGTACATAAATGAGGCCGAAACGGAGAGACTACGTAAGGCGGCGGAAAACAAAGTCATACCTTACTTCACATATTCCTACAATGCATCATTGAGGATGATTAACAAGGCTGGGGCAATCTACTCTTATATTGTTGACGGCACCGAAATCAATGATGAGTCGCTTGATGATATTTCGCCACTTCTTACTTACCTGAGAGAGGCTGAGGACAGAGAGGAAAATGCTTCGGTACTCAGGGAGACGGTATCTTTCTTTGTGAGAAACGGCATATTCGACCATGACGATATAACGTATATGGTCAATCAAGGATATGATATAATATATATCAACGAATCTCAGGAGCTGCCGTATACATATACCGGGGACGGAAGATATATCGACGATGTGACAGAGGGAAACGACATATCGGGAAATGCATACAGGTATATAGTAATGATGTATCCCCAGCTCGACACAACGGAGGTCAGACTGATTGCCGATCTTGTCGACTTTATTAAGGAAGCGAATATCTTCTACGATGAGATTTATACCAATTCCCTCAAAGAAATGGCCCGTAACAGCGTCGAACCTGTTGTTGTCAGTGTTGAAAAGGGAGACTATATTCTCCAAGTTGATACACTCGTAACGGAGGAAGCTCTTTCGACAATCGAAATATTAAACTCCAAGCGTGTGAGCTCGATGAGCATTTCCTCTGCTTTTCCGAGATTCTTAATTGTTTTCCTTATTCTCAATACCTGGTTCTTATATTCAATAAATCTCATTCCATACGATTACAGAAAGGCCGAGTACACCATAATTTCGCTCACCATCATACTTCTCTCGCTTCTCCTGGGCTTTGTTCTGGCGTGGAAGATAATTGATTTGGGATATTCTGCATTCGACTCTTTACTTCCGTTTCTGGTTGTTGCGATGGTCGGGGTAGCAATGACAAACTCAGTTAAGTATGCTGTGGCAGATATAATCGCCCTGGGTGCACTCTATACTCTATGGCCTGGAGCTTCTTTCTTCAGTATCGTCTACTATGTACTATGCGGTCTTATCGTAGTAACATTTCTTCATAAATCCAAAGGTCGATACGATACAATTCTTACATGTTTCAAGTGCTCGGGAATTCTTTCTGTAGTGACTTTGTTTCTCTCTTTACTCAATTCCTCGGGACTTTACACTTCACTATTTTTAATTGCCGGAATAATTCTCAACATCATCTTTTCTTTTATTGTCTATTCAATTGTAATGCCCATTCTTGAGAAGATATTTAATATACCGACAAAAGATAGATTGGTTGAACTTGCATATACAGATAATGCAACGCTTATACAGCTTTCGAATGTTGCACAGGGTACATACAACCATGTTAAAACAGTGGCGGATCTGGCATACAATGCGGCAAAGGCAGTTGGGTGTAATGCCGAGCTCACCCTCGTGGGTGCGAGGTATCATGATATAGGGAAGATGGTCCACCCCGAGTATTTCATTGAAAACCAGTCAGATAAGAATGCTCATGACACAATTTCAAATCAGCTGTCCTCTTCGATTATCAAATCACATGTCAGACTGGGGACGGAGAAGGGTAAGGAGATAGGACTTCCACAGGAAGTACTGGACATAATTGCCGAACACCACGGCAATGACATAATAAGATACTTCTACAACGAAGCAGTTAAAAAAGCAGGAGAAAAGAGTACAGTTGCCAAGGAGGATTTCATGTATGACGGCAATCCTCCATCAAGTAAGGAAAGCGCAATTGTCATGATTGCAGACTGCGTTGAAGCTGCAACGAGGACAATAAAGAAACCGAACCATCAAAAATATGAGAAATTCATCAATACGATAATTATTGAAAAGATTGCCCACGGCCAGCTCAATAACTCCGGCCTTACGATGAATGATCTCAAGCTAATAAAGGACTCTTTCATCCCGACACTTATCGGACGAGACCACCATAGAATAAGCTACGACAATGATGATAAGGAGTGATGGCGATGTATCAGATTGAACCAGAGGATTTTCCTCATCGCGAATATGCAATAAACAAACTCGAGAGGATTTTATCATATTTAGGAGAGACGAGAGATTTCTCCGTTACATTTGTCTCTGACGAGGAGATTCGCTCTCTCAATAAAGACTACCGTGATATAGACTCTCCGACAGATATTCTCACCTTCCGCTTGGCCGACGGTGACGATTTCTTTCCTTCCCAGGACGAAGAGCTTGGTGATATCTTCATATCTATCGACAGCATGAAGAGAAACGCAGACGACCTGGGGGTCGATTACATGGAAGAACTCGAGAGGCTTTTACTCCATGGAGTGTTACATCTCAGGGGGCTGGACCATAAGACAAATGATTTTCTTACAGAGCCTATGCTTATAGAGCAGGAGAGAATACTTAAAGAGCTTAACAAAAACTCTCGGTAGTCAGGCCTTAGACGAGGGCAACAGAGTCTTCTAAACGCTCTGTACAACAGAAAAATAACCGTCCTCTTCCTCAATTGGTACGGTTATCTTATATAACTTGAATTATTGAGGTTAACCGTCCACTGGCGGTGCCTTTCTATGTGTATAATCTAAGAGATAATACTCCAGTTGTCTGATTTGACGAAAATGCATGCCGTTGTGGAATACATTTATCATACTGCGACCCTGATAATACTTTGCAATGATTCAAAAACTTGTAAATTGTCGGATATTTCTTTGAAAATGAAAGTCTTGTATTG
>CAVFNE010000024.1:18390-19046 GCA_963623755.1 Muribaculaceae bacterium | reverse complement strand
CTCAGTTGTGTCGAGGTCGACAAGCTTAGCGGGGTCAATTACGCTTTCTCCTTTGTAGAGAAAGTAATTGAAGGCATCCGCGAATACCCGGTTGTCGTGAATATATTCTTTTGTAATGCTGTCTTTTGCTGACATTTTTATAGACCTATTTTTATGATTTCTGGACGATTCTTCTCTACGGCATATTTCTATGCCGTAGGATCAGAATTCATAAAGGACAGTGGTGTCGGAGAGGTTGTCGGCTTCCTTGTTTGTATCTTCGATGATTTCAAGCTTTGATTCTTTATTGCGGTTTATCCGGTATTCGATGTGATTGCATACAATTTCGATTGTACTGCGCTTTTCTCCTGCCTTGTTTTCCCACCTGCACATCATCAATCGACCGACAGTTCTTACTATCATACCCTTGTGGATGTTTGTGAGGGCCTTTTCTCCGAGTTCTCCCCAGCATTGTATTACTAAATAGAGTACCTCCTTTTTCGATGTTCCGTTCACGTCTTTATAGTACCTTTCGTTGGCAATTGTGAATTTCACAAGTCTGCTTTGAGTAATGGTGCTTTTAGCCACTACTTCCGGTTCATTGATGAGTGTGCCTTCCAAAATGATGTTGTTTAATTGATTCATTTTTTGCCTCCACATATAAAGCGCTTTATTTT
>CAVFNE010000024.1:0-18380 GCA_963623755.1 Muribaculaceae bacterium | reverse complement strand
ATATTTGTCAAAGAAAGAGGCGAATGTTAAGAAAATTTTACAATTATTTTGTTCAAACAAACAAAAAACCCGCTTTTTTGACTGCGGGTTAGTAAAAATAAGGGACAAGTCAGCTAATTACATTAGCTTCGAGTGCGATAAGAATAAGAATACCGAGGACTATGCGATATATGCCGAATGCTGTGAAATCTTTTCTCTTGATGTAAGAGATGAGGAATCTTATTGTGAATAAAGAAACAGCAAATGCTGTTACTGTTCCTAATAAAAGTATTATTATTTCATCTGTTGTGAAGTTGAAGCCGAACTTGAGTATCTTGATAAGTGATGCTCCCGCCATTGTGGGGATACCCATGAAGAAAGAGAATTCGGTTGCTGTTGTTCTATCCAGAGCCAAGATCAGGGCTCCCATTATGGTTGCGCCACTGCGGGATGTTCCGGGAACGAGGGAGAGTATCTGAAAAAGCCCGACTGAAAAAGCCAGACGGCAGGTGATATCTGAGGTGGATTTAGTAATTGCATTACGTGTTCTATTCTTTTTTTCGATGAGTATAAAAAGGATTCCGTAAAAAATTAAAGCAATTGAAATAACGAGGGGGGTGTGAAGATGCTCGTCCATCCAGTCGTCAAAGAGGACGCCGACGATTCCGGACGGGATGATTGCGACAATTGTTTTTCCCCAAAGGGAGAGGGTTTCTTTTTTAAGTTTTATTCTGCCTTCTTCCATTTCCATTGGCCAAAGTTTTTTCCAATACAGTACAACTACCGCAAGTATTGCCCCAAGTTGTATTACGACGAAAAACATATTCTTGAATGCCTCTGATGCATCGAGAACAAGAAATGAATCAAAGAGCAGCATGTGGCCCGTGCTCGATATTGGAAGCCATTCGGTTATTCCTTCGATAATCCCGAGTAAAAGAACAATAATTATCTGGGATAGTGACATAAATAAGTCTCCTCTCCATTGATGATATAGATTAATCCATTCCTACTCCAGTAGGAGTGCTTCTCCAGAGCGCAGGTAATAGATGTATGTTTCAACCTTGAGGTTACTATATATCGTCTCTATTGCTTTTTTATAGTATCCCAGCTGTGCTTTATGTCTCTCCGGCAGTCGAATGGAGTCTGTCTTGTAGTCGACGATGATTATCTTTTCTCGCCCTATGCATATCAGGTCGATGATACCTTCGACAACAGTATCATTGTCCTTTATCAAAATCTTTCTCTCGGGATATAACTTATACTCGGTGAGAGACTGATAGAAAGTGGACGAGAGAAAATTGTCTCTCAATAGGAAAGCCGCGTTGATGATGGCCTCCTTCTTCTTTTCATCTTTAAAGAATGATGAGGTCTCTGGAGGGGTGTTATTGATTGCACACTCTAATAAAAGGTGTGTAAGAGTACCGAATTCCGTTATGAGAGATTTTCTCTTCTCATCTTCATAGTTGGAATCTTTGAGAATTGAATCGAATTCTGTTGGTGGAAGGTGTATAAGTTGTTCATCACTTGATGAATCATAGTTTTCAAGACTTGTTACCGCCTTCTTTAAGAGGGGTGGTTCCTCTTTAGCCAATCTATGATTGATGTACCAATCATCAATGCCACCAGGCTTTGTGTTTTTTTTCCTTTTCTCTTGGAATGCATAATATTTTATTGCATTGAAAGCTCTTGTCTCGATTATGTCTGAGCCCGATTCGAGATTAAAATCTATACCTTCTATGAAGTATTGCAGCATTGAGTTGTAATTTTCTTCTTTAATCCGGGTTAATGAGCCGCCACTGACTGACTTTTTGCCGAATACCGATGTAAATATGAGATGATGCTCGCTTCTTGTTGCTGCAACGTATAAAACCCTCTTTGTTTCGGCATTCTCCATCATGTTGTCCTCTTTTTTCAGGGCAACTGCAACGGGGTTCTTAAGTTTTTTGTCCTCAGTTACAAAGTAGGGTAGAAGAGGGAGGGACGAGGGTAGAGATATTATTGTATATCTATCAGAGTTGTTTTTTCCTCCCATATCAGAGACAAAGACGATAGGGTATTCAAGCCCCTTGGATTTATGGATTGTCTCTATTGTGACGCCACTTCTTTTCTCTTTGAGAACAGTCTGATCTTTAAATGGGGATATATCGCCGAGAGTGGGGCGTATGGCATCTAGGAGTGCAATAAGACCCTTCTCAGATGCGTCGTAATCACATGCTATAGAAAAGAGGTAGTCGTAGTGTTCGGCATAGCTGTAATTATCGCATTCGCTTTCGATTAGAAATCTGTAGCCTCTGTCATACCATAGGTAGTGTATTATTCTAGATAGGCACTCTTTCTCTTCCTTTTCTCTCAGTTCTGCAATCAGCTCATTAAATAGATTGAGTCTCATCTTTCCATCCGTGCTGAGAGTCTCCTCTTTATTCTTCTTCTCTCTTGTGTTTTTTATAACGCATTCAATGTCCTCGTCACTCATGTTTACAAATGGGGAACGCAGAAGAGATGCGAGCGTAAGTAAATCATCGTCGCCGTAAACTGAATACTGCAGGATGGAATAGAAATCATTGAGGACAGCATCCTGCGTGAGGGACTTGTTATCAGGAACGTTGAATGGAATGTTGAAAAGCCTCAATGCCTTTTCATAGTCACTTTGGTTTGATGTCTTTTTCAATAGTATTGCTATATCATCATATTCCGGCTCCCTGAGTGTAGAGGTTGCCTTGTCGTAGACCATGTAGTTTTCTTTCTCGCTGCCGAGTATCTCCTCTTTGATTATCCTTGCAACCTCATATGCTTCACTTTCGGAGGATGAACCATCATCGTCGCCGCCGTTATCTGTTGCGTTCATGTACCTGAAGCTTATGCTGCTTTTAACTCTCTCTTTACGGCTTAAGAGAGGTGTGTACTGTGCTTCATAGTCTGCACATTCCTCATTCTTTGACGGCATGATTTTTGAGTTGAATATGGAGTTGATTTTCTCAATCAAATGTTTTTCGCTCCTGAAATTCTCCAAGAGGGGAAGGACTCTCTCTTCTCCCATGTCGTCTTTGATATTCTTGAAAACAGAGACATCTGCGCCCCTGAATTTGTATATTGACTGTTTTTCGTCACCGACCATGAAAATCTTGTCGATGATTATGTCATCGATTGTGGGGTAATCTTCAGTGGACGTAAAAGATGGTGATGCGGCAAGAAGGTATATAAGTCTCTTATTTTCTTCGTTGTTGTCCTGGAATTCATCGACCATTATTCTCTTGAATTTATTGTTGTAATATCGTCTCAATGACAAATTGGTTTTAAGTATGTCGATTGAGAGCAGGACTATGTCGTGGAATGTTAAGAGGCCTTCTTTGCGTTTATGGTTGATTATCCGCGCTTGGAACTCGCTTAGAAGCGTTGAATACCCTTTCAGAAGGCTGAAGCTTTCCTCGTCGGAGTATGAATCAAGAAGCATATAGAGGGAGAGCTTTTCTTTTATTTTTTTACGTAGGGAAACGAAATCATCATTCTTATCCGGCCTTTCCTTTACAGTGCGCTTCTTTGAAAATGATGTAGTTATTTCAGTTCTTGTAATAAGATAGTTATTTATATTGTTAACATGTTCGCTGTCGCTGATGATACTATTGCACTCCGAGAAAAGAGTAAGAAATGAAGACGTGAGCAATTCCAGTTCTTCCTTTGCCTTTTTCTTTTCTTCTACAATTATTTTCTTTGCTTCTTCTTTTGTCTTTTCATACAGCATACTACTATCAGAGGGAAATGGAGAAGCTATGTTAATATAGTTATGTGTGATTGTGATAAACATTTTCAGAAGGTCGTCATAACTTATCAGAGCCGCTATTCTTCGGCACTCCTCATCTTTTTCTATTTTATCCTCGATAATTTCTTTGAGAGTTAATGAGGCAAATTCTTTTAATTCATCATCGTCTTCGATTACGAAAGAGGGGGAAATACCGTATCTGACAGAGTCGAGACGGACGATTTTCGAGCAGAAGCTGTCTGTTGTCGATATCTCTGCATTAGTAAATCTCTCTATCTCCTCTTCTCCAATCAAATCTTCATTTATTGCTTTCTTTAAAATCAGATAGATTTTCGCCCTCATGCTACTTGTCGCGGCCCGAGTGAATGTTATAGTGAGTATCTCATCGCTGTGTATATCCTTTTCATCGTCCATGATAAGACGCAGAAAGCGGTATGTCAGAACTGTTGTCTTGCCGCTACCGGCACCTGCAGGTAGTACGCAATATCTATCCGAGAGCACAGCCTTACGCTGATTGGAGTTTTCGTCACTTATGTCAAACCCGTTTTTCTTTGTAAAAGCGAGAAAACGTTTTTCTATTTCACTTGTCATTGCTTTCCTCCTTTTTGGATGCAAATCTTGTGCGGCATAGTCGCTTATAGCTGCATTGTGTACAGTTACGTGCTTTTGCCGAGGGGGTGAAGTCTCCGCTTTCAAGATGTTCCCTTATTCTATCTAGGCGTTCTTTTGAATTGATTAGAACTGCCTCTTTTGTATATCCCTCCGTCCTCTTAACGCCGTTCTTCTGATAGTAGCTTTCTGTCGGCCATACTACTTTGTAGTTCTCATCTTTTACCGAGTAGAATGCGCCGCCTGTAACATTATCATCAAGTAGTAGTGCGTATAGGATAATCTGGAGGCTTGTCTCTTCGAGCGAGGACGAGGAGTAGTCTCTGCTTCCTCCTGTTTTCCAATCGATTATATATTTCTTCTCGCCGTTCGATAGGATTGTGTCTGCTCTGCCGTTTATCGTTATTCCGCCTGTCAAGGGATAGCCTGATATCGGAACCTCGTTCTGGACAAGATTAAGAGAAGAGTAGAGAGAGGCCTTGCTGGCACTTTTTATACTCTCGAGTTTATCCATGTACGTTCCTTTTATATGTTCGTAAGTATATAGAGTTGTAATATCTCTTCTCTTCACTGCCTTTTCCAGTTCTTCGAGGAAAAGAAGCTGCATTTTTTCGTTTTCTATATTTCCGATAAATCCTGCCTCTGTCAGTGCCCTCTCGATTGTGTTATGGAGTATGACTCCCACTGCTCTCGGATCCTCAAGAAGGGGGGAATAGTTTTTCTCGTCAACTTTCAATCGGGTGGAAACGTAGCCGCGGTAAGGGCATTGGTCGTAGTCCTTAACCTTTGAAACGGAAAGGGAGAGATCCTCGTCGACAAAGCTTTTGAGTTTAACTAATGTCCTATGCCCTTTGAGAGATGTGCTTTTTGCTTTTTCATAGGATTGAGCTTGCATTGAATAAGGCTTGGAGGAGGCTTTTATATTCTCCCTCCAATATCTTCCTTCCTCGGTATATGGGTCGTCGGTACTTGATGAAGCTTTAATTGAAGAATCTAGAAAAAGGGGAGGAAGGAGGCGTGCGCCGTCAAAGGCGGTAGTAGGCCCCGAGATAATTGTCTTTTCAGTAAATTGAGACAACCGGTATAGATTCAACAGACTATCTGTTATGTTTCTCACTTCTCTCTCTCGAGAAAGAAGAAAGGGATAATCGTCGATTTTCTTCTCCGTTGTTTTGTCCGAGAGGCCTATTATGTAATGTACTTTTGTTATAAGGCCGCATGATGCGGGGTAGGCATAGACTTTGATTCCCCCTTCGTTTCCGCTTTTCTCTACATATTGTGTCTCGTCGATAAGGGAGAGAAAGAGTGGGTAAAGAGATGGTATATCGTCGTCATCCATGGCTAGAAGAATATCCAATATGGAACCGAATACCTTGTCATCGTCTTCATTCCATTTTCCCGGACTGAAGAAGTTGTCCCTGAATTCCTTTATGGAAAGAAGAGTCATACGGCTCCTCGTACTCCTGACTATTCTTTCAACTGCCTTTATCAGAGAAGAAAGAAGCTGCTTTTCGTCACAATCGAGGACACTCATCCAGCTCTTTACGCCTTTATCTTCAATTCTCCTGTCGACTGCATGACGCAATATGGATATATACTTTTCCCTGTCCTTGAACGGATAGACTGGGTCAAGAAGAAGTCTTTTCATCTCTTCAAAGGACCATGATGAGCAATAAAGAGAATACAGTTGGTGCATCAGCCTTCCCCCAGGGTAAGAGGAAAGAGTTCCGGCTGATGTAAAGACTAAGGGTATGTCTCTCTTTTTAGCCTCGCTCTCTAGGTATGGCCTGTATGTCGAAAGTGATGAACTTGTTATTGCAATTTCCCTATCGGGATATATTTCACGGTCCTTTTCTATTCTTCTGAGAGTCTCCCGTATCTCGGAGATGGAGTTCTCGTATTCGATAAGCTGTATTTCCCCCTTATCCTCATCAATGGTATCAACAAGACCTAGCTTGATTATCTTATCGGCGTCACTGCCGGTGAATGTAGAGGGAAAGACGAAGACATATTTATCTTTCTCAATTTTTGAGTAGTCAGCCTTGATATAATTTTTTTCAAAGAGATTATGGCTTAAGAGATAATCCTGATAGGCTCTTCTTATCTTTTTTATGTCACTCAACATCTTTTGTGGAATTGATTGAATAATTGAGTCGTCTGGGGAAGGAAAATAGGGAAGAAGAGAAGCAATATAGGATGAGTAGCTGAGTGTGCTTTCTCTGTAAAGAGGAGAGGCAAAGACTTCCATCTCTTCGAGTCCTCCGTTATTGAGGTAGGTGTAGGCGAATACCTTACGTTCTGTTTTTGTTATCTCACGTCTTCCTTTTGTATCTTTGAGAGAGAGAAGAAACTTGTCCCAGCTGAGAGTTCTGTCGCTGAATACCGCTTTTCCGGGATATTTCTCGATAAACGACAATAGCGCATTGCGTGCGGTGGTTTCGGAAGTGAAGACAAGAGTCTTATCAGAGGCGTTGAGGTAATTGTATATTTTCAAAACTTCATCCATGAGGAGAGTATATCACAAAGAAAGGCAATCTATAAAAGGGTGAATGAGACTCTTTTATTTTGTTACGGCTTTAAATATAATCACTCTGTTATGAAGAAAAGATTAATTACCTCAGCATTACCCTATGTAAACAATATTCCGCATCTGGGCAACCTCACGCAGGTATTGAGTGCAGATGTTTTTGCACGATTCTGCCGTCAGCGCGGTTATGAAACGCTGTATATCTGTGGAACTGACGAGTACGGTACCGCCAGCGAGACAAAGGCCCTTCAGGAAGGTGTTACTCCGAGAGAACTATGTGACAGATATCATAAGATACATGAAGATATCTACAGATGGTTTAATATTAATTTCGATTATTTCGGACGCACAAGTACTCCGAAACAGACTGAAATTGTCCAGCACATATTCTCATGTGTCGACAAAAACGGCTATATAACAGAGAAGGAGACAGAACAGCTCTACTGTCCGACATGCCGTCGCTTTCTTGCTGACCGCTATGTAAGCGGAAAGTGTCCTAAGTGTGGCTATGACGGCGCGAGAGGCGATCAATGTGATTCGTGTGGCTCTCTTCTTGATCCTACCGAACTTATCGAGAGTAAGTGTTCCGTCTGTGGAAGTACTCCCGAAATAAGGAAGACAAAAAACCTTTACATAAACCTTCCCAAAGCACTTCCGATATTAGAGAAGTGGATGGAAAAGACCAGCGTTGACGGCTTCTGGGCAAAGAATGCAGTCCAGATTACATCTTCCTGGATCCGTGACGGCCTGCAGGAGAGGTGTATCACAAGAGATCTCAAGTGGGGTATTCCGGTTCCTAAAAAAGGGTACGAGGACAAGGTCTTCTATGTGTGGTTTGACGCTCCCATCGGCTACATTTCCATTACTGCCGAGAAGGTTGATGATTGGGAGTATTGGTGGAGAGATCCGGAGAACACGGAGCTCTTCCAGTTTATCGGAAAGGATAATATCCCATTCCATACCGTTATTTTCCCTTCCTCGCTCCTGGCCACCGGTGAGAAGTGGACTATGCTACACCACATGTCATCGACAGAATATCTTAACTATGAGGGCGGGAAATTCAGTAAGAGCAGGGGAATCGGAGTCTTCGGCAACGATGTTGAGGAGACGGGAATACCGGCTGATGTCTGGCGTTTTTATATGTTCTATAACAGACCCGAGAAACAGGACTTCACCTTCACATGGAAAGATTTACAGGAGAAGGTCAACAAGGAGCTTATCGGAAACCTTTCAAACCTTGTAAATAGAACACTTACATTTGTAAAACGCTTCTATAACGGAATGCTTCCGGAGGGTGGATGCGATGAGACACTTGTTTCTTTAATCAGGGAGAAGGAGGATGAGATAACATCTCTTCTTGAAAAGGCTGAGGAGCGCGATGCACTCAGAGCAATATTCGCCCTTTCAGATATCGGCAACAAGGCTTTCCAGGACGGGGAGCCCTGGAAGAAGAAAACAGAGAATCCAGTGGAGGCTGAAAAGCTTTTGAGAACACTCTTATATCTCATCAGGGACTTGGGCGTCATGATTAGTCCGTACATGCCGTCAACAGGCGCAAAAATTCTCTCATTTCTGGGAGAGAATGAAAACCTTTCATGGAGTAGCACAGGAACATTTGATGGCAGAATTGTAATCGGAGAAGTGAATCTCCTCTTCAGTAAGCTTGAAGACAAGACCATCGATGAATTGAGGGCGCGTTACAGCGGCTCTCAGAGCGAGAGAGAAGAGAAAAAGAAAGACGAAAATAAAAAGGAAGAAAATAAAATGGAAGAAGAGAAATCATTATTGGAAAACTGGGCACATAAGGTAATTTTAAAGGTCAGCAAAATTGTCGAATGCGATAAGCACCCCGAGGGCGATAAGCTTTATATTCTCAAGCTCGATTGTGGTGAAGAGGAACCGAGAACAATAGTTTCCTCGATTGTGCCGTATTACACAAAAGAAGAGCTTCTGGGACACAATATTGTACTTGTCAGCAACCTCAAGCCTGCCAATTTCAGAGGCGTCAAGAGCTATGGTATGCTTCTTGCGGCATCTGACAGGAATGATGATTCTCATTCTACATGTGAAGTCATTTTCGCCGATGATTTCGAGCCGGGAACAGTTCTCGAGTACGAGGGGCAGCCTGAGACGGAGAAGATTACAACATATCTCAAGAGTGACCATTTCTTTGCTCTACCTATGAAGACCATCGGCGGGGTTGTAACAGTTGACGGAAGAGCAATAGGAAAGGACGGGAAAAAGCTCACAGTTCATAAATATACTGATGGCAATGTTGGCTGAACTCTATTGACTCAAAATTAACTAACTACCATAATGGTGGGGTAATTACAAAATCCAATTGGAATAAGGAGCATTCAAAGATGCCTTGCGGAAGAAAAAGAAAAAAGCATAAGATCGCAACTCATAAGAGAAAGAAAAAGCTCAGAGCAATGAGACATAAGAAAAAGTAATTCTTATATGCGGTAAGCCATCGGTTAGTCGGTGGCTTTTTCAATGCCCTCCCAGAAATGGCTCTGGGAGGGCGGAATGGGGAATAAATTATGGGTAAGAACAAATCTTTATGTTGGTGTGTAGAATCCTGTGACAGAGCCCATCGACCCGGTCTTTTCACATTGCATTACCGCAGTTATTATCGAGACTCCAGTTCCTACGGTGAATGTGATGTAAGTCAGACCTTTCTCCGGTCCGTCATTAATAAAATCCTCTGCGTACCATGTAACTGTCACATCGTCCTTTGTTATTCCTTCCGGCAGATTTGTCATCGTGAGGGTCGCGCTGGCATAACTTCCCACCTTTTGGAATTCTATTGTTCCTGTAAGAGGAACATAGAGACTCGATGAGTCGATGGATACTGTATTTATTCCAGCTGATGCCCCGAAATTTGATAAGTCGATAGTATGAGACAATGCCGGTCCGTTTGTGACTCTGACAACCTCCGTGTATCCGATAACGCTGAAGATACCTTCATAGAGAGATGCTACAAAGAGGTATGAGCCGGCTGCAAGATTTTTCTGGAAAACTGCTTTGCCGTTTGATTTTGAGATGCACCCATCGGTAGAAACAACATTTCCTTTTTCATCTGTAATTTTCAGTTGGAAATCAGCATCTGCGCTGTAGATATTCGTATCCCATGTGTATGTTATTGTTGTGTCCTGGTTGCCGTAAAGGGTATTGAGTGTAACGGAGAATGTTTTCTTCTCTCCTCTTGTGAACCTATGTGTTGTGCTTCCCTGGGAAACGATTGTATCGTTCTGTGTCTTTGCCTCTACAAGCACACTGTATTCGCCTGGGATAACGCCGTCGATGGAGTATGTCCCGGTAGAATTCTTTTCAAATGTAAACTCGTATGAATCCGCAAGACTTATGGGGGTCAGTTTAACAACATACTTTGTGATTTCAACACTTTCATTTCCCGTCGATATTGTGCGCGCTCTGTCGTTTGTGATTGATAAAACGGCATATGCCAGGCCGTCTCCACTTCCGTCTGAACATGAAATCAAGAGAGTGGCGAGCATGATAGAAATTGCGATTACTTTAAAAATACTTTTTTTCATGATTTTTTTCTCCTATGCCTTTTAACCGCCCTAAGTCATCGTTTTTGTCATTAAATTTTGTAAATGTAAAATAAAATTTACATTAATGAGGAGAAATTTTACATAAAAGGGTATTTTCTTTACAATATCGAAGGGAAACTCAACTCCCTTTCGAGGATGTTGGATATGTATGTGTAGAGGGATTTCACCGCGCTTTCTTCTTCTTTTCCCGTCGGCATATCTGATTCTATTAAAAATGATGTGTTTTTTATAAGGGAGAGAAAATGCTTTGTCTTTACTTCACGTGGGGAGAGCGATATGTATCCTCCCTCTTTCTCCACTTCACGTGCAAACTCAAGACTTGAATGAAAGGAATGGAAAATAAAGAGGGGAGGTTTTATTTCTTTTACGAGGGAGAGAGCTATGTCGAGGTGGCCCACGGCGTGTATTGTGACCGGCGCTGAATAACGCTTTGCTATAAGTAGGCCTTTTTTAAAGTTTTCGACCTGTTTTTCGAGATTGTCGAATCTTCTGTCGAGCCCTATTTCCCCCACAGCGTAACCTTCTTCCACCCACGGGATAATCTCTTCGATATCTCCCTCTTCTCCAGGAAGAAGACCGCACGCCTTATATTTATATTCTCTGATAAGCGGGGCTTCGAGAGGGGAGGAAGTACATACATAGGCTTTATCTGTTAAAAGGCCCCTGTGGGCATGATAGTCGAACACAGGGGTATATTAACTCTTATTTTCAAACACCGCTAGAGCCGTAGTTGGATAGAACTCTTGCTGACGGGTCGTTTACATCACAGCCTTTCCAATTCTTATTCGGCATCCAGAAGTCCACGACCATCTCACTCTGTCCCGGGTAATACTTTTCGAATATTTCACGGTACATGAGACTCTCCTTTGTAAAGGGCTGAGCATGAGAGTATTTCTTCCTCTTTTCATCAAATTCCTCTGTTGTGTACATCGCTTCTGCTTTTTCTTTCAGGTAATCAACCATCGAGTGTCCAACAGCATCGGAGAATGCAGCCTTTTCTCTGTAGAGGATATCGTGTGGAAGATAATCGCCTTCAAATGCCTTTCTTAAAAGGTATTTTCCTTTGTGATGAGTGTTCATCTTAAGGCTGGGCTTTATGCTCATGACGTACCTTACGAACTCCAAATCTCCGAAGGGCACACGAGCCTCAAGGGAATTGACGCTTATGCACCTATCTGCTCTAAGTACGTCATACATGTGTATTTCCCGTATTCTCTTCTCAGCCTCAAGCTGGAATTCCGTGCTTGTCGGTGCAAAGTCGGTGTACTTGTAGCCGAAGAGCTCGTCAGATATCTCACCGGTGAGGATAACCCTCAAGTCCGTATTCTCATGTATGTATTTTGACACAAGGTACATGCCCATTGACGCTCTTATGGTTGTGATGTCATAAGTTCCGAGAAGATAAATCACTTCATCAAGAGATGAGAGTACCTCTTCCTTTGTCATGATAACTTCAGTGTGGTCGCTCTTGAGGTAGTCTGCAGTTTCCCTTGCGTATTTAAGGTCTATTGCATCTCCCTCCATGCCGATGGCAAATGTCTTAATCGGCTTTGATGAACACTTCTGGGCTATTGAACATACAAGTGATGAATCGAGGCCTCCCGAGAGGAGGAAACCGATCTTCGAATCAGATACCAGCCTTTTTTCAACGCCCTTAACTAAAAGCTTTTTTATCTTCTTCTCAGCTTCCATCTCATCTTCTGTGGAGTATTTTTCAGTCTTCCATATCTCTGTGTACGGTGTAAATTCACCGTTCATGTAATAATATCCGGGAGGAAATGGGAGAATCTTATCAACTATTCCCAGAAGGTTCTTCGGCTCGGAGGCAAAGCATATTGCATCGGAATGGGTATAACCGTAGTAAAGAGGCCTTATGCCAACAGGGTCACGTGCTGCGACAATGCTTTTCGTCTCCCCGTCGTAGATGATAAGTGCAAACTCTGCATCAAGAAGAGAAAACATCTTCTCTCTCTTCTCCTTCCATAGCGGAAGGAGAACTTCACAGTCTGATGAGGATGAGAATTTGTAGCCCTCAGCCTCGAGTACTTCTTTAATTTTCTCGAAGCCGTATATTTCTCCGTTGCATACTACAGCACTGTCATCCAGAAAGAAGGGCTGCATGCCACTGGGACTGAGTCCCATAATCGAGAGTCTGTTGAAGCCTAAGAACCAACCGTCCTTCTCAATTACTTTCTGTGCATCAGGACCTCGGGAGAGGGTTTTGTTGAAGTGATAGATAAAGTCATCCTTTTTGATGTCTTTTTTAGCGGCAGCCATTATTGAACACATATCTTACCTCACCGAGAACAATAAATCGCCGTATGTCGGGACGGGCCAATAGGAGCGGGAGACAAGTGTTTCTGCCTCGTCAACGCATGTGCGGAGAACTGTCATCTTCGGGATAATCGAGTCACGTACAAAGTCTGCCTTTTCGCTTTCCTTCTTCATGCTCTTCTCTCTGCCTTCAGCTTCTTCAAGTTCTTCTGTTACAGCAACAATCTTTTCAGTCAGACTTGTGAGACGTGAGATTGTCTTCTTCTCATATGAGACATCAAGGGAGAACGAAGTCTTCTTCTCAAGTGTTGATAAAAGGACACAAGTGAAGCTTGAGATAGCCGGCAGGAAGTCCTTATGAGCCATTTCAATCATTGTGTTTGCCTCAATCATGACTGTCTTGGCATAGTTCTCGAGAGTAGCCTCGGTACGGGAGAGGATCTCCTTCTCACTGAAGATGTGCTCTCTTGTAAGAAGTTCGACATTCTTTTTGTCCATGAGGTGTGGAATGCAGTCAGGAGTTGTGCGGTAGTTGGAGAGTCCTCTTCTCTTTGCCTCTTCGACCCATTCTTCCTCGTAGCCGTTGCCGTTGAAGATTATCCTCTTGTGCTTGATTATTGTCTCTCTGATGATTGTGTGAACATCCTTCTCGAAGTCACTGCTCTTTTCAAGAATATCTGCAAATTCATCAAGAACAGAAGCAACAGCGCTGTTAAGATATGTGTTTGCGTCGCTGATTGATGCTGACGAGCCGAGCATTCTGAACTCGAACTTGTTTCCTGTGAATGCAAATGGGCTTGTTCTGTTGCGGTCTGTAGTGTCGCGGAGGAACTTGGGAAGTACTTCTGCACCGAGTTTCATTGTCTTCTTCTTTGTTCCACTGTATAGACTGTCGTTCTCGATGGATTCGATGATTGACTCCAATTCATCTCCCAGGAAGATGGATACAATTGCCGGTGGTGCCTCGTTTGCTCCAAGCCTGTGGTCGTTGGATGCCGATGCAACACTTATTCTCAACAAATCCTGATACTCGTCGACAGCCTTGATGACTGCAACAAGGAAGAGTAAAAACTGTGCGTTTTCATACGGAGTTTCACCAGGGGAAAGGAGGTTGACGCCTGTGTTTGTTCCGAGTGACCAGTTGTTGTGCTTTCCAGATCCGTTTACACCGCTGAAGGGTTTTTCGTGTAAAAGGCATACTAGGCCGTGTCTATCTGCAACTTTCTGCATTAGCTCCATTGTAAGCTGATTGTGGTCGGTTGCGATATTTGTTGTTGTATAAATCGGGGCCATTTCATGCTGTGACGGGGCTACTTCGTTGTGTTCTGTCTTTGCAAGAATGCCGTGCTTCCATAGTTCAAGGTTCAAATCTTCCATGAACTCCATTACTCTTGGCTTGATTGAACCGAAGTAGTGGTCATCCATTTCCTGTCCTTTTGGAGAGGAGGAGCCGAAGAGTGTACGTCCTGTATAAATCAGGTCCTTACGCTTGAGATAGAGGGATTTATCGATTAAGAAGTACTCCTGTTCCGGTCCAACACTTGTCTTTACGCTCTTGACATCTGTGTTGCCGAATAGCTTCAAGATTCGGAGGGATGATTTGTTGATGGCCTCCATACTTCTAAGAAGAGGCGTTTTCTTGTCGAGAGCTTCCCCCTTATATGAACAGAACGCAGTTGGTATGCATAGTGTCTTGTCCTTGATGAATGCATAGGAAGTCGGGTCCCACGCTGTATATCCTCTTGCCTCGAATGTTGCTCTGAGGCCGCCGGAAGGGAAAGATGAAGCATCAGGCTCACCCTTGATGAGTTCCTTACCTGAGAATTCCATCATTATTCTTCCGTCGGGGGAAGGTGTGATGAATGAATCATGCTTTTCAGCTGTGAATCCTGTCAGCGGCTGGAACCAATGTGTGAAATGGGTTGCGCCGTTACTTACAGCCCAGTTCTTCATTGCCTCTGCAACAGCATTAGCACAATCAAGATTAAGTTCTTTTCCTTCATCGATGGTTGCCTTGAGTGAGGCATAGACCTTTTCCGACAACATTGACTTCATTGTCTTGTCATCAAAAACAAGAGAGCCGAAGAGTTCTGTGACGTTATCCATATTATTCCTCCGAAAAAAAATGGGCAATGAGGGCTTGAATTACTCCAAGACGTCATTGCCTTAATTGCGAAAGAAGATAGTTTTTTTTGACCTTTTTTGTCAATAACAAAAATCATAA
This sequence comes from Muribaculaceae bacterium, assembly GCA_963623755.1. Lineage (GTDB taxonomy): Bacteria > Spirochaetota > Spirochaetia > Sphaerochaetales > Sphaerochaetaceae > Ornithospirochaeta. The sequence continues at coordinate 3,432 of CAVFNE010000024.1, read as the reverse complement.
AAAATGTTTGTTGCAAAACATCATCGGAGTAACGCTTTATATAATAGTAAATTAACTATATAAAAAACTTATATGGACAATAAAGGGAAAAGTAATGAAACTTTGACTTTTACACATTCATGCTCTAATATTGAATTTGTTCAGAGACACTTATATTTTGAATAGAGGAGATGAGGATGAAATACACAAAAGAGGAATGTCTTGATTACATAAAGGCGGAGGGTGTTGAGTTTATACTTCTCTCTTTTGTCGACATAAGAGGCGTTATGAGGACGACAACGATAATGCCGTCGGAACTGGAGAAGGCACTTGAGTACGGCATTGCCATTGACGGCTCTGCTATAGCCGGGTTCGATATCGACGGCGTGCACTCGGATCTCTTTCTACATCCCGATCTCGACACCCTCACTATACTGCCATGGAGAATTGACCAGGGGAAGGCGGTAAAGTTCTTTTCTTATGTAAAGAAGCCTGACGGAGAGAGTGTTTCAACTGACTCGAGGATGATACTTAAAAGAGCAGTCGATAAGGCATGTGAGAAAGGTCTTGAGTTTTATTTCGGAACGGAATATGAGTTTTACCTCTTTCCTCTTCTAGAGGATGGAACGGTCTCTGATAAGCCGTTGGACAGTGAAGGTTATATGGCATCCTCTCCTCTCGATAAGGGGGAGGCCATAAGGCGCGAAATATGCCTGACGCTGGACTCTCTCTCTCTCAAGAGCGAAACGGCGCATCATGAGGAGGGACCGGGGCAGAATGAGATAGACTTCTCTTACTCGACTGCACTTGAAGCGGCAGACAACTCATTGACTTTTCTGCAGGTTGTAAGGAATGTCAGCATGCGTAACGGACTTTATGCCGATTTCTCTCCAAAACCTCTCGATGGCGAATGCGGTAACGGACTACATATAAACATATCTGTTAAAGGTGCGGGGGAAGATGCGCTTTTGAGCATGATTGCAGGTATAATGAAGAGAATAAGGGAGATGACGCTCTTCTTTAATTCTACCCGTAATTCATATAAGAGGCTGGGAAAAAACAAGGCTCCGAAATATATTTCATACTCTTATGGAAATAGAAGCCAGCTTATAAGAATTCCTGCCGCAGGCGGTAGATATGTCAGGGCAGAGCTCAGGAGTCCCGACGGCATGTGCAACATTTACATTGCCCTTGCACTTTTGATAAATGCCGCAATGGAGGGTATAGAAAACAAGCTTGTTCCTCCTGCTAGCATGGACAAAAACCTTTATAGTGAAGATATCTCAGTTGATAGATCGCTACTTCTTCCTCAAAGCCTTGAAGAGGCTAAGAATGAAGCTTCCAAGAGTGATTTTGTACGTAGTGTTCTACCTCGTGAGGTAGTGGAGTATTATCTGGAACACGCCGATGATTAATGAGAACTTCTATTCGGTTTTATTCATCACATCGAGTCAGTCACTACAGCCTCATGTTGCGTCTCTCTTTCCATCCAATATGTTCTATCCGGTAAAGATGGTATCGAGTGTGCTTGAGGCAAAACGGAGTGAGCTCTTCAGAGAGTTCGATATCATTGTGGTAAACAGTCCGCTTCCGGATGAAAACGGCCTCAATTATGCCCTCGATATGAGCAAGAAACCCCACTCCTCAATACTTTTTCTCTCCCCGTCGGCGATCTACAGTGATGTGCTTTCCCTTGTGAGAGGAAGTGGAATATTTGTATTGAAAAAACCATTTTCTCTTTCTTCTCTAGAGAATGCAGTCATGTGGCTGACGGCCTCGAGTGACAGAATCAGAAAGCTTGAAAAGGAGAAAGTCCGGGTCGAAGAGAAGATGGAGGAGATTAAGATAATCAACAGGGCCAAGTGGATTTTAATCAACGACCTTGAAATGAATGAAGAAGAGGCACAGCGTTTTATAACAAAAGAAGCTATGGACAAGTGTATATCGAAGAAGGAGGAGGCTACGATAATAATCAACACATACAGGCCTCTTTGACCAATAATACAAATTTTATGGGAGTAATTTTTGATTAGAATTTCAATCTGTGATGACGATGAAAAAGAGAGAAAGATGATAGAGAATAACCTCATTTCATTTATGTTGAGGCATAGTTGTTATTCAATTACTTATGATATCTACTCATCTGCCATTGAGATGATTGAGAACTTTGCTGAAAAAGGTTCTCCGGATGTAGTTCTGCTCGACATATGTATGCCCGGACTTTCTGGCATTGACTGCGCTTCGGAGATTTTGAGAGAGACAAATGAAACTGACATAATTTTCATCACAACAAGTTCCGATTACGCCATCGATGCCTTCTCTCTACATGTTGCAGACTATATAAAAAAACCTTATTGCCAGGAGAAATTCGACTCTTCCCTTGAGAGGGTACTCAAAAAAAGATGTGAAAAGACGAGAGCTCTCATCGTGTCCAATTCAAGGATGCATTTAATTGCACTTGAAGATATTGTATATATAGAAACATCCAACAAGAAGAAGATATTCGTACTATCTGACGGGGAACGGTATGAGACATGGATGAAGAATGATGAAATAGAAAAATCCATACTTTTAATCGACTCTCTCATAAAGTGTGGAAGTTCATTTATTATCAACCTCACTCACGTCAAAGCATTCAGGGACTCCACATTGCTTATGGATAATGGCGCCGTAATCAATGTCCCGAGAAGGGTTAAAAGTTCTCTGAAGGATCAATATTTCAACTACTACATGAGGCTTGATAATGCTTGAATTAAAATATGCGTTAACAGCTTTTTTTGTCTGTGCCATCCTCTCTGTGGGCCATATAAGTGTTGCGTTTCTTCTCTCCCAACGCCGATTTTCATGGAAAAAAACAGTTTTTATATGGATTTGTGTTTTCTTTTTCTTCTTTCTTATCGTCTATCTTTCATACAGCCTGCTCTCTGGGAAGTTAAGGTTGATTTTTTCTCTTGCATTTTCTTTCCTCTATTTTTGGCTAAATTTTCTCTACACATCCTCCGACGGCTTCTGGAAAAAGTGCTATCTGTGGCTGACATACGGCACTGTATTCTGCTTTACCTGGCCTTTTTCTTCCTTTCTCAGTAATATTACCGTGCCCGATGAATATGATATAGCATCATATATACTCAGGTGTGTGATAGAACTAATAATTGTATTTACATTACTTTTTCTTTATAGAAAAAACGCTATGGATCTTATAAAGGAGACTGGGAGCTTCAAAGCCGGCTCATGGCGACGACTCTGCCTTGTTGCCTTTATCTATTTTCTTCTTTCCATTGTCTTATTAATAATTCTTCTCTCTCAAGAGGTGATAGTGCTTTCTTTATGCATTATCTACACCCTTGTGGTAATCAGCTTTGTTTCGGTGAATGTGCTGAGCTTCAGTAATATCTATTACATGAAGAAAGAGGCCAGGGATAGTCTTATAAGACAGAATGTAGAGTATCTGTC
>CAVFNE010000023.1:0-19481 GCA_963623755.1 Muribaculaceae bacterium | reverse complement strand
GTGAGAACAGTGGAAAAGTAACAGGCGCAGGAAAACAGAACGCAGGTGGAATAATTGGTGAAGTCAGGGCAAATGAAAGTAACAGTAAGATTACGGTAACAAAATGCGCTAACAAAGGGACAATCACTGTTGGTACAGGTTGCTATGCAGGTGGAATTGTTGGCAGCATGCTTGGTGAGGCAAGTGAACTGACCGTGACAGATTGTAAAACAATAGATGGTTATAAATTGGTTGGAAATGGTAGCTATACTGATGGTGATAAAGCTACTTCTACTACTTAAGTGACATAACGATATAATTCAATCTGGGCTATGGGGCTGTCCTGTAGTCCGGTTTTCTTTTGAGTCGGGGAATATTGTGGCGCTTGATTAACTTTCTTCTCTCGGCTATTATTCTTTTGCGCCTTGTGGCGACAAATGGTAATGGGTAAAACCCATGAGAGTTAAGGAGAAAAGTATGGCTAAAGAGAAAACACTTTCAGCTAAGCTCAGAACAGAGGACTTCGGATCGGCAGGATCTAGGAGAGTCGTAAGAAGCGGACGTATCCCCGCAGTTATCTATGGCAAGAAGGATGTTGCACCAGTATATGTGACACTTGATGCTAAAGAATTCAATATGAAGAAGAATACCTTCACAGAGACAACACTCATCACACTCAAGCTTGATGGCGAGGAAGATAAGAATGTCTTTGTCAAGGAAGTACAGGAAAACCTTTTAAAGAACTGCATCCAGCATGTTGACTTATTCGAAGTCACATTCGGACAGCTCTTGAGAACAAAGATCAGGGTTGAACTTGAAGGTACACCTACAGGTGTAAGAGACGGCGGTGTCCTCGAGCAGGTTACACACGAAGTCGAAATCGAATGTTTCCCGCGTAATCTTCCTGAGAAGCTTGTTGCTGATGTTTCCGGTGTCGGAATCAACGAAGCATTCAGAGTATCTGACCTTGTTGTTCCTGAGACAATCAAGATTCTTGAGGATATGGATGTTACAATCGCTTCTGTCAAGATGGTCAAGGAAGAGGTTGAAGCTCCAAGCACAGATGCTAATGCAGAGGCTGAAGTTACAACAGGCGCTTCTCAATCCTCTGATGCTAATGCGTAAGATATGTTTGTATTCGGACTAGGTAATCCGGGACCTGAATACAACGCCACACGTCATAACGTCGGTTTTATGACAGTCGAGAAAATAGCAGCGCTTAAGGGAGTAAAATTCCGTAAGCGCTGTTTTCGTCCCTGTCGGACAGCCTCTTTTAATGATAAGCGTGATGTTCTTGTCGAGCCCCTGACATATATGAACAGCTCCGGTCTTGCTATCCCAGGACTTTTGACAGAGGATGACGATTTAATTGTCATCTGTGACCAGATGGATTTACCTCCCGGAAAGGTGAGGATAAAAAAGCGTGGAGGAAGTGCCGGGCATAACGGCCTCAAGAGCATAATTAATGAGTACAAAAGAGACTTCATTCATGTCTACATAGGAATCGGGCACCCGGAAGACGGCAATGTTATTAATCATGTACTTGGAGTCTTTACTCCTGAAGAGAAAGCTCTTGTTGATAGTGCCATCGAGAGGGCGGCAGAGGCAGTTATCGAAATAACTGGGGGTAAAGCGGTTGATGAAGTCATCCAGCGCGTCAATTCTCAATAGGGTTAAACTACCCCCAGAGGGGAAACTTCTTCTTGCTTTTTCCGGGGGAGAGGATTCCCTCTTTTTGTTATATGCCCTATCGCTTCTTGCCAAAGAGAGGTCTTCCTCTCTCTATGTCAACCACAATATAAGGGGAGAGGAGGAAATCGGGCGGGAGATAGAACTCAACAGAAAAAATGCGTCTTTACTCGGCATTTCTTTCGCTGTTGTTGAAGTTGAAAAGAACTTAATTCATAAAAGAGCAAAAGAGGACAATATAGGCCTGGAGGCTGCGGCAAGGGAGGAGCGATATGCACTTCTTGAAAAATATGCACGCGATAACGGCTTTGACTATATTCTCACAGCCCACCATGAGGATGACCAGAGTGAGACTGTAATAATGAGGATGATTGAGCACTCCCCCTTTTATAAGTGGGGAGGAATAAGGGAAAACGACGGCCCTATCATCCGGCCCATTCTCGGAATAAAGAAAAGCGAAATCAAGAAGGTTATAGAAGAAGCAGGCCTCGAATACTCCACGGACTCGACAAACTCAGACAGAAGCTTGAAGCGCAATTACATAAGGCATACTCTACTTCCTTTACTCAACGACAGCGAAAAGGAGATTATTTCACATATTGCCTCAAACGTTGCTGCAATCAAAATAGACTATGTTGATTTTCTTTTCTCTTCGTCTCTTTTTGTCTCTTTTAAAAGAGATGAATACCTCTCGAGAAACAGAATGTCGAGGGAGAATACACTCTATAGGATGTTTTCTTTTCTCGGGGAGAAGGAGAGACTCTCCAGGAGGTACCTTGGAGAGGTGAACTGCACAATAGAAAAGGGAGAGGGTAGAACAGAGACAAGAGACTATATCATCTACTCGACAAAAGATATTGTTAAGGGGTACAGAAAGCTTAATTGTGATTTCTCCTTTCCCTTTAATGGAGACGAGACAGAGCTCCCGAGCGGGGTGAGTATAAGCTATACGGATATAGACTCCCTTACGCTAGAAATACCGGAGGATGTACTTACTTCTTCTATAGTGAGACTTCCAAAGCCGGGTGACAGAATAGAACTTGTCGATGGGGAGAGGAAGATAAGTTCATTGATGAAAGAATTCAAGATACCATATGCTCTTTTATTGGAGTATAATGGCAACGTTGTGGCATTCTTTTCCGCTTTTCTCGGTGGAAGAGACAGGATTACTTCTTCTTTTAAAGGAAAGAAGGGACGGAGAGTTGCATTCATAGGAGATAAGCGATGAGCACGGTTAAACTCTTTTTTGAAAACTACGGCTTAGTGTATATAACAACGGCGTTGATTGCCTTTTTCGGAGTATTGACGATACGAAACATAATCAAACTCAGCGAGAAGGCGCTACTCGACTCCTCAATCGATAAGTCGCTTGTGGGCTTTATCGTCACCATCATCAAGATTCTGTTGTACCTTGCGCTTCTTTTCATCTCTCTGGGACGCCTCAGCGTTCCTCTCACTGGTCTTGTCAGTGCCATAAGTGCACTCACCCTCGCTATAGGGCTTGCCGTCCAGGATATCATCGGGGGAGTTGCAAACGGCATAATGATGGTGTCAAGTAAGCTCTTCAAGGTTAATGACTACGTTGAAATCGGGGACTATGCAGGATCTGTTAAGGAGATAAAGCTCCTTCATACAGTTCTTGTTACACCCGACAACAAGACAATAACAATACCCAATAAGACTGTCTTTTCCTCAAATATTACAAATTACTCCGTATATAAGGTGAGACGACTCGATCTCGAGTACGGAATCGACTACGAGAGTGACGTGGAGAAAGCAAAGAAGATACTTCTGGATCTTGCCCTCTCGTCTCCTCTTGTCTTACGTGACCCCGCTCCGATGACTGTAGTAAAATCCCTCAAGGACAGTGAGATATCGATACTGGTGAGGGTTTGGGTGAACTCTTCTGATTATTGGACACTTACATACTTCATGAATGAAAACTCAACGAGAGTTCTTGAAGAAGGCGGCATAGAGGTGCCGTACCAGCAGCTTACAATCAGCTACAGAGAAAGGGAGGCGAAGAAATGACAGAGTTTTTCCAGAGTGATATTTTCATGGATTCAATGGTAGCAGTTCTTGTCTCTTTTTTTATCTACCTTATATCCCGTTTTCTGTGTTCCATCCAGGGAATGGGAAAGGATGAGTTGTCGAGGGTTCTCAGGAGCCTCGACAAGGCCGATAAGGAACTTTCCCTCTTTGCATCAATGGGCAGGAAGAATATCCTCAAGCGTGATAAGGCGCGTAAAATGCTTGTTGCAATCAGAATCAGAATCAAGAACTCGGCATCGGTATTGACTGTTTATATCTACGAGAAGGAAGATAAACCTAAAATAAGGTCTGCTATCAACAAGCTCAGCGTTCTCGAGACAAGGTGTGATAACATTGCTTTTTCCTACAACAATGGTGATATCGAGCAACTGGAGAAGGTTATAGATGGCATAAGAGCTGACCTGAAGAAGGTAACAAGTATTCTCACCCAATCGAAAAAGGAAGTAGATGATCAGAGGAAGAAGGTAATCTAATACACACAAAAAACATTAAAGAAAGAGCTTTGAGGCATATTATTCAATATTGTTTCTTGAGTGAAAATCTTATAAAAGTTAGTATTGTTGGAAAGGATATTCAATGGACGATTTAGATAAAGAAAAGAAAGACGAAGTTCTCGAGGGAGAAGTAAGCGAAATCGGGAAAGACGATAAGGAAAAAGATAAAGATAAGAAAGACGCATCATCTACTCCCTCTCCGGATAAGAAGAAAGGGGAGAAGAAGGACGGAGAGAGTCCATATGACAAGTACCGTTATTGGGGAAGCGATGAGGACAAGTCTCCCCTCTCGGGTCGTGGAGGAGACAGAAAGGGCAGCCTTCACAACAAAATTGCTTTTATTGTTCTAATTCTGCTTGCCATCTCATTCTTCTTTGTCTTCTTTCAGGACAGTCAGAGTGCAAAGGCAACCAAGACTACATATTCAGATTTCATCTCCCTTGTCGATAGCGGCAATGTGTCGTCAGCTGAGATTGTCGGGTCGACTAACATAAACTACACGACAACAGACGGCGCGTACTATACAACACGTATTCCGTATTCAGATATAACCCTTGTATCACGCTTGATTGATAGAGGCGTCACGCTCTCGGGGTCGGCGGAGACAACATCAGTGTGGATGATTATCCTCGAACTTCTGCCGTGGCTTATATTCATTATCCTTATGATAAGTATGCTCCGCTCCACAGGAGCTATGGGCGGCAGCAAGATGATGGGGGCATTCGGTAAGTCACTTGCAAAGGAATACAGCGCTAAAGATAACAAGACAACATTCAAGGATGTTGCGGGGCAGAAGGAAGCAAAGTACGAACTTGAGGAAATTGTCGACTTCTTGAAGAACCCCGAACGCTTTACAAAAATCGGCGCTAAAATTCCAAAGGGTTGTTTACTTGTAGGTCCTCCGGGAACGGGTAAGACGCTGCTTGCCCGTGCTGTTGCAGGAGAGGCAGGAGTGAGCTTTTTGCACACTTCCGGCTCAGACTTTGTCGAGATGTTCGTCGGTATGGGAGCTGCGAGAGTGAGGGACCTCTTCGAGCAGGGACGTAAGAGCGCACCGTGTATCATCTTCATCGACGAGCTGGATGCTGTGGGGCGCTCACGTGGATCGGGACTTGGTGGCGGCCATGACGAGAGAGAGCAGACACTCAACCAGATGCTTGTCGAGATGGACGGCTTCTCACCAGAGCCGGGAGTAATAGTACTTGCGGCAACAAACCGCCCTGATGTACTTGATCCGGCGCTCCTGAGGCCGGGTAGATTCGACCGTCAGGTAACGGTGGCACTTCCGGACGTTCAGGAAAGACTGGATATTCTCCGCATACACACAAAGAAAGTTAAGCTATCTGAGGATGTGGATTTATCACGTATTGCACGTGCCACTCCCGGAACAAGCGGGGCAGATCTTGCAAACATGGTTAATGAAGCTGCTCTCTTTGCTGCGAGAAAGAATGAAGTCATCGTCACTATGGACGACTTCGAGAGTGCAAGAGATAAGATAATCCTGGGTGTAGCAAAGAAGAGTGCATTCATGACAGAGGACGAGAAGAGGGCAACAGCCTACCATGAGGCGGGCCACACACTTCTTCACTACTACCTCAAACATGTAGACCCACTTCATAAGGTAACAATCATCCCTCACGGTCAGGCACTCGGTGTTACGATGAGCCTTCCCGAGAAGGACCAATATACTATTCAGAAGAGTTATCTACTGGACAGAATCAAGATATGTATGGGAGGTTTTGCTGCTGAGAAGATTGTCTACGGCGAAACAACCACAGGCACAAGTAATGATATAAAGCAGGCAACGAATATGGCTCAGCGTATGGTTACCGAGTGGGGTATGTCGGATCTGGGCTTCATTAATCTATCAGACGGCGGAGAGCCGTTATTCCTCGGGCGTGAGATAGCACAGCATAAGGATTACTCTGAAGAGACAGCGAGAAAAATCGACGAGGAAGTCCAGAAGATTCTCTCATCCTGTATGAGTGAGACAATCCAGATTCTTTCAGACCACCGCGACCAGCTGGACATGCTCACATCTTCTCTCGTTGAGAAGGAAACACTCGACGACAGAGAAATCAGAGAGATGTTCGGTTTCGAGGCTGTAGAGCACGTAACGGATTTGAAGTAGAATGGCAGTAGATACCTTTCACAAACGAAATTTCTGTATAATTGCGCATATAGACCACGGTAAGAGTACGCTTGCCGACCGCTTTATCGAGAAGGCGAGGCTTGTGCAGAGCAGGGGTCCCGTCGAGAGTCAGATACTCGACAATATGGATATCGAAAAGGAGAGGGGAATTACAATCAAGAGCCAGGCTGTCACAATTCCCTACACATCCTCCGACGGCGAGGAGTATGAACTCAATCTTGTAGATACCCCGGGCCACGTTGACTTTACATATGAAGTGAGCAGGGCTATCAGTAGCTGTGAAGGAGCACTCCTCTTAATTGACGCCACCCAAGGTGTGGAGGCTCAGACACTTGCCAACCTCTACCTTGCAATGGAGCATAACCTCGAGATAATCCCGGTTATCAACAAAATTGACCTTGCCTCTGCAGATATAGACTCATGCCTGAAGCAGATTGACCACGATCTCGGGCTCGACAGCTCCATGGCTGTGAAGGTGAGCGCAAAGACGGGAGAAGGTGTCGATGAGCTCTATGAAGCAATTGTAAACTATATCCCATCTCCGGAAGGAAAAGTCGATGAGCCGTTGAAGGCACTTATCTTCGACTCGCACTACGACCCATACAGGGGTGTAATAGTGCACGCGAGAATCTTCTCGGGCGAGATAAAGTGCGGAGACGAGATAGTTTTCATGCATTCGGGTGCTGTATATAAAATCGAGGACTTGGGACTCTTCCAGATAAACCTTGTTCACCGCGACTCTCTTGAAGCGGGAGACGTGGGGTACTTCATTGCAGGTATTAAAAACATTTCAGACATCCGCGTCGGCGATACAATCACAGGAAAATCCAATCCCGCTTTGGAGCCGCTTCCGGGCTTCAAGGAGGTAAAGCCTGTTGTCTTCTCGTCAATCTATCCCGTTGACTCGAACGACTACGAAGAGCTTCAGGATGCAATAGAACGCCTTAAGCTCAATGACGCATCCCTTATGTATGAGAAGGACAGCTCGGCTGCCCTCGGCTTCGGCTTCAGATGCGGCTTTCTGGGAATGCTCCATTTAGAAGTCATACAGGAGAGAATCGAGAGAGAGTTTGACCTATCGATAGTCTTTACTTCCCCCTCTGTCAGATACACAGTTCATATGAAGGACGGTTCCGTTCTCAAGATAGATAACCCACTTGAGTATCCCGACCCCATGAGAGTCGACTGGGCTGAGGAGCCTTATATAAGTGCAAACATAATAACGCCGACAGAGTATGTGGGTCCGATTATCACACTGTGTCTCGAAAAGAGAGGTATACAGACTCAGATGAACTATCTCGATACAAAGAGGGTGGAGCTTATATATGAAATGCCGCTTTCCGAGGTGCTCTTCGATTTCTATGACAGACTCAAGAGTATATCGCGCGGATATGCTTCCTTCGATTACTCTGTTATAGGAGAGAGACGGACAGACCTTGTGAGAATGGAGATTCTTGTCAACGGAGAGGGCGTTGATGCGCTCTCATGTCTTGTATTCAGAGGGAACGCACAGCTGAGGGGCCGTCAGATAGTCGAGCGGCTCCAGAAGGAGATTCCACGCCAGCAGTTCAAGATAGCAATCCAGGCTGCAATCGGAGGCACAATCATTGCCCGTGAGACAGTCAATGCCTACCGCAAGGATGTTACTGCAAAGTGCTACGGTGGTGATATTTCACGTAAGAGAAAGCTACTTGAGAAACAGAAAGAAGGAAAGAAGAGAATGAAGATGGTAGGGAACGTTGAAATTCCACAGTCTGCATTCCTTGCCGTACTCAAAACAGAGGAAGACAAATGATAAGAAAAGAGAAGTGGGGAAGTTTTAATGGTGATGATGTTCTATTGTATACACTTGAAAAGGGCGACTATGTCCTATCTGTGATGACGAAGGGGGCAACCATCGTCTACTATGGAACAAAGGACTATAATGCTGTTCTTTCTCATCCTTCTTTTGAGGACTTCTTAAAAAAGGGGAACGGACACCGCGGGGAGGTTGTGGGGCCTGTTGCTAACCGTATAGAGGGCGCAACCTTTACCCTTGACGGTGTAAAGTACACATTCGAAAAGAACTTCAACTCGCGTCATACCCTCCACTCGGGAAGCGTTGCAAACTGGGGCGACAAGAACTGGAAAGTGGAAAGCACTCTCGACTCCGCCGCTCTCGTCAACTCCTTGGGTCTTGACAACAAAAATGCGCCTTCTTCCTCAATAACACTCTCACTAACTACACCTGACGGAGAGGGTGGTTTTCCGGGGAGCCATGAAGTAAAGGTTACATATACACTTACAGAAAACGGCACACTCGCCATAGTGTATTCTGTCTCATCCGATAAGAAGTGCCCTGTGGCAGTGACAAACCACGCCTACTTTGTTCTTGATGACAGAGATGATAGAGAAGTAAACGTGATTCTCCCCAGTGAGGAATACATCGCAGTCGACAAAGTTGATTTAATCCCTCTCGTGAACACTCCGACAAAAGTCGAAGGTACACCTTTTGATTTCAGAGTGCCACATCTTATCGGAGAGCGCAACGAAGGAAAATACGATAACACATGGCTTCTCGTGGAGGATGCACTCTCTACAGCTGAAGGTAACAGAGCCAAACTATACTTTAAAACAACTGAGCCGGGTGTTCAGATGTATACGGGCTCTTCTTTGCCTGTGCCATTCAAGGGAATAGCATTTGAAACGGGGAGGTGCCCGAATACTCCCAATAGATCCGATTTTCCCCAGGCATGGACGGAAAAGGGTAAGTCATACGAGTCGCTGACAGTATATAGATTAGAAGTAAAGTAGGGGGACGCGATGGTTAAGATTATCGGAATAACAGGCGGTTCGGGCTCTGGAAAGAGTACAGTTGTAAAGAGAATCAAGGAACGCTATCCGAATGCGGTCTTAATCGAAATGGACAACTACTATAAGTCGGCATCTTTTGTTAATAACAACAATATTACGGCCTACAACTTCGACCATCCCGATGCTTTCGATATGGACCTCCTTCTTGAAAACATCGCCGTTCTCAAAGAAGGAAAGAGCTGTATGATGCCTCAATACGACTTTGTCCACCACCGCCGTAAGGATGAATGGGTGGAAGTTGAGCCCTCGTCAATCATAATCATCGACGGCCTTATGGTCTTCTATGATGAGAGGATAAGGGATATGCTGGACCTTAAGCTCTATGTAGATACTCCAAGTGATATAAGGTTTATCAGACGGCTTCAGCGCGATGTAAAAGAACGCGGGCGCACGGTAGAATCTGTAATCGAGCAGTATATAAACGTTGTGAGGCCGGGGCACTTCAACTTCATCGAGCCGAGTAAAAGCCACGCTGACATAATAATCCCAGAGGGAGGGTACAATGACAGGGCGATGGAAGTGCTGTTCTCCTTCATAGGGGCAATGATGAAGGATGAGAATAAGACTTTGCTAGAGGAGCGTTTGTAATTTATCCTTGTAGAGGGAAAGGTATTTCTCAAATTTCAACGGAGGCGGCGTGATGGGTACTTATGTTAATCCCGGGAACTATGGGTTTACAGAGATAAACGATGCAGATTATGTAGACAAGACACTTCTTATTGATAAGTTGAACAGCACTATCAGAAGCAGAAGAAAATGCCTTGCGTTTCCCGACCGCGGCGCTTCGGTAAGAGTTTTGCAGCAAAAATGCTCTGTGCCTATTATGATGTGTCGTGTGATTCCCATGACTTATTTGATGACAAGAAAATAGCTGGGACTGAAAACTACGGGAAATACTTGAATGCGTTCAATGTTATTTTCCTCGATATGGCATATCTTTATTCTGTTACCCGACAGAAAGGACTTCCTGCAAAAGAACTGCCGAATGTGGTTGAAGAGTTAGTCCTCCGCGATATGTCGAATTCGGGTTTTACTATTTTTGAAGATGATAGTATGCTCGATAGTTTGATGCGTGTCGTTGATTCCCCTGATGGAAAACCTTTTGTTTTCATTATTGATGAGTGGGATGCACCTATCCGTTGTGGAAAAGATGATGAGGACGCGCAGATGGCATATCTCTACCTTCTCCGGTCATGGTTCAAGAATTCATCTTTCACTCCGAAAGTTATAGCTGCTGCGTACATGACAGGTATACTTCCAATTAAAAAAGACGGGTCGCACTCTGCACTTTCGGACTTCAAAGAATGTACAATGTTGGACCCGAAGGGTTATGCTGAATTTATCGGCTTTACGGAGGATGAAGTTCAGAAGATTTGTATAGAAAAGAATGTTGACTTCAAAATGATGAAGCATTGGTATAACGGTTATACGTTCCCGTCTGTCGGTGCTGTATATAATCCCAGTTCGGTAATGAATGCAGTCGACAATAAGAGTTTTAAATCCTATTGGACACAGACAGAAACATCCGAAGCTTTGCTTGAATTCGTCAGCAAAGATTACAACGGATTAACAAAAATGGTAGCTGAGCTCGTTGTCGGGATAGATGTTAAAGTGAAGACTGTCGGTTTTGCCAATGACCTTACTACTTTCAGGGGAAAGGATGATGTCTTAACCCTCCTTATTCACCTTGGATATCTTGCTTACAATGAAAAAGATGGTACTGTTCGTATTCCCAACGAGGAGATAAAGGAAGAATTTCAGGAGGCAATACGTACAGTTCCTCTTGAAGAGAGCAGAAAAAGACTCATAGAGAGCGAGAAACTCTTTGATAATACCATCGCCATGAAAAAAGAAGCTGTGGCTGCGGCAATAGAAAAGGTCCATAGAGAAGAGACAGCGCCTATCTTCTATAACCGGGAAGAAAGCCTGAGGAGTGTCATAAAACTTGCGTATTACACTTATCGTGACCACTATCTGCAGTTTGAGGAACTCCCTCTGGGTAACGGTTATGTAGATATCGCCTACATTCCGCTTTCATCTTCCGGCTATCCTCTCTTAATAGTTGAACTTAAATATAATGAGAGTGCAGGGTGTGCGATAACCCAGATAAAGGAGAAAAAGTATCCGGCATGTCTCAAAAACTATAAGGGGGAAATCCTTCTTGTCGGCATTAATTATGACAGGAAGGAGAAGAAACACACAGCAGAGATTGAGAAGTATAGTTTGTAGCTTAAATTAAACTTTTCTCTTTAATCTCTATTATATCTTCCCCATCGGACAGAGCCATGCCTCTCTGTTGATGGGAAATAAATCATCTGAAAGGCACAGTATCAAGCCCGGCATCACATCAAGTCCCAGCGTCCCGAGAACAGAGAAATTCCTATCGCCATTCGACGGGCTCTTTGCCTTCTTTATTTCCATTGGATAGACTTTTCCCGCTTCAATCATCAAAAGGTCTACTTCCTTTCTGTCGATATCTCGGTAATAGTACAGAGGTGGCTCCTTTCCACTGTTATACCAGCTTTTCAAAATTTCACCCACGACATATGTTTCAAAGAAAGCTCCAGCAGCATTCCCGTTCATCAGAGTTTCTGCTGTAGGCCATGAAGTAAGGTATGAGGCAAGTCCGGTATCGAGAAAATAACACTTTGGAGTCTTTACAAGCCGCTTCGAGATATTGCTGTAATAAGGCCTCAGGATGTAGATGATTCCCGAGCGCTCGAGAATTGTAACCCACGCCTTGATAGTTGGGCTGGATATCCCAAGATCCCTGGAGATGTTGTCATAGACAAGTTCATGTCCGGTATTGCCGGCAAGGTAGGTTACAAGATTCCTGAAGTCATCGAGTTTTCCAACATGTTCAAGTGCACTTACATCACGCTCTATATATGTGTCCATATAGCTTGAATAATATAAATCCCTATCAAGAGTAGGCGAGGAGACTATTTTCGGCATTCCTCCTCTGAAGATTGCATCAAAGACATCCTTCTGAGTCTTCTTTCTATAAGCCTTTGTCTTTAGAGCCTCGATAGAAGGAGAAAATGGAACATCCTCCATTCCTTCTATCTCTCTCTCCGAAAGTGGGAGCATCGTCAAAACCGCTGTTCTCCCCGCAAGGGACTCACTTATGTTTTTCATCATCTTGAACTTCTGAGAGCCCGTAAGCCAGAACATGCCGTACGGATTCTCCCCATTGTATACAGCATTATCTACAATGTTTTTGATTTCAAGAAGTATTGACGGAACTCTCTGAAACTCATCAATGAGCAGTTTGTGACCGTATGTCTCGAAGAAAAGCGCTGGGTCATTTTCCGCAAGTCTTCTAGTCTCTGCCTTATCAAATGAAACGTAAACACGCTCATCTTCAGCAATATGCCTCAGCATTGTTGACTTTCCAGTCTGTCGCTGCCCGCACACCATAACCACCGGATACTCCATTGATGCCTTTCTGACAATCTTCTCCATACTTCTAGTAATGTATTTCATTGAAAAATCTCCGAGTTTTCTAAAGTCGACTTTATTTTACTCGTGTATATTTTATCCGTCAACATTCAAAATCTTTACCATACCTCAATGAATAGACAGCGCCTATCTTCTGTTAACATTGAAGAAAGCCTGAGGAGTGTCATAAAACTTGCGTATTACACTTTTCGTGACACTATCTGCAGTTTGATAAACTCCCCCTGGGTAACGGTTATGTAGATATCGCCTACATTTTTATTAATTATTAATTTGGCTTCACTTCCTTGTCGAATCCCCTGGGTTTACGGCGTGCAACATATTGGTCTTTTAAATATTTCCAGCTGTAGGCATCGGGAATTGGATCGGGGCCTCCGAAATAGCGGCTGCGGCACCTGAGTAGTCTTGCAATTCCCAGAACAGTTCCTTTTGCTATCCCGAAGCGCCTGACAGAGGAGAGGAAATACTCAGAGCACGAGGGCGTGTAGCGGCATGTCGACATACCCTTGAGGGGACTCAAAACAGTGCGGTAGATTTTGACAGGTATAAGATATATCTCTCTGAGTGCTTTCACACTTTCATTATTTGTTATTTGTTCTCTTTACTCAACAAGCTACTTGAAATTGATGCCTCAAGTTTAGTATAGTTATGGCGGTTTGACTGCCTCTGTTGACGAGGCTGAAGTCTTTTGGTACACTTACAAACTGAAAGTTCAAGTAATAATAGTGAGGTTTAAAAATGGCAACTCCTAAGTATAAAACAAGTAAAAGCAGAGCAGCATCAAGAAAGGCTGCAAACATGAAGCTCTCAGCTCCAAATCTCAGCACATGCCAGACATGTGGTAACTTGATTCCTTCACACCGCGTATGCCCGAAGTGTGGCTACTATGCAGGTAAGAGCGTAATCAAGATGGATGAGGAGTAAGCGGATGACAGAATCTGAAGTTTTCAGCAAAGTAAAGAATCTTGTTGTGGAAAAACTGAGAGTCAATCCCGATAAGGTTACTATGGAAGCATCATTTCGTAAGGACCTTGGGGCAGACAGTCTTGATACCTATGACCTTGTTTATGCTCTTGAAGAAGAGACAGGTGTTACAATCTCCGATGATGAGGCTAACGGCTTCGAAACAGTAGGAGATGCTGTTAAATATCTGATGAAGGAACTTAACTAAGTTGAGTTTACCGTCTTCTAAGGCTCCCGTTCTTACTCAAGAGAGAGAAAGGGAGCTTATTTATTTTCAGAAAGAGAATAATCTCGATTTTAAGAATATAGAACTTTTGAATCTGGCTTTCACCCATACATCCTATGCCAATGAGGTGAAAGGGGGAACGGACAACAACGAGCGGCTGGAGTTTTTAGGCGATGCTGTTCTTGATCTTGTTACAGCACAGTTTCTCTTTGAGAACTACTATGGAGTTTATCATGAAGGCGAGTTCTCGAAGATAAAGGCTATCGTCGTCAGCGAAGACTCGCTCTCCGAGATTGCATCAAAGCTCGAGTTTGAGAACTATCTTTTAATAGGACGCGGTGAAAAGACCCAGGGCGGGGCGAGAAAGAAGGCTATCCAGGCAGATGCCATGGAAGCTGTCATTGCGGCCATATATCTCGATAAAGGTCTCGAAGAAGCAAGAAACTTTGTCTTATCATTCATACCGTCCCAGATAGAGAAGGTTCTGCGTAACAAAGTCAGCTACAAGGACTATAAAACCAAACTCCAGGAATATTACCAGAAGAGGAAGGGAAGAGTTCCCGAGTATACGCTTGTGTCTCAGAGTGGCCCGGACCACGACCAGGTTTTCTCCGTTACAGTTAAGGTTGAAGGAAAGACTTACGGCCCGGCTGACGGAAAGAGCAAAAAACATGCAGAGCAGAATGCGGCGAGGGAAGCCTTAATCCACCTCGGCTTGGAGCCCAACAACACAGAGGAAATCAGAAACAGGGAGTAGAGAGCTCCTCTGCCATTCTTAATAGTACCTCTCTTTCATTAAGGGAGGGATTTGTTATCACATCCTCCAGTAGTGTATTGAGTATATTCCCCATCTCCGGCCCAGGCCTTACAATTGCTGAAAGGTCGCTGCCGTTTATCTTGAGATCTTTAATCGATAATGGTGGATTCTTTTCCTTCTCTTCGAGAATGGCTTTGTCGTAATCGGGGTCTTCTTTTCCCAATGCTTTTCTCACTTTTATCAAAAGTTCTACATTCTCTTTTCCGACTTTTTTTATTCTCCGTCTCAGCGTTTCTCCGTCGCGGATGGAGGTATCTGGATCGAAACTGGAGGAGAGGAGAAGAACGAGTTTTTTTTCCTTATTTGATGCTTTTAGTGTATTGAGGATATTTACTCTTCTTTTTTCGTCTGTATAGGCAAATAGTACGGTATACAAGGCCTCTAAGGGTAGAGCCATCTTTTTTGCCCTCTCGAGAGAGGAGAGGGTCGACTTGCTAAGCTCTATAGCAGGCATGATGGTATTCCAGAGTCCCGTTTGAGTCATATACCTCAATCCCTTTGTCGGGTAGGGAGAGAGAAGAAGTTTGTCAATTTCGTCCTTTATTCTCTCAACCGATACCTTCTCTATGTTTTTGTGTAAATCCTTAATTGAAAGCAGCGTCTCTTCCTCGATATCAAAGTTGAGTTTGGAGGAAAACCGGCATGCGCGGAGCATCCTGAGTGCGTCTTCTTTAAAGCGCTCCTCAGGCTCTCCTATTGCCCTTATTGTCTTTTTTTCTAGGTCTTCGATTCCCCCGTGGCGGTCGATAATCTCGCCGGTGAGTATATTCACAGCCAGGGCGTTGATTGTAAAGTCCCTGCGTTTTAAGTCTTCGTCAAGAGAGCGCACGAATGTCACGCTGTCGGGATGGCGGGAGTCGGAGTAATCTCCTTCGGTACGGAATGTTGTTATTTCATAGTGATGATGGTTGTAAATAACAGTAACAGTCCCGTGTTTAATTCCTGTGTTGATTGTTGCTCTGAACATTGCCTTCACTTCGTCTGGGAGCGCTGAAGTTGTCAAATCGTAGTCGCTGTTCTCACGGCCCAATACATAGTCCCTGACTGCTCCTCCTACAAGATAGAGGTCATAGCCGTGGAAAGTGAAAATCTCGGCAATACGTACTAAGTCAACTGGTGCTTTATACAACATAGGACGAATGTAGCACAGTTTTTCCTTTTGGCAAAGAAGAGCTCTTTTTTGAGCTGTGGAATTATTTTCGCTATACATAGAAAAGGCAAAATCAACAACAGGCCGGATTAAAAATCAACTGCGGCAAGATAGCGCTTCAGAAGGAAAGAACAGAAAAGAGGAAAAGTGTGTATGTGATTGTTATACCCTATATTTCCGTTAACAAACTTAATTCCCGTGGTTATATCCTCATACCTATCACTTGATATCAATGTGGAGAGAGACTTTGATGTATTATTTGTAGACTTTACTTCAATCGGAACGAGTGATTTCTTAGTCCTGAGAAAGAAATCTTCTTCCAGCGTAGAATTCTCTCTTTTGTAATAGAAGAGATGGTAACCCTGTTTGACGAGACTCTCGCCTATTGCGTTTTCGTAGAGTGCACCTTTGTATACGTTCATATTACGGTTTGCCCTCAAGTCTTCCTGACTCTCCTCATCAAGAGATGCGACAAGAAGCCCCGTATCTTTAAGATATATTTTATATTTTGATTGATCATAGTTGCCATTAATCGGAAGACAGGGTGCATTAAGGGAGTAACATACATTAATCAACCCCGCACTATCCAGCCATTCCACGCATCCCCAGTATTCTCGAAATCTTGCTCCGCTTGCAATTTTAGAAATCTGAAACTTCTTGTTTTCTTTTGCCAGCTGTGCGGGAATATTTTCATAGACATTGAGGACACGCATTTTGTCCAGGCCTTCTACATACTTCTTTATGTCCTCTTTGTAATCCGACAGGAGCTCCTTCTGCAGATCAAGTGAGCCTTCAAATGTTGCTTTTTTTATGTATGTTGCCACAAAGCGCGGCATACCGCCGATTATACAATATTCAGTAAAGAGCCTAGTGAATGTTTCAAAATACGGCGCCGAGAAAGGCTTATTTTCCTCAATATATGATAAAAGCTCTTCACTGATAGACTCGTCGTAACCTTTTGCCCACAAAAACTCTTCAAAGTCTAGGGATTCAAGAATGTACTCTGATTTATTTCCTACACTGTTGCTCTCGATGCGGCTATAATTGATTCCAAGCATCGAACCGGAACAAATGCAATCAAATCTCCTGTCTTCATTGAAAGACTTCAGGGAAGTTGCCAGCTCAGGATAGTCCTGGATTTCATCGAAAAAGATAAGTGTTTTATGTTCAATAAACTTGAATGATGGATTTATCACGGAGATATTCGAAATTATGCTTGAGGATGAATACCCGTCATTACATATCGTCTTATATTTGGGTTCCAGAGCAAAATTGATTTCAATAAAATTTTCGTAGCGTTTTGCAAAATGACGGACAGCCTCTGTCTTGCCTGATCTGTCGCGCTCCTTTGATTATAAGCGGTTTTCTCTCTTCATCTTTAGCCCAAGTAACGAGATAGTCATCAATCTTTCTTTTGAGATACATATTCTCTATTATAAAGCAGTAATCTCCGCCTGTGTAGGGATAAATCACATTTTATGAGCGAGTTTTTTTAATTTTCTCACATTTTATGAGGGAGTTTCTTCAACTTTCTCACATTTTATGAGGGAAATTTTCAAACTGTAGCATCAAAGCCGTGAACGGTGAAAATTCCGGCAATAATAACTAAGTCAACGGGTGCTTTATACAAGAAGATGCGGATGCACAGCAGTTTTCCATTTTGCCATAGAAGAGCTCTTCCTCCCCTTGAAGAAATGCAGTACAAAACCTTACAATTGAAAGGAAAAATATAGGAGAAACCGAGATGTTTGAACCTGTGAATAATAAGGTTAACTTTCCTCAGGAAGAAGAGAAAGTTCTGGCATTCTGGGATAAGAATGAGATTTATAAGAAATCCGTCGAATCCCGAGCGAAGGATAATGAATTTGTTTTCTATGATGGACCTCCCTTTGCAACGGGACTTCCTCATTTTGGTCATATATTACCCGGCACTATCAAGGACGCTATTCCCCGCTATCAATCGATGAAGGGAAAGAGGGTCGTAAGACGCTTCGGATGGGACTGCCACGGACTTCCGGTTGAAGCCGAGATGGAGAAGACTATCGGAGTTTCGGGACACAGCAATATCGTGGAGTATGGAGTGGGTAAGTTCAATGAAGAATGCCGCTCGATAGTCCTCAGGTATACTTCGGAGTGGAAGAAAGCTATTACACGCACCGGACGCTGGGTCGATTTCGATAACGGCTATAGAACAATGGATAAGGCATATATGGAGTCTGTATGGTGGGCCTTCAAAACACTCTACGAGAAGGGGCTTATCTACGAAGGCTATAATGTCCTGCCGTATTCACCGCTTCTTGCTTCTCCACTTTCAAACATGGAGGTATCTCTCGGAGGATACAGAGATGTAACGGACCAGGCTGTAACGGTACGCTTCAAGATTGACGGAACAGAAAACAGCTACTTCCTTGCCTGGACAACAACGCCGTGGACACTTCCTTCAAACCTTGCCTTGGCTGTGGGTGAAGACATTGACTATGTGGAGGTTGAGGACGATGAGGATGGGGCACACTATTACCTAGCTGAGAATCTCCTTAAGAAATACTACAAGGACGGGAAGGGATGTAAAATTGTACGCTCAGTCAAGGGTAAAGACCTTGTCGGCATGAAGTATGAGCCTCTAATGCCTTTCTTCGCCTCTCTCAAGGATAAGGGAGCCTTCCAGGTAGTGACGGCAGATTACGTCACAGTCGAAGATGGATGTGGTATTGTCCACACAGCATCAGGCTTCGGTGAGGACGACTACAAGACAATGAAAAATAAGCTTCCATCTGTTCCTGTAGTATGCCCTGTCGATGAAGAGTGTAAGTTCACAGGCGAAGTTCCTCTCTGGGAGGGTATGTTCGTAAAGGATGCAGATAAGCCTATTATCGAATGGCTCAAGGCTAACGGGAAGCTTGTAAAGAGAGAGAACTATCTCCACTCTTATCCTTTCTGCTACCGCACCGGTAAGCCTTTGATCTACAAGGCGATGAGTTGCTGGTTTGTCGATGTACAGAAAATCAAGAAGACAATGCTTGAATGTAACGACCAGATTACATGGGTACCAGAGCATATCAAGTACGGACGCTTCGGTAAATGGCTTGAGGGTGCAAGAGACTGGGCTATAAGCCGTAACAGATTCTGGGGTAACCCGATTCCTGTTTGGAAGTGTGACGGCTCCGACTACATTGAGGTGATAGGGTCTGTTGAAGAGCTCGAGAAGAAGTGCGGTCAGAAGGTAGATGACCTTCATAAGCATTTTGTGGACGAGCTCACATGGCCCAGTCCTGACGGGAAGGGCACAATGCGCCGTATTCCCGATATCTTCGACTGCTGGTTTGAATCAGGGTCCATGCCTTATGCCCAGCAGCACTATCCATTCGAGAACAGGGATAACTGGGATCAGCTGTTCCCTGCAGACTTCATCAATGAAGGCCTTGACCAGACAAGGGGATGGTTCTATTCATTGACTGTTCTTGCTGCAGGACTCTTCGGTAAGCCTGCATTCGAGCACTGTATCGTATCGGGAATAGTACTTGCTGAAGACGGCTCGAAGATGAGTAAGAGCAAGCACAACTACACAGACCCGATGGATGTCGTCAATGAGTATGGTGCCGATGCACTGCGCTTTGCGCTCATCAACTCAACTCTTGTAAGAGCAGATG
>CAVFNE010000022.1:6400-20002 GCA_963623755.1 Muribaculaceae bacterium | reverse complement strand
ATACAGGATATGATCAATCTTATAAAGGTGCTTGAGGAGAAGGGCCACACATATACCGCCGGCGGGAATGTTTACTTCTCGATAGATACCATTTCCGACTACGGCAAGCTTGCCGGTCAGAGCCAGGACGAGAAGATGAGCGGCGCAAGAATTGAGGTTGACGGCAATAAGCGCAACCCCAAGGACTTTGTTCTGTGGTTTACCAACTCGAAGTTCGGCGAGCAGGCAATGATGTGGGACAGCCCCTGGGGAAGAGGATATCCGGGGTGGCATATCGAATGCTCGGCAATGAGTATGAAGTATCTCGGGCCTCATTTCGATATTCACTGCGGAGGTATCGACGCAATTGCTGTCCACCATACCAATGAGATAGCCCAGAGTGAGGCTGCAACGGGCTCTAAGTGGGTCAACTATTGGTGCCATGGAGAATTCCTTCTCAATGATAAGGGGAAGATGAGTAAGTCAAGCGGAGAGTTCTTGACTCTTCCTGTTGTTGTCGAACACGGTTATAACCCACTCGATTACCGCTATTTCTGCCTCAGCGGTCACTACCGCACACAGCTTAAGTTCAGCTGGGAGGCCCTGGATCATGCAAAAAGCGCAAGGGAAAAACTCTTCTCTATTGTCAGCGGGCTCAAAAAAGATGAAAAAGAGACAGTGCTTTCCGATAAGGCAGAGGGGTACCTTGAGAGTTTTGGAGAAGCCATAAACAATGACCTGAAGACTCCCGAGGCTCTTGCCGTGATGTGGACGATGATGAAGGATAACTCTCTCTCTTCTGAGGAAAAACTTTCGCTTGTCTATACCTTTGACTCTGTTTTCGGCCTTGGACTTGAAAAAATCGAAAAAAAAGAAAGCGCAAAGGTCGGGGGAGACGAGGAGTGGAAGCTCGTAGAGGAGCGTGCTCAGGCCAAGAAAAACAAAGACTGGGCAAGGGCTGACGAGATAAGAAATGAACTACTTATGAGAGGATATACTGTGAAAGATACACCCTCGGGTGCAATTCTTGAAAAAATAGTGTAACCTTTGGCTCGGAGAAGTTGTTAGTAAGATGGAAATAAAAAGTACCAACAGGGACGATTTCAGGAAAGTATACGATGAGAATTACACTCTCTTAGTGCAGGTTGCAATGCACATCGTGTACAACCAGGACATTGCCGAGGACCTTGTTCAGGAAGCTTTTGAAAGATTCTTTGTAAAGAATATGAGCTTTCCGGGCATGGATGATGCAAAATACTGGCTCCTGAGAGTGACGAAAAACCTTGCTCTTAATCACCTGAAGCGCAACAAGAGGGATTTGCAGCTTGTTGAGAAGGTGAGAAAGATGCCTGAGAGTGAGACGGCAAGTCATGTCGACTTTACGCGCTCTGTCATCGAAGAGGAGGAGAAGAAGAGAGTCCGGAAGGCCATCGAGTCGCTTCCCGAGAACCTGAAGCTTGTAATACAGCTCAAGGAGTACTCGGATTTGGACTATAAGGCAATCGGAAAGGTGCTTGGAATTTCCGAAACTAATGTGAAGGTGAGGGTTCACAGAGCTCGAAGAAAGCTCGAGAGCCTTTTATCTGTGGAGGATAAGGATGTGTATTGATTTGCAGATGCTGTCGGCTTATATGGACGGGGAACTGAAAGAGCCGTACAGAACACAGGTTGAGGAACATCTTGAACACTGCGCAACATGTCGCAATATATTGGGCAATATGAGAACTCTCGACAAAACTATTAAAAGTGACACGTTTTCTTCTGCTGCCTTGGAGAGAAACAAGGATGTCATTTTCAAGAAGCTTGACAATAAGTTTTTCTCGAATGGAAATAAAATCAGTTTCTTCCGCCGTCGCATTCAGATGAGAGTTCCCACGATGATTGCCTCTGCAGCTGCTGCAACATTTATATTTGTTGGAGCATTTGTTCTTTTCGGAACAAACAGCAGTGAGACAAGCGATATATTGCCATCGTTCAACGTGAATGCAGAGAGTGAGAATGTTAGATATGTATCAAATAAGGAAAGTCTTGATAACTATTCACTGGAGGAGATTTTACAGTACCTGGACAATAAAGGATACAATGTAGATATCTCGATAAAGGGCCTCCAGCCACTGGAAGTGACGGAAGTAGCCCCCGTTGATGAGACTTCTCTTGATTAAAACAATTGTACCGAATGGTTTAATTTGTTAGAATTTCCTCCATTACAAGTGGAGGAAATTTTATGAAAGCTGTTGAGCTGAGCAAGACTTATAATCCAAAGGATTTTGAAGACCGCATCTATAGTGAGTGGAAAGAGAAGGGCGAATTCGCTCCTCGTGAGGGAGAAGGACATTTCTCTGTTGTTATGCCGCCACCGAACGTCACAGGTGTTCTTCACATGGGTCATGCCCTCAATAATAACCTTCAGGATATTATCGTCAGATATAAGAGAATGAAGGGCTTGCCGACACTGTGGGTTCCGGGAACAGACCATGCAGGAATTGCAACACAGAATGTTGTCGAGAGGCAACTTGCAAAAGAAGGCTTGAGGCGTCAGGATATCGGGCGCGAGAAGTTTTTAGAGCGTACATGGCTTGTTAAGGAAAAACATCACGATATAATCAAGAGCCAGCTGGAGAAGCTGGGGTGTTCATGTGACTGGGACCACGAACGCTTTACAATGGACGAGGGGCTCAGCCGTGCCGTCAGGGAGGCTTTTGTAACACTTTATGAGAGAGGCCTTATATATAAAGGCAACTACCTTGTAAACTATTGCCCCCATTGTGGTACTGCACTTGCAGATGATGAAGTCGAGTACGAGAATGTTCCGGGTAAACTCTACTCTGTGAGGTATCCTTATTCTGACGGTTCGGGATGGATTACAGTTGCGACAACACGCCCAGAGACAATGTTTGGTGATACTGCAGTTGCAGTCAACCCGAGTGACGAGCGCTATACAGCAGTAGTCGGAAAGAAACTCCGTCTTCCTCTCACCGATAGAGAAATCCCGATTATTGCAGACAATTTTGTCGAGAAAGAGTTCGGAACTGGTATGGTGAAGATTACTCCTGCCCACGATCCCAATGACTGGGAATGCGGCAAGAGACATAATATGGAGCCGATAAACATTCTCAATCCCGATGGTACTCTCAACTCGGTATGCCCTGAAAAATACAGGCTCTTGAGTGCAATAGAAGCAAGAAAGCTTGTTATTGAGGACCTGAGAGATGGTGGATACCTTGTTGAAGAGAAAGACTACAACCATGATGTGGGACATTGCTACCGCTGTCACACAGTAGTCGAGCCCTATCTATCAGAGCAGTGGTTTGTCCGTATGCGCTCTATGGCCGACAAGGCAATCCAGGCTTGGAAGAATGGAGAAATTGTATTCTACCCGAAGAGATGGGAGAACACATACCTACATTGGATGGAGAACATCAAGGATTGGTGTATTTCCCGTCAGCTGTGGTGGGGACATAGAATTCCTGTATGGTATTGTAAAGATTGCAAAGAAATGATTGTCTCGCGCACAGATCCTGATGAGTGTCCGAAGTGTAAGAGCCGTAATCTTGAGAGGGACAGTGATGTTCTCGACACATGGTTCAGCTCATGGCTCTGGCCTTTCAGCACTCTCGGCTGGCCCGATAATACAGAAGACTACAGAAAGTTCTTCCCGACCAATACCCTTGTTTCGGCATACGACATCATATTCTTCTGGATTAGCCGTATGATTATGGCGAGTGAAGAGTTTCTGGGAGTTGCTCCATTTAAAGATATTGTAATAACGGGACTGGTGAGAGATATTCACGGCAGAAAGATGAGTAAGAGCCTTGGTAACGGCATAGACCCGCTGGAGGTAATTGCCGAGTATGGAGCAGATGCAACAAAGTTCACACTCTGCTATCTTGCAGCACAGGGCCAGGATGTCCAGATAGATATGTCCTCATTCCGTCTTGGTTCAAGGTTTGCCAACAAGATTTGGAATGCTACAAGATTTTTACTTATGAACCTTGAGGGCAGAGAACTTGTTACAGTACCGCGCTCGGAGTATAGTCTCTTCGACAGATGGATTTACGCTGAACTCAATGATGCATTGGCGACAATCAACAGTGCGATGGACGGCTATCATTTCAATGAAGCAGCAAATGCCGTTTACTCATTCTTCTGGAATGATTTCTGCGATTGGTATATTGAAGCCGGTAAGAACAGACTCCTCAGGGGTAATGATGAGGAGAAGGATAGAATTGTATCCATCATTATGGATGTTCTTGAAATCTCGATGAGGATGATGCATCCTTTCCTCTCATTTTTAACAGAGGAAATCTATCAGAAGCTTCCCAACCACAAGGGTGATGTTATCGTCCAGTCATATCCTGAAGAAAAGAAAGAATGGGAAGACAAGCAAGCTGAGGAGGCAATCAGCTATCTTATGGATATCGTAAGGGTTGTGCGCGCAGCGAGAAGCTCTCTTTCAATCGGACCGGAGAAGAAGATTAAGGTTGTCCTCCGGCCTGATAAGGACAATAAGTACATTTCCCTTATAAAGAGTGAGAGTGATGCGATTTCTACATTCATATCTTCCTCTGTGTTCATCATCGATGAAGAAGGGAAAGAGGATGTATCTAACCAGTTCCCGGCACACGGCCAGGGATTCGAGGCATTTATATTTCTGCGTGACGCCATCGACATCGAGGGCGAGATAAAGAAACTTACGGCCGAGAAAGCTAAGGCTGAGGCTAACCTTGTTTCGTCCAACAAAAAACTGGGGAACGAAGCTTTTATTTCTCACGCAAAGCCGGAGGCTGTCGAGAAGGAGAGAGGAAAGAAGGCGGAGTTTGAAGAGATAATCAGGAAGAGCCGCGAGCACATTGCGCTTCTCGAGAGCTTGAGATAACAAAAAAGTAAACCCCCGTGGACAATCCATGGGGGTTAACAGAGGAGAAAAGTCTTAATTGAGTTTTTCTTTTTCTTCAAGAATTTCAGATCTTCTTAACTTTGCCAGTTTCATGATATTGCTCAGTGCATTACGAGCCTTGGTTGAAGAAGATTTTATGCATTTCTCTGTGAACTTTTCGTTTTCCTTAAGATAAATATCAATTTCATTCTTGAGTTCTTCGTGAGTAGTCATTTTCTGCTCCTTTTGTTCAAGTTTAACTTAAAGTTCATCTCCTTTCCATATAAATTTCTTCCCTTTCATTCTGGTGTATACGCTGTGGAGGTACATTGCACATATAAATGTGATGGATAGTACTCCCGAGAGAGACGTGGAAGAGCGGAACTTCAATGCCTTTCCGGCGCTGAACCAGCTTATATTAATTGCCGTCCAGCCGATAAGTGCAACACATAACAGATCGAGCCTTGAGAAAGCGAGGAATAATGGCGTCCAGAGAGGTGCATAAGACACGGTAATGAGAATTGCAACAACGACTAGCAGTAGAAGAAAGAGCCACAATGAAGGGGGAAATACTCCCGCCAGCGAGCGCTCGATGCCTCTGAAAGCCTCTTTCCCCGTTTCATACATTCTACAGGAAACATCATTGGAGAGGGTTGTAAAGGCATAATTCTTTCTCTTTTTCAAAAAGAGTTTGATTATTCCCAAATCGTCGCAGATTTCGCCGTCGAGCTTACTATACCCTCCACATTCGTCATATGATGATTTCTTCATCATGATGAACTGGCCAATTCCTATTGCAAAGGATGAAAGGTGGAGTGTATTGAAGATGAAGTGGGGGATACATACATTGGAAAAAACCATACTTGCAGTAATTGTTCTGGCAGCATACGAAGATGAATACTCTGCAGGAAAGCCTGAGAATATATCGAGATTCTGACTCTCCATGATTTTGAGGGCATTGAGAACACTCTTTTTACCGTGGTTTGTATCCGCATCGGTACATAAAAGGTATTTGCCCTTCGCATTTGGGATGATATTCAGCATTGCATTCATCTTGCCGTGCTTCGAGTACTTCTTTTCGACTGTTTTGTAGCCTTTGACTCTGCTGTCCTTCTTCTCGTATTCTTGGATTATATCCCACGTCCTGTCACTCGAACGGTCGTCGGCTACAAGAATTTCGATATTTCTGTATTCCTGGTGAATCATACTCTCGAGAAGGGTAGGAAGATTTTTCTCCTCGTCACGTGCCGGAATTATTATAGATACCAATGGATTATCTTTGAGAATGTGTTTTTTCCCTCTGCTGTTGATTGTGTGGAAACGTATTGCATTGAGAGAAGTACATATAAGAAGCCACAGACCAAATATGAGGGTGAGGTATGCAACAATGCTCAGGTATATATTCACTTTTTATCAAGTTTCTCCTTAAGTTCCAGAAGAGTTATCTCTCCGTTATATATGTTCAAGGCTTCTGAGAGAAACTTTTTCGCCTCTGTGTAATCATGCCTGTTATAGCTGGCATAGGCAAGAGCTCCGTAGAGCGAATATCTGTTTTCTTCGCTCAGTGTATTGACGAGGGAGAGAAGGGGAGTGAGGATTTTGATGGCATTTTTGTTCGACCCTCCTGCAATCTGGGGTGTGTAGATAAGTCGCCATGCATTGGTAATTATGACGCACACTTCGTCAGGATAATTTTCGAGAAGCTTCTTTGTCAGCGAGCTGTTTTCCATGCCGGTAAACATGTCACCGGAGATGTAGTAATCCGAGCTCTTCAAATCTGCTCTTGAAATGTCAGCCAATACGCTGTTGTCCCCGCTGAGTCTCTCTACTGCCTCCTCCTGCTTTTTAAAGTGCTCCTTAGCCTTGTCTTTGTTGTCGTTATCCATATAATAGCGGACCATATTGTATTCGGCGCGTGCTGTCTCGACATCCGAGAGGGTAGTTGATGTATATTTGTTATATATACTTTCAACCTCGTTGGCGGCTTTGTTTTCTTTAATCGCTCTCAAGAGCGCATCCCACTCTGAATTGGAATATATGCTGTAGCTGTCTGTATATGCCGAAAGGACAGCAACTGTTGATAGTAGCAATACCAGCGTTAATAGTTTCTTTTTCACTTTTTCACCTACAAGTATTTTATATCTGAAAGCTTACGGATTATGTAGCCTTCTTCAAGTGGAAGATCTGTTTTTATATATCCAGTCTTCATATGGTCGAGCTGCACGAGTGGAAAGCCGTTCTCGTCGAGGAGTGTGTAGCCTCGGCTTTTCAAAAGTGGCACATCCGGGCCTATGAACTCGAGCTCATCTGTAATTGCAATATGGTTTTTGCACTTTATTTCATAGATACCGTCCCCCTTCTTTTCTCCAATTGTTCCGAGGAACATGTAGTTGCGCTCATATCCGTAGCTTGTGGGTAATGAAACCTCGGCCTTTGTTTCGAATGGATCGGATGCATAGAAAAAGCCTGTAGTGTACTCCCTGTGTGACACGTCATAAATGTCTCTCTTGTAGTCTTCCCATCCCGGCTTCTTGTCGATGGCCTTTCTGTAAGCTCTTGTTACAACGGCGACGTAATAAATGCTCTTCATCCTTCCTTCAATCTTGAGTGAATCCAGGCCTGCATTCACAAGCTCGTCAACATGGTCTATCATGCATAAATCCTTTGACGAAAGGATTGTTGTATAGCCGTCATTTTCCTCGATTGGAAAGTAGCGGCCTTTTCTCTCCTCCTCTTCGAGTGCCATCAAACGATAGTTCCATCTGCATGTGTGTGAGCAGTCACCACGGTTGGCACTGCGTCCGGTAAGGGCTGCCGAGAGTATGCACCGTCCCGAATATGCCATGCACATTGCCCCGTGAACGAAGGCCTCGAGCTCGAGCTCCGGAACTCTATCTTTTATTCTCTTTATATCATCGAGGGAGGCTTCACGCCCCAGTATTATACGCTTGAAGCCGATATCGCGGTACATCTTCGCGCTTTCACTGTTTATACAGCTTGCCTGAGTCGAGAGATGTAGTTCGATTGACGGAAAGTTCTTCTGGAAGAAGGGAACGGCACCTATGTCGCTGACGATGAATGCATCGAAGGGCCAAGAGGCAATTTCGTCCTTCATGCTCTCCAAGGCCTCAATCTGGTTCTGCTTGAAGAGTATATTCATCGTGCAGAAGAGCTTCTTTCCGCTTTTCTTTTTTATTTTCTTTACCTTCTCAAGTTCTTCTGACGAAAAGTTTCCCGCATTAGCCCTGAGAGAGAATTTCGTCAATCCCATGTAGGCCGCATCGGCTCCGAAGTTGAATGCTGTTTCCAGTTTTTCGCTGTTTCCCGCGGGGGATAGTAATTCTATTGCCACCTGAACGCCTTCGAGAAGGCTTCGGCCTGTAGAGTAAGGGCATTCTGTTTCTCTTCCTCTTCCTTCTCTGTTATTTGTTTATTGACCCTTTCCAGTTCGCTCTTATTAAGTCTTTCGCTTGTCTCGGAGGGGAAAGCTATCCTGATGACATCCAGAATTGTCCTGACTGTGTGGAAGATAACATCTCCCTTCACTTCCTCATCAAGTTTCTCGAGGTCCCTTATGTTATCTTCAGGAATAATGATTTCCCGGATATTGTTTCTTCTTGCTCCGAGAATCTTCTCCTTAAGGCCACCGATAGCCTCGACTTTGCCAGTGAGGGTAAGTTCTCCTGTCATAGCAAGCGCTTTCTTCACAGGAATGCCGCGGTACATGCTCCATAGTGCCGTAAAGAGCGTTATGCCGGCACTCGGGCCATCCTTAGGGACAGCACCTTCAGGACAGTGGAGGTGTACCGAGTTCTTGGTAAAGTAAGTTAAATCAAGGCCCCTGAGGTATGCTTCATGTTTGACTGACGAGAATGCAATCGAGACCGATTCCTTCATCACGTCCCCAAGCTGTCCTGTGACCTTCATCTCCCCCTTCTCGGGAATAGATACAGCCTCGACAGGAATTACATCTCCACCCATCTGAGTCCATGCCAGGCCCATTGCCATACCGATAGTATCTGCAACGACAATTCTGTCTGAAGGGAATGGTGGAAGACCCAGGTATGATTTGAGGTCTTTCTCCTTAACCTTTATCTGGACCTTTTCTTCTCCATCGGGTGTTTCAAGAATCTTGAGTGCTGCCTTACGCATTATCTTATCCAGTTCATTCTTGAATTGTCTCACTCCGGCTTCACGTGCATATTCCTCTGCTACCCTCGAGAGCGCCTTGTCGTCAATCTTGAACTCTTTCTTATCAAGTCCGTTCTTCTTCAGAAGGTCGGGAATAAGATAATCTTTTCCAATATGGAGTTTCTCAAGTGGAGTGTAGCCACTCATCTCGATTATCTCCATTCTGTCGAACAGTGGTCTTGGTATCTGGGATATGTCGTTGGCTGTCACGATGAATAGAACGTGTGATAGGTCATAGGGTAAATCCAGATAGAAGTCCCTGTAATCTGAGTTCTGCTCGGGGTCGAGAACTTCCAGAAGTGCACTGGCAGGGTCCCCGCGGTGCCCCTCTCCCATCTTGTCTATCTCGTCGATGAGAATGACTGGGTCGGTCACGCCTGTACTCTTCATAGCCTGTATAAGTTTACCCGGCATTGCGCCTACATAAGTTCGTCTGTGGCCCTTTATCTCGGCTTCGTCCCTCATTCCTCCTACACTGAAGCGGTAGAATTTGCGTCCCAGAGATCCGGCAATTGAAGCCCCGACACTTGTCTTTCCCACCCCCGGAGGACCGTAGAGGCAGATGACGGCTCCCTTGCTGTTTCCGGCTTTGAGACGGGATGCGAGGAACTCTACAATTCTCTCCTTTACCTCCTTCATGCCGTAGTGGTCTTTCTCCAGCTGCTCCTTAACGCTAACGATGGAGTAGGAAGGTGCCTTCTCTTCAAAGGAGAAGGGGAGATCCAGAATTGTCTCTATGTAGAGCTTTGTCAACATATATTCGGGGTTCATCGCATCGAGGGAATTAAGCTTCTCGAGTTCCTTGTTGACAGTGTCTCTGTACTCTGCAGGAAGTGCCTTTGCTGCCGCTCGCTCGTAGATATCGCCTTTAGCGCCTCCTTTGTCACGTTCTGTTGCAACTACATTCCCCA
The DNA here is from genome assembly GCA_963623755.1 of Muribaculaceae bacterium. Lineage (GTDB taxonomy): Bacteria > Spirochaetota > Spirochaetia > Sphaerochaetales > Sphaerochaetaceae > Ornithospirochaeta. Next base: position 10,045 of record CAVFNE010000022.1, on the reverse strand, counting down.
GCTCGGCGTTGAGCGCCCTGATCTGCTCTCTGATTATGGCTTCCTTATTTCTGTTCTTCACCCTGTCGATGAAGGCCCTTTTCACCTCTTCCTCTTTCTCGAGAATCTCCTTCTCGCCCGATATATAAGCCGTGAGGGAAGTAATTCTCTTTTTTACGTCAGTTTCTTCTAGTATTTCCTGTAAAAATTCCTTCGGGGCTGAAACAAGAGCGGAGGAAGCATACCAGCATGCAGCTTCCGGACTGTCGAAATTGGTAATATTGACGTCTGTTATAAAATTGAAGATACCACTCTTACTCATTGAAGATACAAGGTCTTTCAGAATCCTTGTATATGGCTGGAGACTCTTTGCCTGGCCCCGTTTGTCAAAAAGAGTTTCTCCTGAAGCAAAGTAGGGAGTAGAAGTTTTATCAAGAGAAGTGATGGTTACTCTTTTGACTGTAGTTGTGAAAAGATGTATGCAGTTGTTCGGGAGTCTGATGAATTTGGAAATCTTGACAAGTGTTCCAACTTTTCTCATCGAATTCTCATCATCATTATCCTGAAGGACAGCCACGAAGTAGCCGTCATGCTCGACAGCCCAGTTTATGACCCTCAAGTCATAGGGTCTTGCAATCATGAGGGTTGTAAGTGTCTCCGGAAAGAGAGGTCTCTCCCTCAACATCAGTACCGGGATGCCGGAAAATGTGTCCTCTGTATATTTATCGTCCATAAAAAGTCCTCTAACAGGGTAATATAATACAAAAAAAAAGAAACGTAATGAAGTGACAGGGAAATTGAGTTTATTTTTAATATGACCTTTAAAATTGTTGCATTTTGTTGCAGATGTGTTATTCTCTCTAAAAAGGAAGTTAAAAATGAGCGGAAAATTAATTGTAATAGCAATAGGTGGTAATTCTCTAATCGAAGACAGCAGGCATGTCACGGTTAAGAGCCAATATGAAGCAGCTTCAAAGACAGCTTATCATATAGCACGTCTTGTGAAGGCCGGAAACAGAGTTGTGATTGCACATGGTAACGGCCCTCAGGTGGGATATATTCTCCGTCGTGCAGAAATTGCATCGAGTGAACTCCATACCGTTCCTCTCGACAGCTGTGTTGCCGACACCCAAGGCGCAATCGGGTACCAGCTTCAGATGGCACTCGACAACCAGATGGTGAAGGAAGGAGTGGACAAAAACATTGTCACAGTCGTTACACAGGTTGAGGTAAAGGATGATGATCCTTCATTCAGGAAGCCGACAAAGCCTATCGGGTCATTCATGAGTGAAGAAGTCGCTATGGAGCATAAGACAAAGGATAACTGGAGTGTCGTAGAGGATGCCGGAAGGGGCTACAGGCGTGTTGTAGCTTCCCCCAAGCCTGTTTCAATCATCGAGCTTGAGACAATTAAATGCCTTCTCGATAACGGTATTATCGTAATTGCAGCAGGCGGTGGTGGAATTCCAGTTGTAAGAAATGCTGACGGAACGCTTTCGGGACGTGAGGCTGTAATCGACAAGGACCTTGCAGCTGCAATGCTTGCAAAGGACCTCAATGCAGATATGTTTGTTATCTCTACAGCAGTCCCAAAGGTATGCCTCAACTATGGCAAACCGGACGAGAGAAAGCTCGATTCGATGACAATAGATGAAGCTGATGAGTTCATCCGTGAAGGACACTTTGCCCCGGGATCAATGCTTCCGAAGATTCAGGCGCTCAAGGACTTCGTATCATCAACGGGAAATACAGGTATTGTAACAGATCCTGAGAACCTGTATGACGCTGTCTACGGCGACATGGGAACAAAGATTGTCAAGTAAAAGAAGCAATCCATTATGATTACACGGGCCCGCATTTTCCGCGGGCTTTCCTTTTACCTTTTGATGTAGGTTTTGATTATGTACGGCAGTGCTTCAGAAGCGTAAAGAATCAGTGCAACGATGGCAGTAGCCCATATAGATTGGATAAGCACAGTATTGAATATCAATCTGATAAGGACTGTGAGAAGGGCAAAAAGGAACATAACGGCGTTAACAAAGCAGAGTGGCTTTTCCTTGCGTCCGCTCTTTGAAAGTGACATGAAGTGCAGCACTCCTGCTACAAGGCATAAGGGGGAAATGAGTGCAATATTGAGGTTATTGTGTGTCACATTATGAATTGTGAAGAAAGCAAGGAATGTGAGAGTAAGACTCATTATGCCGAAAATAGTATAGAGAACGCCGAGGATTATATCGCCCGGTTTATGTATTCTCGAGAGTGTAGTAAGAAGTGAAATAAAGGATAAAACAAGGGCAAAGATAAGCGAGTAAAACTCCAGTGACCAGGAGGACGGAGTCTCTTCACGCTTTTGAGTTTCATAGATAACAGTCCTCGTGCTGTTTTGATACTCTTCGATTCGGGCAATGAGATTATCCGGTAGGTAACACATCTCCCATTGAGAAACAGTGCCGTCAACAGCTGGACCAAGGAGATAGTTTATACCCCATGCAGCAAAGAATGTTGAGCGCGAGAGGTATCTTGAGATGCTCTCTCTTATTGTCTCATCTGATTTTTCTGCTTTGAGATAAGCTTCGAAATCACCACCGGTGGCATAGGAATAGATGTCACGGAGTCTTGTTGCACAGTTATCTGAAAAATAGTCGTAGAGGTATGTTCTGTTCTCCTCTTCTGTATTGTAGACAAGAAAAGAGTAGAGTGCCTTCTTCTCGTCGGTGTTCAGGTCAAGTGAAATGAGGTATACACTTCTGTCATCTTCCTCGAGACTGTTTATACGATATAATGCATAGGTTTCCCAGACTTCATAGTAGAGTTTTCCGAAAATGAAGTTGGGGATGAATGTTTCGTCGAATGTGAAGATACCGTAGTCGAATGCAATAGTGTGGTAGCCGTCGCGCTCGATGACGAACGCCGCGTGCCCGAAGTTCTCCCATATTGCACTGCCTGGTCCTCCGACAAGAAGATAGGTGCGCATGTTTTCAAAGTAGGCCCTGTCGCTTTCTGTTACTTCTTCGGCTTTGAAGGTCGCGAGCTCTTCTGCACTCGAAAATAAATCTTCCCTCAGCGTAATCTCTGCGCCTATGGATAAGAGCGTCAGAGAGAGGAGAATGAGAAGGACAATACATTTCTTTTTCATTACTTTATCATAATGACACTTGGCGTAATATAGAAGAGCAATGAATTGCATTAATTATTATGCATTCTGTATAAAAATGGCCGCAAATTTGATAAATCTAAAATAAATATGTATGAAAATCAACAATTCAAGGTTTATTAATACAACATTGAGTATGGTAAGATTATTAAATAAGGAGAAAAAAATGAAGAAAATAATTGTTATTTTTGCTCTGTTCTGTCTTTTCGCATGTTCGCTTTTCGCCGATGATTTTACAAGCTGTCTGAATCTTATCGACAAGAAGCTTAATGCGTCTACCGTCGCTGCCGTTCAGCAGTATTCAGCTAATCTTTCAGATTCTCAGAAGTATTCCATTTTTGAGACAAAGAAATCAAGTGGAACTATACCGTTTCTTGTTAATTTCGTCCTTGGATGTGGTATTGGATCTTATATTCAGGGAGATACAGTAGGAGGAACAATTGCCCTCTGTGCAGATTTGGGAGGTTATGCTCTTGTTATAGGTGGGGCTTTATCTGCTGCATCTTCTACGG
>CAVFNE010000022.1:0-6390 GCA_963623755.1 Muribaculaceae bacterium | reverse complement strand
GGTTTCTACTGATGCAACAGGTGCTGGTATCGGAGCAACTGTAGCTGTTGCCGGATATGTAACTTTGATTGCTAACAGAATATTTACATGTATTAGACCTTTTACCTACGCAAGTGGTTATAATAAGAGGCTTTCGAGTGCTCTTTATGCAAGTACTTCTTTTGCTATGGTTCCTGCTGTCAATGAAAAGGGGCAGGCAGAAGTTATGCTGGTTGGAAAGGTTAATTTCTAAATAATCTAATCCCGATGTTGTGACTCAATTATCCCTCTGGTAAGATTTGAACCGGAGGGACTTTTTTGCAGATTAAACTATAGGATATCGAATTAATTTAACATCCTCAGTTTTTAATTTCTGCTGTTCTTTCTTGCTTCTCTTTGTGTTATATTCCTCTTATGGACCGTGACAGCAAGACATTGGGTATTATTATCAGGAGAGAGAACAGAGGGGAGCGCAATGCCTCTCTTACAATTCTTACTCCAGATAACGGCCTGATCACAGTCACAGCCTATGGAAGTGGTCGGGGGGCAAAGAACTACCGTGCCCCGTTATATGGGGAGGGTGTCTTTTCGATAGAGAAGAAGAGCGAGAATGCGATATCTCTCAAGGACAGTGAGATAATCAGTGAGCACGAATGGGTGAAGGACAGCACGGATAAAATCGGGTGGGTGAGTCTTTTCAGTGAACTTGTAATAAAGGCCAAATCCACCGGGAGTGCTGTGTACAGCCTATACACATCCACGCTCGACAGCATTAACGATGAGAATATTGATAAGGTTGCTGTCTATTTTCTGACGCACTTTTTAAAAGAAGAAGGACTCAGCGGGGACTGGGAGACCTGTCCGATGTGCGGGAAAAAATATGAAGAAGACGAAATTCTCGGCTTTTCGACTGTTTCCTCGAGTGCCGTATGCTCATCGTGTGATACACTTTCTCAAGAATTGATTCTTCCTCCCAATGCCCGTAGATACATACTCCGTGTATCTGAGAGCAATATCGGGGAGGCACTCTCATTCGGAATAAGTGAGAGCTTTGTCAGGCGCATAAGCCGCTATTTAATGAGGAGCCTGAGCTATGTCTTTCCCGTCAAGCTGATGACGCTCTCTTCCGGTTTAATTAGTTAAGGATAAGTTTTATATATGAAAATCACAGTTAAAGAATGCAATTTGGAGTACGCTCAAAGCCTTAATGAAAAGTACAATATTCCACTTTTAAGCGCTACAATCATGGCCGAAAGGGGAATTAAGGAGGAGGATGTCAAATATTACCTCGAGGATGATATTATCTATCAGCATAGTCCATTTACCGTTGATGATGTTTATTCTGCCGTTGAACGTATAGATGAGGCCCTTGATGAATCCGAGGGTAGAGAGCAGGAGAAAATCATTGTTTTCGGCGACAGGGATGTGGACGGCATAACTGCAACTGCAATTATGTACAAGTGCCTTAAAAAGCTGGGAGCAAAATATGTTTCGACACGACTTCCCCACGGGGACGAGGGCTACGGGCTGACAGATGAGATAACAAAGGAGATAATAGACGGTGGCTATACCCTCTGTATTACTGTCGATAACGGCATAAGCGCAATAGACGAAATAAGATTACTGGAGAAAAACGGGGTGGATGTTATCGTACTCGACCATCATCTTCCACTCGAGAGCCTTCCGCCTGCAGTTGCAATCTTTGACCCGAAAGTCGAGGGTATCGGGTATCCATTTACGGGGCTTGCCGGATGTGCTGTTGCCGCAAAACTGTGCTGGGCACTCTTTTTCTCGCGTACTCCGCTCTTCAATTCCTCTGTAATTCTGCTTCATGCACAGCCTGGAAACGGAACTGTCAGAATTGATGCCGTAAGAATGGAAAACCTTATTGAGACAATGCGCCTCAGTGATGAGTTTTTAGTAGAGGAAAAGGGATCCTTATATTCCTCCCCACTCTTTGAAATGCTCTCGTCAAATACTCCGATAGTAGTACTCGATAAAGATACCGAGCTTGTACTCTTGAAAAAAGCTTTCGGAAAAGGCGTCGATATTTCGCTCGAGGACTTCAGAGCGACACTCGAGAGAGTCATACCTTCAACAAGGGGGAAGACTCTTTTCGAGCTTGCAATGCGTTCCCGCTCTGCCAGATACTCCTCCGGCCAGGTTGAGATAGAGACACTTATCTCACTCTTCAGAAGTGCCTCTATTTATTCATTTGCGTCACTTACAAAAGATTTTGAAGAAATCCAGGTACTTGAGGCGATAGGTACTGTTGCAGACTTAATGCCCCTCACGGACGAGAACAGACTCATAGTGAAGAAGGGGCTTAAACTCCTTTCACAGCGCCCGCCACAGACACTTTCGTACCTCTTGTCTAAACAGAATCTCATCGGCAAGCCCCTTACCGTCAGCAATGTAAGCTTCAAGATTACTCCTGTTTTAAATGCCTCTGGAAGGATGGGGGAGCCCGAGACAGCACTTTCACTTCTTCTATCAACCTCATACTCTGAAATGGAGGAACTTACAGAGAGGCTTCTATCTCTCAATACAGAGAGACAGAAGAGCGAAGAGTCGGCACTCGAGAGTGTGGGCGAGCTTGCTCAGGACTCTCTCAAAAGAACAGGTGGAAAGTTCATAATAGTCGAGGACGGGACGATACAGCGTGGTCTTACCGGCTCGATAGCAAGTAAGCTTGCCAACGAGAACGGGGTTCCTGCGATAGTTCTTGCGACAGCCGACGATATAGTCTTCGGGTCAATGCGTGCCAAAGACCCGTGGAATGCAAGGGATTTTCTGGCCATCTTCTCTTCTTCCTTTGAAGATTTCGGAGGTCATAAGGCTGCAGCGGGGCTGAGGATGCTCAAAGAAAAGAAGGAAGAGTTTATATCTCTTCTCTATTCTTATATCGACACAATGGATGAGACTGAGAAAGTTGAGGATAGTGTTGATGTCGATGCCGTAATAGGGGCGGAAGACCTGGAGAAAAGCGTATGGGAGACGCTCAAGGTCTTCGAGCCTTTCGGTCAGGAGAGTCAGAGGGTTCTCTTCTATCTTCCCAAGGCTAGAATAAGGGAGGCTTACCACATGGGAAACAGCTCGAAGTATATGCGCCTCTCGCTTGAGTGCGGCTCATATGTGTGGCCGTCAGTATGGTGGAACGCGGAATGCGAGGATAAATTTATTCCCGGTGCTGAAGTTTCAGTTGTCTTCTCTCCTGAAATCAATTGGTGGAAGGGAAGTGGAAGAGAGCAGATGAATATAGAGAGGATAGAACTGCTCTGATTAAGCACAAGCGCAATTTTTACGATAAAAATAACCGGTTTTCCTGTTTTTTTAATAAATAATTTGACATATCACAATCCTGGTGTGATACTACACAAGTATTATTAAAGAAACCATAAAGGAGTTACATAAAAATGGTTATTCTCATTGCAGATGCATTTGACAAATCACTGGCTGAAAAACTCTCCGTCTTCGGGGAAGTCACTACAGATATCGAACGCCTTGGGGAAGCTGATGTTGTTCTCATTAGAAGTAAAACAAAGGCTACAAAGGAATATATCGACAAGGCAAAGAACATGAAGCTTATCATCCGCGGTGGCGTCGGAATGGATAATATCGACCTCTCGTATTGCAAGGAGAAGGGAATTGTCGCAACAAATACCCCGAAGTCTTCTGCAATAGCAGTTGCCGAGCTTGCTTTCTGCCTCATGCTCAGCACGCCCAATAATCTATGCTTCTATGATTCAACAATGAAGAACGGCGAATGGGCAAAGAAGACAAAGAGACATGAACTCTACGGAAAGACACTCTGTCTTCTCGGAATCGGCAATATTGCCCGTAAGGTCGCAGAGCGCGCACATGCTTTTGGTATGAAGGTCGTCGCTTATGATAAGTATGTGGAGAAGTCGGATCTGGCCGAGATGATGAGCCTTGAGGATGCCGTAAAGGATGCTGATTATATCTCCATGCATCTTCCTTTCACTCCCGAGACAGATAAGATGGTAAATGCCGACCTGATTTCAAAAATGACCCATAAGCCTGTCATCATCAATACCGGACGCGGTAAGTGTGTTGATGAAAAGGCAGTTGCCGATGCTCTCGAGTCCGGCTCTCTCTCATGGTTCTGCACAGATGTATACTCATCCGAACCACCTGTTGTAAGCGAGAACCCACTCTTTGGATGTAAGAATGTCACATTCACACCCCATGTCGGTGCAAACAGCGAAGAGAACCTGTTGCGTATCGGAGAAGAAGTAATCTCTACAATTGAAAAGTACAAAGCAGAAGGCCTCATCTAAGAAAAAGGGAGATGACTATGGTAAAGAGAATTGACGACACCAACAAGGCTATTATTAAACTTCTCCAGGATGGAAGGCGCCCCTATTCTGTGATAGCCGATGAGCTGGGTATTACGGAGAATACCGTCAGAAGCAGGGCAAACAAGCTCCTGGAGGACGGAGTTTTGAAGATTATGGGAATGGTTGACCCCGAGTATGTTCCCGGCCTTCAGGTTATTTATATGGGTGTTAAGCTCTCTACAATGGAGTTGACTAAGAAAGCTGAGGAGTTCATGACGCTCAGGGGAGTCGTATCTGTTGCCGTAGTTACGGGCCGTTACGATCTCATTGCAAAGCTTGTTCTTTCTGAAGAGGAGGATCTTTCACTTTTGAACTTCTTCTCGAATGAGCTTACAAAGATTTCAAACGTGCTGGATGTGGAGACATATGTAGTCTATCAATCCCACAATCTTCTGGTGCCTTACATACTTTAGTAAGAGGACAGAATAGAATTTGAGGTTCCGGTTTTTCTCCGGGCCTCTTTTTTTGCCACGCCGACAAGAATGCTTTCACACGCGCCTTCTCATCAGTGTTGCAATTGAACAATTTTACTTCTTGGTTTTGGCTTATGGTTCTCTAGCTCTCTCGTTCTCTAGCAAAATTAGCTGATTCAGCTGTTCTCCAGCAAATTCCAGCTTCTTCAGCCTCATTCAGTCAGATTCCTTAATTTCCAGAGCATCTCATAGCCCTCTAGCAGACTTAATGTTTCTGTAATATATTGTAAGACTTTCTTAATGGTGACAGGCACCAATGTTCAAACAGCCAAAATACCTTTGGCCAGGATACCGTAATGATACTGTGACCTTCAGTTCCGTTTTGGCTGTTTTAAAGCTTTTTTTTGTGATAGTTTAGATGAGCGAGTACATACATAACCATTCTCTTCGCCCTATTAACTAGTAACCCCATATATCTACTCTTTCTAAAAATCATATAAAACAGGCCGTTCGGTATTACCACTACTACAACACAAGCTAATAAAAATGTTGGAATGCTAACACCCACCGAGAAAATCCTTATGGACATCATATAAGTCAATGCGCCTGCTACAATTGTAACCATCAAATACTTAAGAAAATCTTTAAAATACCAACCAACGCTCTCTCCATATAAAAATCTATATGTTTTTAGTGGTTTTGCAATAGCATAAAATAAAGTCGATATGATTGTGCCGACATACACGCCAAAAAGCCCCCAAGCATTCGCACAAATAATGGAAACGAATAGGTTAATTACTGCCTCAACCACAGATACCCATTTATCTAAATTAAAGTTTCCTTTTGCATCTCTTGCATTAGTGTAAACTCCACTTTGTCCTCTTATATACACATTTAATACAATCAAGAAAAACGGTGCACTATCAATTAAAAAATCGTTACCAAGCCACAGCGTAATGAATGGAGGTATCAAAACTAAGAACGCAATCGAGCAAAAGCCATAAATCCAAAAATCATAAAAATTAACTTCATCAAAAACTTCCTTATAGTGTTTTTGTGATGATGAGGCTACTAGGTTTCCAAATCCAGGAGTTAACGCTGATAACACAATTGATATAAATGCAGTAACTGAATTAATCAGTGTGTTATAATTTGAAACTAAACCAACACCTATTACACCAAGACCTGATATCATAGAAATAATTAGATTATCAGTTGAATATATAGCAACTCCGGCAAACTTATGTAATATTAGTCCTCTTACATCTTTATATATTGCCTTTTTATCCTCTTCAGGAAGTGGCGTTCTTGCAGATTCCGTCAATATTGGAAATTTCCTATTCAAATAAAATGAGATCACGAATCGCGAAGCCATTAAAAGTGACGTATGTACCAGTAAGTAAATCAGATAATTTTTAAATACAAAAATAGCAATACATTGAGTAATGATAACAACAAAATTCGTTACCATTTCAATGTTAGTCACCACATAAGATTGCATTCTTGCATTTACATAGATTGTCTTATATTGAACAAAATAGTTAATAACTGTGTTTGCCAAAAAAATGACGAAATATAATCTGACTCAAACTTCGCACTTAATTTCGGCTTGAAAAATACCCTATCTGCTAGCATAT
>CAVFNE010000021.1:0-21914 GCA_963623755.1 Muribaculaceae bacterium | reverse complement strand
CAGCACCCTTCGAATAATATGCAACAAGCATATCTGCAGCCATTGACTTACCGAATCTTCTGGGTCTGCTGTTACAGATATACTTCCGGGTAGTGCAAAGCATTTTGTTCGTGTTATTTATCAGACCACTTTTATCCACATAGATTTCAGAGTTAAGCGCTTCTTTAAAAGATGAATTATCAGGATTAACGAATCTTCCCATACAACACGCTCCTTTCTTTTTGTTCTCAACTATTTTAGTTTACACCAACATAAAACAATTATGTAGAAGTTTCAGAACGAATCCAACATTAAAGTAAATTAGATGACGCATTCAACTCGGGCTAGGCCGGAGGATTGGCAGTTGATGTTGTCTCTAGAGAGCCTATCGCCTCTGATAACCATCTCCTTAGTGCAAAAAACTGTATAGTCACACATCATATGTCATGGGGCGCTAAAGAAGAGAGAGAGGATAATGAATATAACGGCTGACAACAGCTAGAAAAGAAGTGAAAACAAGAGGAAGCCTCACATGAAAAAGGTTATCTTAATCCCCGACTCATTCAAAGGAACAATGTCCTCCTCTGAAATATGTTCAATAATGAAAAAGGCTATCCTCACCCATTACCCAGAGTGTGAGGTTATTTCGATTCCTGTTGCAGACGGAGAAGAAGGAACTGTTGATGCATTTCTGGAAGCAGTCGGCGGAGACAAGACACTCAAGGAGGTAAGCGGACCATACTACGACGAGAAACAAAAGGGTATTACGCCATCCTTTGCGACAACACGCGAGTCATCGAAATGGTGGCCTCTCTTTCCCTTCCGATGGGTGGGGATAATAAGAACCCATCACTCACAACTACATACGGAGAGGTAAAGCTCATTCTTGATGCGCAGAACACGGAGTAAACAAAGTCATAGTAGGACTCGCGAAAAGTGCAACTAATGATGCAGGATGTGGACTTGCATCTGCACTCGGCGTTTCCTTTTACGACAAAAATAACGATATATTCATACCGGTGGGAGGAACACTCGCTAAGGTTGCACGAATAGACCTCTCAACAATGGACAAACGCTTATCAAAAGTAACAATCACCACCATGTGTGATGTTGATAATCCATTCTACGGCCCTGACGGTGCTGCTGTCGTATATGGTAGCAAAAGGGAGCTGATGAAAATATGGTGCGAGAGCTCGACGGAAAGATGAAGAAGCTCGCCCAGGTTATCAAAAGAGACTGTAAAGAGCCGTAGAGGCAATTCCCAGCGCAGGGGCAGATGGTGGGATGGGTGGGGCGGTATGGTGGCATTCTTCTCGTCAAGGCTCAGGATGGGAATTGAGACAGTGCTTGAAACAGTACACTTTTCGTCTCTCATTGACAGCTGATTACATCTACACGGGAGAAGGAAAGATTGACGGGCAGTTGCTCAGGATTAAGGTTGTCATAGGAGTCTCGATAGAGGCAAAGAAGAAAACATCCCCGCCATCGCTTTTGTTGGGGATACCGGAGACGACGTAGAGACTGCATATAAGGAAGGAGTGAGCGCAAAATTCTCCATCAACAAAGTCGCTCTCCCCCATAAAGAACAGAAGACGAATGCAAAGAGCGACCTCTATCTCACCATCGACAACCTTCTGAGATATGAGACGGCCAAATTGTGGGAGAGATGATTTTAATTAATCTTACAGAAAACCGCTTTTCTATTTCATGCTCAGGATATCGGAGAAGTGTATGTGGGCTATGGCCTTGATTTTCTCTCTGTCACCGTTTTTGATGGCCTCAATGAGACCTTTATGCTCCGCCTGTGATGACTCGATATAGTCTGGGCATTCCTTGTTGATAAGGAATATCTGTCTGTCAGTCAAGTCATACAGAGTGTCGACAAAGAGAGTATAGATGGCATTTCGTGTTGCCTTGGCAAAGGCATTGTGGAGCATGATATCATATCTGCTGTATTCCTCAGGGTTATTCCTGTTCGCCTCAAGAATGCCATATATTCGCCAGAACTCCTTGTAGTCCTCATCGGTGGCCCTTTCACTGTCAAGAAGAAAAATCTGTGTTTCCAGAGCCTCCCTGACCTCGACAATATCCTTAAGTGTTGTGTTCCGCTGGGCAAGAATGCGTTCCAGATTCTGGGAGAACATTTTGTTTGTGTTGTCAACGACAAAGGCGCCCTTCCCAGGGAGAATCTCTATCATCCCCCTCTCCGCAAGAGTCTTCAAAACTTCCCTTATGATATTGCGACTGACAGCAAAGCGCTGGGACAGAACCCTTTCAGAAGAGAGAGAGTCTCCAACCTTTAATCCTTTGATTTCGTCTTCCAGACTTTTTAAAATACGTTCTGACTGAAACTCTCCCATACAATCTACCAAGCTCCGTTATATTGAATAGTAATGGCGCTGCTCTCAGAGCCCTTTCTCATGGCCTCCTGAATAGAACCCCCGTTCATTATACTACAGACAAACCCCGCAATAAAGCTATCCCCAGCCCCCATTGTATCAACAACGGGACAGTGGATTATCCCTTCTCTATAGAAAGTCTTCCCGTCATAGGCAATACTGCCGTCACTGCCGAGAGTCACAACAACGCACTTCGTGCCGACATCAACAGCCTGAGTCATGAACTTCTTTATATCATCATAATTCTTCTCTCCTTCCCAGGAGAAAAAAGAATAGTCAACGCTTTCAGCAATCATAGGGAAGACCGAGGTATTGAGTTTGGTTGCAAAGTCAAACACAACCAGAGCCCCGCTCTCATGTATCTTTCTGACATAACGCTCACACTTTCCCCAGATACCTGTAACAAAGCAATCAGAAGAACAGCATTTATCAAGCTGTTCCGGAGACAAGGTAAAAGCGCTGTGTACACCCATATCATAGGCACGGAAAACCCGCTCGGAGCCGACAAGCTCAACAGTTGTGACAGCTGTCTTTCCACCTTTAAAAACAGAGGCGGACGAAACATCAACATCTTTTCTTTTAAGAGAGGAAAGCATCATGCGCCCGTTTTCATCATCCCCGACAACTCCTATATATGAGACGTCAGATATGTATCTTTTGGCATAAACTGCCACATTCACCGGATTTCCTCCCGGAAAACCCTTTCCTGTATTTATATAATAATCAATGCAGTTGTCACCTGCGGTCACAAGGCTCATAGGTACCTCACAGAATAATGGTAATAAGTGGAATCGTTATGAGCGACAGGCACAGACACAGCATCATAGTCTTGTTTACAAATGACACATCATGGCCGTACTTCTTTGCAAAAATCACATTCAACGATCCCACCGGCAGTGCGGAGATTAAAACCACACTGCTCTTAAGAACAGAATCAAGCTCAAAGAATGAGAGGACAAAATAAATAAGAAGGGGAAGAACAATAAGCCTGATAAAGGAGATATAATATCCAAGTGGATTTTTTATTATTTTTCTAAAATCAACCCCGACAAGCCATGCCCCGATAATCATCATGCTCAACGGAGAACTCATATCCCCTACGGCAGAAAAGAAGCTGTATAGAGGAGAAGGAAGTTTCACCGGCGAGAAAAACAAAGCAATCGCGATGATTGATGAAATGGAAAGCGGATCGAGAAATATTGACTTCAGGCATTCCTTTACTGTGCTCTTCCCGTTGAAAAGTCTTACTCCCACAGTAAAAAGGAATACGTTATAAATCAGATTATAGATTATGGCATAGACCATCCCCTCATAGCCAAACATTATCTTACTCAGTGGAATTCCGATAAAACCTGTATTCGCGAAAACCGCCATGTTAATACCCGAAGCCCTGACTTTTCTGTCCCTGACAACAGGTAACAGGGCAACATAAGAGATGATAAATGCCAGAACATAGTAGAGAGAGATGATCAGGAATGACTGTCCTATACTCCTCAACATCTCCCCACTGCAACTTTCATTGCCGGAAGCAACAACAGAAAACGGCAGGATAACCGCTAAGAGGATATCACTTAATTCACTTACAGTGCTGTCACTTACAAGGTTGAGCCTTTTCAGAGCGAACCCTAAAGCCACCATAAGAAACAGTTCCAATAATGAATTAAAAAGAGTCTCGAAATACACCTGCCGTTTTCCTTCCAGATAATTATCTGTCTGCCTTTACCTGTGCAGCCTTCTGCTGTACAGCCTTCATGACATCCTCTGCAGTCATGTCACCTCCGACCATTGCCTGAATACCGGAGAGATATACCGAACACACTTCGCTGTCTGTAGCATTATCAAGCCAGAGGTTGACGCTCGATGCTGCCTTGATTGTGTCAGCCATCAGAGCCATCTTCTCTGTTGCCGTCTCGGATGTAATTGCTCCGTCGACACAGCTGAACATCATAGCCTGGCTGACAAGTTTCTCTGCACTCTCAAGGCTTGTAAGATACTTGAGAAACCTGATACATGCCTCTGGATATTTTGTGCTTGAACTTACCATCAAACCCTGTGGAGCTCCTGTGAGTGCATTCTGGTCTCCTGCAGCTCCCGGGATATCAGGGAAATCGAACCATGACCAGTTGAATGTTGCAGGTGCAATGTACTGTACCTGGTTGAACTGCTCATAATAGATGGCAGCCTTTCCGCTCAAAAAGTCGTTGATTCCTGCGTCATACGTGACAGAGTTGAATTCAGGTGTGAAGTACGGAACAAGCTCTTCAAGATACTCAAGTGCTGTAATATATTCTTTTGCCGAGAAATCGCCCTCGAGCGCATAGTCTTTTGCGAGTGTGTCTGCCGGGACAACTCTCTGGTTAAGTGTTGTCATATAGTGACCTGTAGCCCAGTCCTCGATGTTACCAAGCGAGATTGGGATATATCCGGCATCTTTAAGAGCCTTAAGCACAACCATGAACTCATCCCAGTTTTCCGGAACAGACAGTCCAAGTTCATTGAAGATGTCCTGGTTATAATAGAAAGCCTTTCCGTCCATCATGAGAGGAATGCCGTAGATTTTTTCATCAAAAGTGAATGGACCGAATTGGTTGGTGATAAATGAGTTGTACCACTCACCTGAGTTCTCCTCAAGGTAAGGGGTAAGGTCCAGAGCCCTGCCGCCGTCGGCAAAATTCTCGGCATAGCATCCACTCCAAGCAAAATAGATGTCGGGAGAGCTGTTGCTTGCAAGACGCACATTAATCTCCTGCTTGTAATTGGCATTATTAGCACTGGAAAGTACAACCTTCACATCAGGGTTCTCAGCCATGAAAGCGGAGGCAACCTCTTCCAAGTATGCCTTTGTTGCACCATCAGAGAATCTTGTAAAGACTTCAATAGTCTGTACACCGGAACTCTTTTCGGAAGAACCTGAAGCAAAAAGTGCCAGGCATAAAAAAGCACATAAAACGGCTGTGAATAATTTTTTCATAGTTTTCTCCTTTTGTTTTCTCTATAAATCAATACTCAACAATATGCATGTATCTGCGGATATCCAGAGAGTGATCCCTGACAACGGCAAGCTTCTGGCAGAAAAGTCTGCAGAGGTTATTGAGAATAAGTGTTGTCATATAACCTTCGTATTCTTTGTCTATGCCGCTGAGGTCACAGGAAGCTGTGTCGAACACAAAGAGGTTGTCAGTATACTTCTGACAGAATTTGAGAGCCCTCTCTTCAAGGAAACGGCAGCTGTCCTTTCCCATCAGAAGAATGACCGGGCTGTCCTTTTCGATAATCTCAAACGGTCCATGGAAGAATTCCCCGGCGTGGATTGGGATGGCATTAATCCACTGCATTTCCATAAGATAGCAGTTGCACATAACATAGGACTGTGAATAGTTTGAACCTGCAGAGAGGGAGTAAATAACCTTTGCGTCCTTACAAACCTGGGTCATCTTCATAATCTGATCAAGCCAGTCAGCCTTGGCCTTCTGGATGACAGGCTGGATTTTAGTGAGGCTGTCAATCATCTTCTCAAGGTGGTCTGTCCCTTCCTGATTATCGACTATGCCTGCAGAGAGGAGATACATAACCCCGTAGCTTGTGTCGATTGCATCTGCTGTCATGTAATAGCCGTATTTGACAAAAAGTTCGCCCCCTGCCTTCTCGAGAGGAGAATCATCAACCATGGCAATAGTAATGACAGTGGCCCCTTTTTCCCGGGCAAATGCTGCAGCCTTTACTGTTTCAGGAGTCTTTCCTTCCTGAGAGCAGAGAATCACTATCGAATCTTTTCCAAGCTGTGCGGGATTCGTGTAGATGAACTCATTGCTGTTGTAGTGTTGAGCAAAGAGTGTCTTCGAGACAGAGTCTACAAAGAACTTACTCGGCATCATGAGAGCCTGGGAACCACCACAGGACACATAGAAAACCCTGTTGAACTTCCTACCCTTCAATGCCGCAAGGACATTCTTAACATTTTTCAATGCCATACTTGTTCTCCTTTTATACAAGTGAATCAACATTCACCTTATTAATCATTTCTTCATACACCGGATATACGCTGATATTCCGTGCCATAACCTCAATCATTCTCTTCCCATAGGAAGCAAAATGGTCTCCCGCTATATGCGGTGTAATTGTCAGTCTCTCATCAAAGGACCAGAGCTTCGATTTCTCATCAAGAGGCTCTTTTTCAAAGACATCAAGTGATGCCCCGCTCAAGTGGCCGTCAATGATTGCTTTTTTAAGTTCTTCGATGTCGACCAGTCCCCCACGCCCGGTATTGATGAGATATGCCCCCTTTTTCACCACAGAGAGAGAATCACCGTTGATGATGTGGTACGTATCCTTTGTCAGCGGCATGGTGAGTGCAATGTAATCAGCCTTAGAAAGAACTTGATTTATCTCGGACGGCCTATATACCTTCTCAACCCCGTCGATGGATACTTCTACGATATCCATCCCGTAGACTTTCATACCGAATGCAAGTGCCCTCTTTACAACTTCACGCCCCGCCATCCCGAGGCCGAGAACAGCTAAAGTAGAATCCCTGAGCTCTCCCATCCTCGTCTCGGTGTCCCATTCGTGTCTTTTCTGCTTCTCCATATAGACTGCACTCTTTCTGGCATGATTAAGCATCGAACACAGGATATGCTCCGATATATTGGAAGCATTGATTCCCCTGGAATTGGTCACTTTTATTCCCCTTTCCTTCAGATATGAAAAAGGAAGGTATTCCATTCCAGACTGACCTATATGAATCCACTTGAGGGAAGTCATCTTGCTGACTGTCTCCTCTTTCAGGTCATATCCATAGGAGAATACACCCTCTATCTGAGAGAGCTCTTCATCCGTGAATTCCTTAAGTTTTTTATGAATTACTTCCGTATTAATCAAGGAATTCAGATAACCTCTTTCCCATTCATCTAGGCCTAATGTTGAAACCAGCATAATTTCCTCCTAACCCTTAACTCCGCCCATACTCAGTCCTGCAACAAAGTACTTCTGGGCAAATATGAATAATGCAATAATCGGCAGCGCAGAAATGGTGAGTCCCGCAAGCAATACGCCCCAGTCCGAATACATCTCACCCTGGAAGGCCAGAAGTCCCACTGGGATGGTCTTGAGAACATCGTTCTTTATGAACACCAAGGCAAATGTGAACTCATTCCATGCATAGAACCCTGTCAGGACAACAGAAACCATAAATATGGATGCACTGAGCGGAATGAATACCTTGAAAAGAATGCTGAAATCCGATGCTCCGTCTATCCTTGCCGCGTCGATATAAGCTTTGTCTATGTTCTTGAAGAATGCGTAGATTAGCATGAACGACATTGGAATCTGATATGCAGTGTAAATAAGGATGAGACTCAAAAGGTTGTTGTAAAGCCTCATCTGCTGAATCTCCCTGTAAAGTGGAAAGATGGCAACAATTGGAGAGAACATCATCCCTATAACGGCAAGACCCGAGAAGAATGAGCTGAATTTAACACGGAAGATTGTGAGGGAGAAAGCCATCAAAGAGCATACAGTTAGATTAAGGATTATGGTTCCGACTGTAACAACAACACTGTTGAGGAAGTATTTAGATATCCCAGTCCTCCATGCAGTCACGTGGTTCTCAAACTTCCATTCAGCAGGAAGACCCCATATATTCGAGAATATCTCGTTTGTCTCCTTGAATGAGCTCACAACCATCCATAGAAGAGGAACAAGGATAATGATGACGAAAGCGAAAATCAGGATATCGAGAACTGTATTCAGGACGATATCCGAAGTCGGGGCCTTTACTTTACGGTTCTTTTTCATTTCAGTTCTCCCCCTTCTTTGAGATTTTTCTCTGGATGGCAAAGAAGATGATAGACACCACCATCAGGACAATCGAAATTGCCGAGGCATAGCCCACCTTGCCGTGTGTGAATGCATTCTTGTACATGATGGTGCTCAACACCTCACTTGAGCCGTGAGGCCCTCCGTTTGTCATGACGTAGATTTCATTGAATACGAGGAATCCTCCGGAGATATTTATCACCATTGAAATTCCGAGCATATCCTTTATGAGAGGAACGGTGACATACCTGAACTGCTGAAATTGGCTCGCCCCGTCGATGAGTGCAGCCTCATACTGCTCTTTCGATATTCTCTGGATGGCTACAACTATAAGCATCATCGTATATCCGATACTCTTCCATTGTGATACAGCTATGACAGCATAGATGGCGCTCTTCGAGTCTCCGAGCCATCCTTTTGTCACTTCACTCCCGAATAATGAGAGAAAACTGTTCAATAGCCCATCTGACTTATACACAAAGGAAAAGAGAAGCCCGATGACGGTCAAAGATATAAGAGATGGGATAAATGCGACTGTCCTGCAGAATGTTGACACACCCTTTCTCTTCATCTGTTCAAGGCGGGCAGCAAAAATGAGGGCGATAAACACCTGAAAGAAGATGGAGATGATGACGTATTTGATGTTATTTGAAAGAGCCACATAAAACGACTCATCCTTGAAGAGGTCAATGTAGTTCTTGAAGCCTACAAACTTCTTCGTCCCCTTGAAGAGATCCCACTTGAGAAAGCTGTAGATGAAGTTGCTGACAGTAGGATAGTACATGAACAAAATCAACAGAATAACTGCGGGTAACAGATATAAGTAGGGAATGATTTTCTTCTCTTTCATGGATTCTCCTTCTAACTGGTTCTACTGGTAGTACCACTCTATAACAAGAGTACCTCACATTTTCTGTCTGTCAAGCAGAAATTTTATTATTTGAATTATTCACACTTCCAAACTCCAATTGCCCTATCAAGAAAACTCAGCCTGTCATTTGCCATTGTTGAGCTCAAATCAATAAGTCTCGATTCATACTCAGATTATGCCGGTGGTGTATCATCAGAAATGGTAGGCCTTTTCTGGGCTCTCCTTTCTCTCTTCCGGCGGAGTCATCTTCCGCTATCTTGGATTCGGAACAACTGATAGCTCTTAAAGCTATCTTATTAGTTCTCAAGATAATCAAACAAATTTGTCAAAGAAGTTGCCTTCCCCTTGTCTCTCGGGGTGTTAATGTGCTCACTATCGAATGCAACCCTCATATCACAAAAAACTCATGAAAAGGCAACAAAAAGATGAAGTTTTAGGAATTAAGGGGTGTGAATCCATCCTGCACTCTGGGGCCGTAAGCGCCACAAGTGGGAGTTTGATTTCCACGGCAGGGGACATCTCATTCATCGTCCCGCCTATGAGCACGCTCAAACATGTCATCGAGAAGCGTAAAGCCTTTCATATTCTTAATAATAAACTCCGTAATCGCGGCGGTCTCATTAAATTCAAACACAGGAATATCAGCATCAAGCTCTCTGTCATCTGTAACTAGCGCCACATAGCAATCCGGCGGTGATGGAAAGCCTTTTTTTGTTGCTTTACGTTCAATCCCAATCTGTGTGAAAGCCTCGCTCTTAAATCCCTCAACCAGCACAATGTCAACATCGTGGACAAGTTCCAGAAGATTCTCAAAGGAAAGCCGGCGTTGCTCCACAAAGGCCGTCGTTTCCTCTGAAGAGACTATGGAGATATCTGCTCCGGCCTCGGTAAAACGCCATGAATCCTTTCCCTCATGGTCCAATACCACGCGGTGGACATCATGCTTTATTACTGCAACTCTCAGCCCACGTTTCTTCAGATTCCGCACAATCTCTTCTATCAAGGTAGTCTTTCCAGTTTTGGAATATCCTGCAAATCCTAAAATAGGGATATCAGCCATGGTCTTATCCTCCAAACCTGCAGACTTATAACAGAAAACCTTTGAGCACAGTACCGGCGTCAAGCGGACCGCTCCCAGCCGGAATGACAGCCATAACATCACACCCGACTGAGGAGCTTAAGACAGCATTTCCCTGTCCGATAGGAACTAGAATCTTTGCCGTGCCTGTACTCAGGTCCAGTTTTCCTCTAAGCATACGGGAACATGGACTCTTCTTTGTGATAGGGGCAGAAAGTATGATTGGAAATTCAAGAGGTAGACATTCCCCATATCCTGCCAACCTTCGGAGGGAAGGAAGGACAACAGCATAAAAAAGAGTGAACGCCGAAGCCGGGTTACCGGAAAGTGCATAAATGAGTTTACAGCCTTTTTCTCCGAAGGCAGCGGCCATGCCCGGTTTCAGTGCAACAGTCCGTATCATAATGTCTACGCCTATGCTTTCCATAGCTTCGGGCAGCAGGTCGTAATCACCCACTGAGACACCACCTGTGCTGATAACGGCATCGCATGTTTTAAGTCCGCGCTCAAGCAGAGCGCTGATTTCTTCGTTGTTGTCACCAGCAAGTCCTAGATACTCTACTTGGAATCCCAACTTCTCTACAGCTGCCATAAGCATATGACTGTTTGAATCCCTGATTTTTCCTGCAGAAAGATTATCTTCGACTTCAACAACTTCATCTCCGGTCGAAAATATGCCGATTCTGGGAATACGATAAACAGAAACCTCTCTTATTCCCTGGCCGGCCATAGTTCCCATAAGACATGCATCAATCAATGTGCCTTTCAATGCCAACAGTTCTCCGGGAGAGACATCCTCCCCTTTTCTGACAATGCCTGCACCCTTTTCTACCGTTTCACTTAACGTAACGGTATTAGGAGTAAATATTGTCTTTTCAAATGGAATGACAGTATCCGCACCCGGCGGAACGGGCGCTCCAGTGAGGATTTTCACCACCGTACCCGATATTACTTTCTTTGTGGACACTGTCCCTGCTGGAACCTCCTCAATAATCACAAAGGAAACAGGATGGGATAACTCTGCGTTTTCTGTATCATGCGCAATAAGCGCATAACCATCGTAAGCCGAGCGGTCAAACGGAGGAACACTCTCAAGAGCCAATATATCCTCAGCCAATATGCGTCCGGAACATTTCGAAAGAAGTATCTTCTCAGTGGAGAGTGGCTTAGTTTTCTCTATAAGAAGATCTCGAGCCCGGTAATAATCTACTTTCGTCAACATAATCGTTACCCTCCAGCAGTAACTGTCAACTTACTGTAAAATATGAAATTAAATTGATGTGGTTTATCGATGTATAGTTATAAAAAGTTCAAGATTTTAGAAGTGAGCCGACCATCTCTTTTCCGGCCCTTATCTTGTGCTCTCTGACGTAATTTTCAACTTTGTCGTATTCTTTGTTTTCAATGAGCCGGATAATCTCCTCATGTTCCTCCACGGAATGGAGAGACCTCTCCGGAGAAGTTGAGAAGACACGCTTTGTCACAGACCATTTATTCCATATATCCTCTATCATCGTTAAAAGCTGCTTATTCGGCATATTCTGATATATACGCATGTGGAATTTCTTGTTGAGCAGAGGAACGTTCTCCAGACATTCCGACATCACGGCAGAGCGCATATCATCATTTATCTTCCTGATTTCAGCTATGTCTGCTTCTTTCAGAGATTCTATGCTGAGCCTTGTGGCATACCCTTCCAGAACTCCCTTTATGCAGAAAAAGTCCTCTATCTCCGAAGGCTCCATGCGGCTCACAGTCACACTCTTGTTTGCACTGTACTCCACATAATGCTCTGACTCCAGCCTCTTCAAGACTTCCCTGATGGGAGTGTCACTTACGCCCAGTTCAGCTGAAATCTGCCTTATGACGAGTTTCTCCCCAGGTTTGTATGTACCTTTAAGAATCTTATCCAGAATTATGTTATAGACAATCTCAGCTTTTGTCTGATACTCAGTCATCGTGTATCCATCTCCCTCATATTTTATCAATATACATTATAAAATCAGATTTTTGTAGCCTTCTTTTGTGTTCACATTCACCACATCACGGACAAACGGAACATCGAGGATGCGTGTCCTTATATTTTTCAGGAGCTCCACAACTCTCAGCCTTCCGTCCAGAAGCATCCTCTCTGCAATGAGGAAAACCGATCTTCTGTAAAGTGCACAGAGAGGATGTACACGCCCCTCCGGTGTCCGAGGCACAACAGCATCAAAAGACGAGTCCATTTCTTCAAGAATCTTCAAGCCGAAAGCTGACGTGAAGAGCGGAAGATCCACAGAAAGCACAAATGCATACTCCGTTTTGCATAGGAGAAGAGCGGCATGGAGCCCCGCAAGCGGTCCCTTGCTGGGATAAACATCCTTCACTTCCCTATACGCTGTGCCATAGTCCTTCTCACCCGATGCGATGATGATATCGCGAGAGAAGGAGAGAGAGGAGGAAGCACGGGAGAGAAAGCTCTTTCCATCATATAAAAGAAGAGCTTTGTCCTCCCCCATCCGGGAACTTTTACCTCCACAGAGAATTACACCTGTGACATCAGAGGGGGATATTGCCATGGAACCGGGTATTCCTCCCACGGGCCTTGTTCTCAAAGATATCAAGGGCCCTGTTGATATACTTTCTCGAATCCTCGGGGTTGATAACTTCATCAACAAGAAGATGTTCTGCAGCCTTGTAGGGATTGAGAAACTGCTCTCTGTATTCTGTAGTCTTCTCCTTCTTCTCCTCCGGTGAGATATTACGGAAGATAATGTCTGCAGCGCCCTCTGCTCCCATTACTGCTATCTCGGCAGTAGGCCATGCATAGGTGACATCCGCTCCAAGTTCCTTTGAGCACATGGCAAGAAATGCCCCGCCGTATGCCTTTCGAAGAATCATGGTTATCTTCGGCACAGTCGCTTCGCTGTAGGCATATAAAAGCTTTGCCCCGTGCTTGATTATTCCACCCCATTCTTGGTCCTTCCCAGGAAGATATCCCGGAACATCGACCAATGTCACAAGAGGAAGGGAGAATGCATCACAGGTACGTATGAACCTTGCCGCCTTCTCAGAAGCCTTTATGTCTATGCACCCTGCAAGCATCCTGGGCTGGTTAGCAATGACGCCGACACTTCTTCCTCCGAAGCGCGCAAAGCATGTGATGATATTGGGGGCATAATCCTTCTGGCATTCCATCACAGTTTTCTCGTCCACCAATTCCGATATGACACTTCTCATGTCATACATTTTGTTTGAAGCTTCAGGGACAATCTCGAGAAGTTCCGTATTTTTTCGGGATGTATCATCCGCACATTCTATTTTCGGTGCCTTCTTTGTTGCGTTATCCGGTAGATAAGAGAGAACTCTCTTTATCTGCTCGATGCACTCACTCTCCGTAGTAGAGGCAAAGTGAACAACACCACTCTTTTTGGAATGGGTATCAGCACCGCCGAGGGTTTCTGCCGTAACGTCCTCTCCGGTGACTGCCTTGATGACACTAGGTCCGGTAATGAACATCCTTCCCGTATCTTTAGTCATGAAAACAAAGTCAGTGAGTGCCGGGGAATAGACAGCGCCACCTGCACACGGTCCCATTATTGCTGTTATCTGTGGAATATACCCTGAAGCTTTGACATTCCTGTAGAAAATACGCCCGTAGCCGGCAAGACCGTCAACTCCTTCCTGAATCCTTGCGCCACCCGAATCATTAAGGCCCACGACAGGGCAGCCTGCCCTGTATGCCATATCTAGGATATTGCAGATCTTGTCTGCATGCATTTCTCCCAGAGAGCCACCGAGAACAGTAAAATCCTGGGCATATGCAAAGACCGGTCTTCCGTTGACTTTCCCGTACCCGGTGACGACACCGTCTCCGTCAATGCGTTTGCCGTCAAGGCCGAAGTAAGTGCTCCTATTTGTGACCATGGAACCGACTTCGACAAATGTATTTCTGTCAAAAAGGGCATCAAGCCTCTCCATTGCAGTCATCTTTCCTGCGGAATGCTGCTTTTCGGCATTTGTTACAGGCCTTGCCTTTCTCTCTAAAAATGTTTCTAACTTCGTCATTATCACTCCACATAGGCCGGCCTTAATGAGGCCAGCCTGAACACAGTCAATTGAATCTCACTCTTCAACAATAGCAACTGCTCTTGTCCATCCGGCTGTGGCACCCTTGAACTTGCATGGGAATGCACAGACAGTGAATCCGAATGGAACCGGTACATCCTCAAGGTGTCCGAGTTTCTCAATCTGCAGATATTCCCTCTCCCTTCCGTGGAGATGAGTTGCCCAAAGTACGCTCTTGTCCCCTGTTCTGCGGTATTCCTCAGCCATCGCGGCAACAGGCCTGTCGAGAGTCCATGCATCGATTCCGATGCACTTGATACCCTGGTCTAAAAGCCAGTCAAGTCCTGAGATTCCCAACCCCGACTGCATTGCAAGATATGTCTTTGTGTCTGTTCCCCAATACTTATCACAGCCTGTGTGAAGGAGGACGATGTCCATGGGTTTCAGGGTGTAGTTAATCTTCCTGAGGGCTTCTTTGAGGTCATCGATTGTGATTTCATCTCCGGGGTTCTTGTGCCTCATGTCGAGGATGACGCCGTCACCGTAACACCACTCAAGAGGAACTTCATCAACAGACTTACTCTTTTTTCCTTCACATACAGGGGAGTAATGCCAGGGAGCGTCGATGTGGGTGCCGGAATGACTGCTTCCGCTTACCTTGTCTGTTGCCAGAGCCATCGAGTTCGGGAATGCCGACGGCTCAACACCGGCAAGCTTACCCAGTCTTGCAGCTCCTGCTTCGTGCGGGGAGAACTCGAATGTTGGCGGGTACGGCTCTGTACCGTTATTCTCATGCGGCAGACTGATGTCAATGAATCTTTTCATAGTTTTCTCCTTTTATAAAATCTTTCCTACGATATCTTTGAATTCTTCTTCAGTGATAAGTCTCTTCTTCTCAAGACCCATAGCCTTTACAGAAGAAAGAATTTCCATTACCTGGTCATCTGTAGCTGAAAGGTTCAGCTTATCGAGGTAGTAATGGACGGAGAGCTTTCCACTCTTCTTTCCGAGAACAACCTTTGCCTCTTTTCCGAAATAGGATGGGTCGGTTGCAAACATTGCAAGCGGATCCTTAACAACAAGGTCAACCCCAATTCCAGACTCACGCATGTAGTTGCGGTCGCCGACAACGGGCTTGTTGTGTGGACATGTGATACCCGAGAGTTTCTCGACCATATGACAGAGAGGCATGAGTTTATCCTCTTTGTACGGTGTATCCATTCCAAGAAGGATGTTCATACACATGATGAGCTCTTCAATTGACGCATTTCCTGTTCTTTCGCCCAGTCCGTTGATACAGCCGTGAAGAAC
Source organism: Muribaculaceae bacterium (assembly GCA_963623755.1). Taxonomy (GTDB): domain Bacteria; phylum Spirochaetota; class Spirochaetia; order Sphaerochaetales; family Sphaerochaetaceae; genus Ornithospirochaeta. Next base: position 6,412 of record CAVFNE010000021.1, on the reverse strand, counting down.
ATCCGCTCCTGCTGCTGCACCGGCAAGTTCGGTGGCGACAGCCATGCCGAAATCATTATGGCAATGGACCTCGATAGGAAGGCCGTTTGTCATCTTCTTGTACCATCTCACCATATATTTTATTGTCTCGGGGAGGGCACATCCCATAGTATCCACAAGGCCGATTGAGTCAGGACGGGCATCCCTCATCAGGGCAGCAAAAAGGCTCTCAAGATCCTCCTCCCTTGCTCTTGTTGCATCGTAGGGAAAATAACACGCATAAAGACCACATGACTTGGCATAGTTGATGCAGTCTGCACTCTTTTCAAAGACCTTCTCCCAGTTCCAGTGGAACTGCTTCTCAAGCTTCGGGTACCCGATGGGAACTTCGATAACGACACCTTTACATCCGCACTCAGCCGCCTTGTCGATATCGACACGCATTGCACGAGCAAAGGCAAAGACTTCAGCGCCCTTAATCTTCGATATTCTCTTCACTGCATTGAAGTCATCTTCAGAGACTGCCGGCATACCTGCCTCTATTCTTGTAACTCCAACTTCGCAGAGGCCCTCTGCAATCTTATACTTATCATCAGAGGAGAAAACAACCCCCGGGGTCTGTTCCCCGTCCCTCAAGGTTGCATCATGAAGAGTCACCTTCTGTTTAGGCTTACTCTCTCTGATTACCTCTTCTTTGTCATTGTAGGGACTAGCCCACCATGCATTTTCCTTAAAATAACTCATAAAAACTCCTTAAAATTGACTATTAAAATCTATTACATTTGATGCATAAACCACCTGTCCGGCAGAATATATGTATCTGTATTTCTTTTCCTCTTCTTTAATTGCATCCTCACTCAGAGAGGTAAACACACCTCCCGGGCAATGCTGCTCACAGTATGTCTGAGCACCCCTTTCCCTATGTGAGAAGCAGAGATCACACTTATACGGATAGCTATGGCTGTCATCACCATTTCTTTCCATCGAAATTGCACCGTACGGGCAGGAAGCAGCACAGAGACCGCAGCCTACACAGAGAGAGCGTGAGATGACGACTGTCCCGTCTTTTCTTCTATCAATTGCTTTCTTCGGACACTTTTTTATACATATTGCATCCGAGCAATGCTGACAGAGCACAGGGATAAAATCACACACAACATTTTTGTCTTCCTTCATGTTCTCCACTCTGAAGACAGAAATGAAACTCAAACTTCCCGGGAGGATTCCGTGTCCTTTCTTACATGCCACCATACAGCTTTTGCAGCCCCAGCAGCGGTCAATGTTGACAAGAAGATAATCTTTCATCTCAATCCTCCACAGCCTGTATGCTGCACCAATAGCCTCTGGCCACTACGGAGCCGACTCCGGAGGCATACTTCTTCCACTCAACTGTCCTGTTGATGTTGTACTCATCCCACCATCCGCTTATCGTCTGAACAACATCGTCTTTCATTCCGAGGGTGAATCTTGCCCAGGCATAAGCTTCTCCTGCAGGGCTTTTTACCAAAACCTTTCCGCCGTCCTTGATGCCGTAGCGGAGGGCGGTAGCCGGATTGATGTCAATCCAGGCCTTCGGGGAAAGCTCCCTGAGGTACGGGTTCTGTCTGTTTTCCGATATTCTAAAGGCGTTCTCGTGCCTCCCTGTCGTCATCAAGACAGGATACTCCTCTGTCCTCTCACTGAAGGGGGCAGTATATGTCGGAAGAGGGTCACACCCCTTCTCTTCTGCAAGAACGGAATAAATCTCAATCTTTCCACTCGGTGTCTTGAACGGCCGCGTCTTGTATACTCCGTATTTCATGGGCGCATAGAGTCTTCGTCTTGCAACACCACCGCGGTATTTAACTCCAGTCGGAGAGAGAAGGTAATTGTAGAAATCCTCACTATCTTTCCAGAAGTACTCTCCAAGCCCTAGGCGTCGGGCGAGCTCACACACTATATCGACATCATTTCTTGACTCGTCAGGAGTCTCTGCAACAGGCTGCTGGAATATTGTGAATGTGTTACTCGTCTGATACGAGCTTATAACATTCTTTCTCTCCAGCCAGCTTGATGAAGGAAGGATGATATCGGCATATTCTGCCGTAGGCGTCATGAAGATATCTGCCACACATAGAAACTCAAATGAGATAAGTCCTTTCTCAACCTCAGTAGAATTCGTGTAGCTCACAGCGGCATTACTTCCGAATATAAGACCGCATCGGATTGGGTACGGTTTTCCGCTCACAACCTGCCTCCAAAGAGTAGGCATATGTGCTGTCGGGACGGGAGAGAGCTCCTGTGTCAGGAGTGGAAACTCCCTGTAGCCGCATCTCTTTTTCTGCATTTCTAAAGGCACATTCGAAGCGAGGATGAAATCCAGAGTATTCTGGCTTATCTCGCCGCGTGAGGAGCACACGTTATTGCTTCCCGGCTTCCCGATATTTCCCGTAATGGTTATCAGAATTGATATCGCCCGTGAGACCTGCACGCTGTCGTGCACCTGGTCAACTGCAAGGCTTCTTATCATGCTGGCACCCTTTGCTTTTGCATAGAGCCTCGAGGCAAGTCTGATTGTATCTGCAGAAACCCCTGTGATATCAGATGCCCACTCCACAGAGTACTGTTTAATATGCTCAAGAAGCTTATCAAAGCCGTATGTGTAGGCTTCGACGAACTCCCTATCATAAAGATTCTCGTCGATAATGCATCTTATCATCCCGAGGGCAAGAGCCATGTCGGTATCTGGACGAAGCTGCAGGAAAACATCAGCTTTCGCTGCACTCTCGGAGAGGAACGGGTCGACTACAATCAGGAGCGCCCCCCTCTCGCGGGCATTCATGATGTCCTTTGCCCTGACTCCCCAGGATGTCGGGGGATTGACTCCCCAGCATACGACACAGTCCGTGTTCGGAAAATCATGGGTTTCGGAATACTGTGCCCCGCGGCCGAAAGTCATGTTACAGTCGATAAGCCTAGGCCAGAGACACTGCGCCCACCCAGCAGCTCCATGGTTGGGAGTGCCGAAGACATTTGCAAAACGGGAATAGACACGACTCCAGCCGCGTCTTGTCCCCTCAAGCATGGCAACGCTCTCAGCACCGTATTCTTTTTTGTAATAAGACAGCTTTTCAGCTATCTCGCTGAGGGCTTCGTCCCAGCTTATGCGCTCGAACCTGCCCTCACCTTTTTTACCGATACGCCTCAAAGGATACTTCACCCTGTTTTCATTTGTCAGAAGGTCGGGACTTGCAAGGCCCTTCGAGCAGAGAAAGCCGTGGGTTATGGGAGACTCCGGGTCTCCCTCCATTCTCAGAACCTCTCCTGTCCTTTTGTCCCGTATTGCAAGAGCCTCACATGTACTGTGGCACGAAAAGCACACTGTCTTAATCGCTTCCTCGTTCTCATTAAGCCTGTACATAGGCCTTATGTCGGAAAGCGGGTCATAGGAACTCACACTGTGTTTTCCGGAAAGGGCCTCTAAGATGTATTTCTCCCTGATTGAGTCATCCCTTCTGCCGCATGCCAGTTTACGGGCAAATGCATTTCTCCTCTCAAGAGGCGTATCGTTTACTCTCATTTTTTACTCCGTCTCAGAAGTTACACTCTTCTTTTTCTTTATGTAGGAATAGGCTACGATTGAAGCTAGGAGTACCAGTCCGATTATGTCGGTAAGCGTTCCCTGGTAAATCATCAATATACCTGCAACAAGAAGGAGAATTCTCAACGGCCACGGAAGATCTGTGTAGATGTAGTTCACAATAGCCATTGCGATGGCAAGTGTTCCGATAATTGCGAAGATAACAGTCTGGATGATATTCAACACAGACCCCTCAAGGAGCAGCCCCGGACCGTATACAAAGAGGAACGGAAGAATGAAGCTTACAATGCCGTACCAGAATGCCTTGTAGCCGACCTTATTGAGGTCTGCCTTTGCTATTCCCGCAGCAACATAGCTGGCGAGAGCAACAGGAGGTGTTATTGTTGAAATACACCCGAAGTAGAAGACAAAGAGGTGTGCGCTCAACAGTGATGCTCCCATCTGGACAAGCGCCGGCGTGATGACAGTTGCAAGCACAAGGTATGCTGCCGTTGTCGGAAGTCCCATACCCAAGATAAGGGAGATAATCATTGTGAGAATCAGGGCGACAATCAAATGACCGTTGGAAATCTGGACAATAAGAGACGCAAGCTTCACCGAAAGTCCTGTAACGGAGAGGATACCACTGATGATTCCAGCTGCAGCACATGCTGTTGCAATGGAAATCGTGTCCATTGCGCCGTGCTTGAGGGCCTCGATTATGTTCTTTCCGAATTCCCTGAAGTTGAATCCACCGTCCTTATGCCATCTATGCGGAACATAAACAACAAGGAGAATTATGATGGACATATAGGCAGCCTTGAACGGTGAATACCCCAGGATCATCATCACAATCAGAGAAATGATAGGAATGGCAAGCGGCCAGTCAGCCTTGAAGACAGGCCAGAACTTCTTGACATCCTCACCCGAACATGGTTTCATCCCTCTCTTCTTTGCAAGAAGATGGACTACGATGAAGATGGAGAAGAAGTAAAGGATAGCCGGAATTATCGAAGCTTTCATGACCTCAAGGTAAGGTACCCCGATAATCGATGCCATGATGAATGCTGCGGCACCCATGACAGGAGGCATTATCTGACCACCAGTTGCTGCCACAGCGCATACTGCACCGGCCTCTTCCTTGGTGTAGTTTTCCTTGATCATCATAGGAATAGTCAAGCTTCCCGCTACAGCAACAACACCTGCGGCAGAACCACTCATCATTCCCAGAAGCGCACAGAATATTATCGAGGTTTTGGCAGCAGCTGCCGAAAATTTGCTTGTAAAGCTTGAGGAAACGTTGAATAGAAACTCGCCTGCTCCGAACTGAGAAAGGAACGCACCATAGATACAGAAAAGTATTATGTAGTTCGATGAGACAGAAATCGGAGTACCGTAAATACCGTCACTTGTCGTATAGAGAAGTGTGATGATTCTTGTAAGACTGTACTGCCTTGTTCCGAGAAGTCCCGGAAGGAAAGGCCCTATAAAAGGATAGACAAGGAAGATTGCACTGATGAGGGCAAGCACGAAACCGACGGAGCGGCGTGCAGCCTCCAGAACGACAATCATCATTATTAAGCCCATTATGATATCGAGCGCAACAGTCTGTCCACCGCTCTCAGCGATGTCGGCATACCTGAGAAGGAGGTAAATGCTGCATACGGCAGTCAATATAAAGCCGACAACCCTCAACGCAGTGTCGAGAACCTTCATGTTCTCCTTCTTCGTCCCCTTTGTCATGAAGACAAGAAGCATCATGGCAAGGAGATGGAGAATTCTGATAGGCATGGTTGACATCGTGATGATGCCTGATACGTTTAAGAGATGGAAAAGGCTTATGGCAACAGCTATCAAAAGGACAGCTGTATCTTTTACCTTCTTGAATTTTAAATTTTCCATAGAGAGTATTCCTCTTTAGTTCTTTTCGTCGAAATATTTCTTTGCACCCGGATGAAGCTCGATTACAGTATCAGAAAGTGTCGAAGCGTCAATCTGCTTTGCTGTTGCGTTGTTCTGTGCAAACTCATCAAGGTTGTCGAATACAGAGGATGCAACCTTGTAGACAGTCTCATCATCAAGGTCGGCATTGACAAAGAAGACATTCATGATGCCCAGTGCTCTTGCATCCTTATCCATACCGTATGTGTCAGCAGGAACCATGATGGTTGTGTAGTAAGGATACTCCGCCTCAATTTTGGCCATATCGTCTTCTGTGACTTCAACAAACCTGATTTTCTTTGTAGTAGAAAGCTCCATGACAGAAGATGCCGGGTACCCGGAGAGAGCTAGGGCAACGTCGACATTCCCGTCAGAGAGCTGGGTAAATCCGTCATTATATGCGATATAAGATGGTGTTATATCATCAAGGGTGAGACCGTAGAGTCCGAGAAGCATTTCAAGTACCGGAAGAGTTCCGCCACCTGCAGGACCGACAGCAACTTTCTTTCCCTTAAGGTCGGCAATTGTCTTTATACCTGAAGACTCAAGAGCAATGATGTGGAATACAGACGGGTGGAGGTTACCGACAGCCTTGATGTTTAAAACCTTTGTATAAGGGGACTCACCTCTTACAGCAGCATAGGCAAGGTTAGCATTTGTGATACCGAAGTCAGCATCACCCTGGTCAACAAGTCTCGGGTTCTCGATTGCACCCGCAGTTACCTCAGGAGCCATTGTCAGGCCGCTTGAATGCTTGTTGGTGAGGTTTGCAATTTCCTGGCCAACAGCATAGTACGCGCCACCGATAGATGCTGTTGCGATATTGATATTCTTGTTTTTGACACTTGTTGTCACAGTTGCAGTTGCATTTGTACTTTCCTTCTTTGTACATGAAGTAAGAACAAACGCAAAAACGAGACAGACAACAAATAA
>CAVFNE010000020.1:0-22739 GCA_963623755.1 Muribaculaceae bacterium | reverse complement strand
TACATCTATCGCTTCCCTAACCTCATGGGACACAGTCGCCCCAAGTACAACAGCGCAGTATCAACCTTCTGCTGGGCTGTAGCTAATGATGAGCCTTATACAGTAAATGATAGAAATACAGAGCTTGAGCTCCTCTACATCGACGACCTCGTCAACGGTATGTTCGACCTTCTTGAAGGAAAGGCGGTAAGATGCTCATTTAATGGAACAGATACCATCTTAGATGAGAACGGTAAATATTGCTGTATCCCCATCACCCATAAGGTGACACTGGGGAAAATAATCGACCTTCTTGAAGAGTTCAAAGAGCAGCCAACCTCCCTTCTCATGCCCAAGATGCCCGAAGGATCCTTTGAGAAGAAGCTCTTCTCCCTCTATCTCTCCTACCTCCCCAGGGAAAAGTTTAAATACGCCCTCAAGATGAACACAGACACCCGTGGCTCCTTCACTGAGCTCGTTCATACCCAGGATTGTGGACAGGTATCAATCAACATCAGTAAGCCCGGTATCACAAAAGGTCAGCACTGGCACAACTCAAAGTGGGAACAGTTCATAGTTGTACATGGCCACGGCCTCATTCAGGAACGCAACATCAACACAGGAGAAACTGTTGAGTTTGAAGTCAGCGGAGACAAAATCGAATCCGTCTACATGATTCCCGGATGGACACACAATATCATAAACTTAAGTAAAACCGATGATCTCGTCACAGTCATGACGTGTAACGAAGTCTTCAATCCAGATAAGCCCGACACATTCTACGAGCCGGTATAAACGAAAAAAGGCGCAAGCCAACAACCTGCGCCTTTGCATTCTGTAATCTTTACTTTAGTTCAAATGCTTCATAAAGTCATCACGATTTTCTTTAGTTGTTGTCGTAGGGCGTCCAAGATTATCTCTTGCTCCGGTTGAACAGAATACCTCTATAAAGCAGAGCTCACCCCTTTTCTTTGCTTCAGCAAGAGCTTTATCCAGCTCTTCAGGTGTTGATACACCAATAACATACTGATATCCCAATTCTCCGGCTACAGCAGACAGCCCTCTACCTTCATCTACTGTAGGCATTCCACCCACTGTATCATGAGCACCGTTATTGATGACGATATGAACAAAATTATCAGGCTTGTTACACCCTATCATTGTCATTGATCCCATATGCATCAATAGAGCTCCATCGCCGTCAATACACCATACTTTCTTCTCCGGTTTCTGAACAGCAATCTCAAAGGCAATTGAAGAGCTGTGTCCCATTGAACCGACTGTTAAAAAGTCACATCCATGGCCATCTCCATTGGCTTCTCTTATCTCGAAGAGTTCACGGGATGCCTTTCCTGTTGTAGATACAACCGGGTCATCATTTGTAACAGCTACAATGTGTCTTATTGCCTCCTCGCGGGTCATCGTCCAGTTGTTCGTATACTTGATTTTCTTATCAAAGGAAAGAGTGCCCTTCTTAATGACAAAAGCAACCTGCTTGCCGGCAGACAGGGAGGCCGTCCATTCATCAAGCTTTGCTTTTACTTCGTCTACCGTTGTATCTTTATCGATGACGAAGTAGGGAATATCCATAACGTCCAGCAGCTTCAGCGTTACTTCTCCCTGGAATATATGCTGCGGCTCATCATGTACTCCCGGCTCTCCTCTCCATCCTATGATGAAGATAACGGGAATACCATACACCTTATCATTACAGAGAGATGCAATCGGGTTGATAGCATTTCCCTCCCCCGAGTTCTGCATATAGACTACTCCGGTTTTGCCCGTTGCAAGGTAATACCCTGCAGCAAGAGCTGTGGCATTACCTTCGTTAGGGGCGATTATGTGGTGCTTCGGGTCTATTCCATATGTATCCATAAGATAGTCGCAGAGAGCCCTGAGTTGAGAGTCAGGGACACCTGCATAGAAATCGGAGTTTATGGCTTTAACAAGTTCTTCTACTTTCATTTTCTGCTCCTCAGATTTCATCAATGAGTGTAATGATGTCCTGAATAGGCATAAGGGAGTCATCAACTTCCTTTGCCCTGTGGTAACGAAGAATAGCTTCTGCCGTTTTCTGCATTGCAGGGAATGCACTACGCGTCAACTGATTGGCATATATGACAATATTAACACCATGTGCTGCAAGCTCTTCTTCTGTAATTGTATTGAAACTTGAAGGAACAACAACAATAGGAGTCTCCTTATCTTCTTCTCTGAACTTATCACAGAACTTAAGAATTTCATCCGGTGTTTTCTTCCTTGAATGGATCATGATGCCGTCAGCACCGGCCGCAACAAAAGCTCTGGCCCTCGAGAGAGCGTCCTCCATACCTTTTTCAAGGATAAGGCTTTCGATTCTCGCTATAATCATGAAGTCATCTGTAAGCTGTGCTTTCTTTCCGGCAGCAATCTTCGAGCTGAATTCTTCTATCGTCGCCTGAGTCTGTTCGACCTCTGTTCCGAAGAGGCTGTTCTTCTTGAGACCTTTCTTATCCTCGATTATCACGGCACTGACACCCATACGCTCAAGAGATCTCACTGTGTAGACAAAGTGCTCTGTAAGTCCGCCTGTATCTCCATCGAAGATGATGGGCTTTGTCGTAACTTCCATTATGTCGTCGATGGTGCGGAAGCGACTTGTCATATCGACAAGCTCGATATCGGGCTTACCCTTTGCTGTGCTGTCACATAGTGATGAGACCCACATGGCATCAAATTGATCCAGTCTTCCATCATGCTCGACAACGGTCTTCTCGACTATAAGCCCTGTCAGACCGCTGTGTGCCTCCATTGCCTTTACTATCGGCGTCATCTTAATCAGCTGTCTCAGCCTCTTTCGTCTGTACTCCGGCATCGCAAGCTTTTCCCTCAGCTGCAGATCTATCTTCCTTACCTTATCATTGTAGGTGTAGGGGATATCTACAATCTCACCGCCGTACTTTTTCAAGAGTTCCTCAACACGGTCCCTGATTACTTTCTCCGGCCCTTCTTTCCAGTTATCACCATGAAGAACGTAGTCGGGTTGTATGAGAGTAATGACATCCTCATACATCATGTCATTCTGGATTACTACTTCCTCCACCCCGTCGATACCTTTGTAGAGCTTCACCCTCTCTTCTTGGCTGATAGTTGGAAACTTGTTATAGCGGATAAGAACCTCGTCAGATAGGCATCCGACAATCACCTTTCCTCTCTTATGAGCCTCTTCAATTATATTGAGGTGTCCTTCATGAATTACATCAGTGCAGAAACATGTATATACAGTCTTCATAGTTTTCTCCTCTCAGCTGTTATATTTCATCGGGATAGTTACGCCGGTGGAGATGAGGGCATTCCTGAAAACTACAAAGAAGTCCTTGATATCGTCCTCATCAATTACACCGAGCGCACACAGCCGGAATGTGTTTGTGGTGCTTATCTTTCCCGGGTATATCGTAAAGCCCCGCTCATAGCAGTAATCGTGGACTTTCTCAAAGCTCCACGCAGGGTCATCGGGGTAGATGGCAGAAGAGACAAGTCCGGCTCTCCATTCAGGCTTTATGACCTGTCTGAAGCCCAGTTCGTCAAGTCCCTTGTTGATTGCGTTGAATACTCGTGTATGCCGTGCCCATTTGGCCTCTTCTCCCTCCTCCCAGTATTCCTTCAGAGCTTCAAGGGTGGCATAGATAGTCTGGACAGGTGGCGTGAAGTGCATTTCGCCGGTACGCTCAAAGTAGTCATATTGCATATACAAGTTGCAATAGTAGGAACGTTTCGGATAGTCCTTTGACTTTTCTATGATGCTTCTGTTTCCGACAATGAAGCTGAGGCCGGTGAAAGCCATCAATCCCTTCTGTGCACTTGCCATGCAGAAGTCGATATTATCCTTCTCGATATCAATGGGCCTCATTGCATAGGTAGATGTCGTATCAACAGTAAAGACAGCACCATATCTATGAGCTAATGCTCCGATTTCCCTTATCGGATTTAAAATCCCCGTCCCCGTTTCATTGTGAGTCGTATGTATGAGCGCTATGTCGGGATTGCTCTTCAGCGTCTCTTCGACTTTCCTGAGGTCCGGTCTCTCGTCGACCGGGAATTTAAGGTCTATATGTGGGAGACCGTAGTACCGGCAGATTTCCACAGCCCTCGTGCTGTATGCTCCGTTGTTGACAACAAGTATCTTCTTTCCTGCAGGAAGAAGACTATTAAGACAGACATCTATATTAAGCGTGCCGCTTCCACAGAAGAGAACACTTGTGTATTTACCCAGGTCTCCATGAACAATCTTTACAAGGTCTTCCCTGAGTCCTTTCATCAAGGATGCAAAATCCTTCTCTCTCGGGCAGATGTCGGGTACGACCTGTGCATACTTCACGCTGTCTCTTGTTGTGGAAGGCCCCGGGTTAAGCAGTATGTTTCTTTTGATGGATTCCATGTTTCCTCCTCTCATCTCTTTTGCTGTTTCATTTTCCTGTTCTTTTCTCCTGCATTGAACAGAAAATATCGTTTTAGGACAGATTTCCAGACGCATGAAGGCCTGTGTTCATGCTGACAGGCCTTTTCTGATTATTCTGAACAGACATAATCTTTGTCTGCAAAGAACCTCCTCTGTTTTACATAGAAGATGATCCCGATAGCACTCCATGCGATGAGCATGATATAGCTCTCCCTGGAGAAGTGAACACCTTCTAGTCCTGGAATCGGAAGTAGCTGGAGGGCCATAAAGATAACGGAGAATATAACGCCAAGCACAGCCATAACCTTCAGAAAGGTTGAGCCGTCGTTATCACGCTTCAAGGTTACAAGAGTTGAAGCGGATGTAAAGAAGTAGCCGATTGAAGCCCCAATAGCCGACATATCTACAAACCATCCAAGAGCCTCGCGCCCAAGAATAGGACCTGAAAGCGAAACAATCATACAGAAAATCATTGCATTCTTCGGAGTTCCGTATTTCTTATCCACGTGTCCGAACCATTCGGGAAGGTACCATTCGCGTGACATACTGTACATGAGACGTGAAGACGCAAGATAAAAGCCCATTATGCCACTCAGGACTGCGCAGCTCACTCCTACTCCTACAAGCACCTTACCGAATGCGCCGAGAAGTTCCTCGGCTGCAACGAGAACAACCCACTCTCCCGCCATTACACGCTCGGGCCAGTTTTCAAGAGCAACGGCAGCTACTGTGTTGTTGCTTGTATAAACAAAACAGCCGAATGCGATTGCGATGAGCATGATGAATGAGACTTTTTTGAAAGAGAAGTTAAACTCCTCTGCAGCCTGGGGGATAGTATCAAAACCGACATAAGCCCAGGGAGCAATAGCAAAGGTTGCAAGAATTGCAGAAATAATACCCTTAGTCCCTGTATGGGCATATGGAGAAACATCAACGGCACCTTTAGCCATAGCTGCACTCTTATCAAAACCCCAGATAGGCTCCATGTTGATACTCTGCGCCTTTGGACTAAGTATTGCCCCAAGGAAAAGAGCAAATACGCATGTAACAAGAAGGACGGAAAGCACGGTCTGCACGAAAGCTGCTTTGTGTACCCCTATTATGTTCAAGTACCCGAAAAGAAGAAGAATTGCCACAGCAAGAAGCATCTCACCCAGGTATATATCAAAACCGGCGACAGAATAATGAAATCCCCACTTCAGAATATCTCTGCTCCCATCTAGGCCGTCCACAATAAGTGCAATTGCCGTAGAATTCATAGGAACGTTTGTGAGGTATGCAGCAACAAGGAACCAGCCGCAGATAAAAGCCATTGTTTTTCCGAAGCAATTCTTAGTGAATGTAAATTCCCCTCCTGCCTGTGGGTACTTGGGCACCATATATGCATAGCTGAATGCTATGATAACCATAACAAGTGCACCAAAAACCATTGCTATTGCAGTTCCCGCGACACCAGAGTTGGGCAGAAACTTCTTTCCGGGATTTATAAAACTACCCCATCCGATTACACAGCCGAATGCGATAGCCCAGACGTGCATAGGATTAAGCTGTCTCTTAAGAGTACCTTCGTTTGCTTTATTCATCTTAGTACTCCTTAAACATCGTATGTTTTGTCGATAGCTTTAAGCTCGTTGAATGTATCGATTTCAACAATATCTTCATCAAAGCATGGAGAAACTTCCACCTGGTAATGTTCCTTGCGGTAATTCAACGGAACCTGCTCCCAATAGCGTTCTTTTCCGCCCGGGGAAGTATAAACATCCGGAATATCCTGGCTAAGCTTATGACCGTCAGCTTCATTCCAATATGAAATACCTACCATCTGCCATATATCATCTCCTTCACCACCGACCATCTGCTGCTGGATGATCCCATCCTTCACCTTGAAACACCAGTCGTCACTGCGGTCTTTCTTGATTGCAAGGAAGTCTGACGTGTAATGGTACTTTCTGATAATCTTCGGATTAGAAATCAGAAGATCTGCTTCAAACACATATGCATTTGATAATAAATAACGTGCAACCAATGAACTCGAGATGTTATTAGCTTCGTTGTATACGGGATTCTCCAGGAACTTAATCATCGGATACTTATACAACAGCTGATCAAAAAGCTCCGAAAGGTACCCTCTGACGATATAAATTTCGTCTATCCCCGCCTCAAGGCAGGCATCAATAAGTCTGTCGATAATCCTGACGCCGTGAACTCTAACAAGAGGCTTAGGAGTATTAAATGTTATCGGTACAAGACGGCTTCCGAATCCTGCAGCAATGAAAACGGCCCTCCTGCAGCGGTATGGCTCAAGTGCACTAAGGCCCTGAGGAGTAATCGTCCCCTCAGACACAAGTCCTGCTTCCGCAAGCTCTTTCATAGTTTTATTGATTGTGCCAAGCGAGTAGCCGGTAAGACTTTCAAGCTCTCGCTGTGTAAGAGCACTATGCTCTGTTAGGTGAACTAGAATATCGAATTGTTTTCTAGTCATTTATATTCCTCCCTGTTCGTTTTAATTATTATGCACATCAGTATTTGAACACTAACGTGCCCTTTTCTGTTGATTTTTAGCCAAAATAAGACCCGCGTTCAGATTTACGGGCCTTATAATATTAAAGTGAACAAAAAAGTTCGATAAAAGAAGCAACAAGAGTCACCATCCATATCATTGAATGCTACCAGACTTTCCCAAATACCGTTCTCACTGGGTATTTACTATAATCGAAAAGCCATTCTGATAATTCTTTTTCAATTACCTTAACGTCGCTTAAAAGTTCAGGATGCTTGTTAAACAGTTGTGTATTATTAATAGACTCCATTACTTTCAGATATTGATTCTTTTTATTATGCATTTTTATATGTAAAAATGCTTCAATTTCTTTCTTTGTCTCCTCATATTCATATATTAGCTTTTCATACTGCACATATAAAACACGAGTAGGATTTTTTAATACATCCCGTCGTTCCCTCATATTTTTATAGTAAGTAATAAAATCAGTTACACTATCTGTAGGAATCCATCTACTATCTGAGTTAATTTCACATTTACTCAATATATAAAGATCTCTAGGATCCCTATCTACAACGATTGCATACGGATCATTATAAAATTTAAAACACTGTTCAGGGTTATCACCAGAAAATGCTTGGTCGATAACCATTATTTTATCCATTGGCCAATCTGTTGATTCTATTACATCTGAAATATATTTTTTTGACGCTTCATAAAAATTCTCCGGTTTTACGCTATATCTCATCCTTTCGTTTACATACCATATAAAAGGTTTTTCTCCAATTATAGGTCTTAATTTAAAAAAAACTTTATAAATAAAAAGCTTGATAGTACCGTAATTGCTACATCTAAATCCCCATGTTCCATTCCAGGATACTTGTGTAATAGAGTCTATATATTCTTTCGTTAACTTTTTGACTTTTTTCTTTCTTTCCTTCTCCCAGTAATAAAAGAAATTATCAGTTAAATTTTCAAACCTGTGGAACGCCATATCAGAACCTTGAAAACGTGATGGGCACTGAAAAAGATGGTACTCTAAATCCAACAATCCATCTGGACAATAACACAATGAGAATTCATATAAATCTTTATTGTAGTATATCTCATCATACTCTCTTAAAAGGTCTACTACAGCGAATGAACCAGTATTACCTAAACCACAAACTCCAACAATCATAACTAACTCTTTTTCTCTTTAATGGTATCTTTTATTAATTTTAGAATATCAGCAAAATCACTTTTATACACAATCAAAAGTGTAATAATAATTCCGACTGAAAAAACATATCTGTACTGGCTCAAAATAACAAAAACTGCTTCAATAATTATCAAAATGACAGCAAATAAATGTTTGTTGTAGGAAATATCAAAATGAAAAACTCTCTGACAATCCATCATACGATAGACTCCTACAACAGCATATGAGATAGCAGTAGCAATTGCCGCTCCCATAACTCCAAATTTAGGGATGAAAATTGCATTGAAAAAGATATTTGTAGCGCCACAGATAACGGTTGATATAGTACAATTAACATTTTTCCGAGTAGCAACATATATCGAGCCAAAGAAACTTGACAAACCACCGAACAAAGAGGCTATCAACAACACCGGGACATATTTCCAAGATTCAATAAAGTCTATACCAACATATATGAGCATAAACGGTTTTGTTATTAACAGAACAAAACCAGCAGCAAAAATCATTAAAACCGCATAACAATTAAAGATTCTACTAAAGAATTCTTTTTCTTTTGTAGAGTCGTACTCTTTAACTGAAGAAAGCGTCCACGCTTGCGAAAAAAGTGTACTTAGTGTAGATAAAAGAGCTGGAATTTTAGACGCAGCAGAATACAACCCAACCTCGGAGGATGATTTGAAATATTCTAACATATATTTATCTGAAGAATTGGTAATCCACCAAGAAATTGCGTTCAGAATCAATGGAATGGAATATAACAACATCCTCTTCAATAACAAAAAATCAAATTTTGTTTCTATTATATCTTTTAAAGATCCACTTACGATTATACAGAAAATTATAGAAAAAAAACTAGCCAATGCAAGTGAAAGCATGTATCCAGTTACCTTCCATTTCAATATAACCAAAAAAAATATATTAAAACTAGCTAATAAAAAAACATATATAATTGTATCTATCGCAAATGTAACGTTTTTACCAATCGACTTTAAATAAAAAGTAAAAAGTGATCTGAACATAAAAACTATCATTACTATAATAAATAACCATGTATATTCACTAATAGGTTTATAAAGCCGGATAATCGGCTCAAAAAGTATAGCGATAAATGATACTGCCGATAAAAAAATAAAAGAATCTTTTAAAACTGCGCTATGTGAAACATCTTTATCCAATCCAAATCTCAAAACAGCGTCTGTGATTGATAATGATAAAATTGGTGTTAATAAGTTTATGCCAGTAATTATTAGCTCTACAGTACCATACTCCTCTGGTGAAAGCATGTTTGTGTAAAGAGGCATCAAAAAAAACATTATTATTTTTGATCCTAAAGTAGCGCATGCAAATATCATTGTATTCTTTGCTAGTTCGCTATATTTGTTTTTCATCTATTGCCCCGTTACTGCAGTAAGATATATTTGATTCGCTAGAAAAAAGTCTTGCTAGAATCATTATTGGTAAAAGGCGAACAAAATAAATCTGCAAAAAAATGATTGAATTGTACATTATTGGAGTTAATTCTGCATAACAAAAAGTCATGCAATATGTCATATAACAATATGGATCCGTTGTACTACGCATTTTTATAAATATTTTATAGGCATACTTATAAAAAAAACATGGGATTATTGGAGCTAAGAATCCGATATAGTAATACGCATGCCCGACACATGGCATTATATGCGAAAGTGCATTGTTGTCATATGTGTACAAATTGGGAACTGTAGTTAATCCGGACCAGCCAAACAAAGTATTTCTGAATGGAATGGTGTTGTAGAAATCATACAACACCTCTTCGAATTTGTTATATTTCCCAATATTAAATAGCCCAGCGAAATTACAAACCCCTGGGAAATAGGCCTGAAACATATTCGACAGACTACTCATGAGACTAATTGATTTGAAGACTCTTGTTGAAATCATTGATTGTATAAATACATATCCTATAACCACAATGCCACCTATCACTGCTAATTTAATCAACGACTTTTTATTAGTGTTAAAAACAAAAGTTGCCGTTAAAAAAAGAGAACCCATTGAAATGATGGTATTCCCGTCACTACCATTCATGAAAAGTCCTGGAATTAATATAACAAAAACAGACAACAGAATTCTTATTACATTGCCATAAATCTTTTCTTTTATAAATACAATTAACTGGGTTCCCATCATCATGTACAGTATCGGGAGTACAACATAAACTAGAGTCGCCATTCCCCTTGTTGAGGAACCAATTGCCATATCAGCATTCGTTACATAAGTTTTTCTCAGCCCTGCGGAACTAAACATCGTTGAATAGGATTGCCTTATTTCTGGAAAGAAAACCCACATTACTGAGCAAAACAAAAAAAGAGCTATTAAAAATAACAAAAATGACGTTTTTGTCCTTTTAAAAACATATCCTGCGGAAACCGGGACCCTACTACTCCACGACCTCATTGATATGTAGCACAAAACTATTAATGTCTCATATATCATCAGAAGAATCCCGTTTAATACATTTTCCCGTGTCAATTGCCGAAATGAACCGTAATAGTTACCATATCTCATAATTAAAGGTGTTATTACATCTCGTATTCCATAAAGAAATATTGGTAAAATCGAATACCACAACTTAAAAAGGTTATGATTTAACAATTGACAAAGTATGATTATCAAGCCGAAAGATAATGGTAGTATAGGCAAAAACGCATAACAATTAGGCCGACTCTCATCAAGCCATATAATTGCAGCAGTAAAAAAAGACAGCATTACAGTAAAAAAAAGGAGCAAATACTGTATTTTTATTTTACTTTTGCTGCTCATATTTCCACTCCCTTTTTTATATCAAACAATTAAGTATTTTGCTGTAACCTAACTACATCGTAAGTGAAATCCTGTCTCCTAATTTTCCCTTGGTTAACATAATGCTCATATAAATTATTGTCCGAATATAGCCTATACATCTTACTTGCCATGTCAAATGGATTTTTAACCTCACAAAGCAATCCAAACTCATCATTTCCTAAAACATCTCTAGGACCAACCATAGTGTCAGTCGATATTACGGGAATATCATAATACATTGCCTCAACTAAAATGAGGGGCATACCTTCGAAGGCAATACTTGAATGAACCAACATATGTGCCGCAGCATAATAATTCTGCACATCATTATGCGCACCGACAAAGAAACACTGTTCTTCTATTCCAATAGTGTGAGCATATTGCTCATAATTTCCCCGATCTGGACCATCCCCCAAAAAAACAACATTTTTATGCAAGTTATACTTTTCATTCAAAATCTTTACAGCATCCATCACTGTATATTGATCCTTATGCGGATAGTTTAATCTTGCAACCATAATCATAAAATCTCCAAATTGTTCTTTTAATTGTTGAACTTTTTGATTATCTAGTTCCTTTCCTTCCATCTTTATAGGATTATATAACTTATGAATAGACAAATTCTTTTCTAAATGCAAATAGTGATTAGCCGCAATAACTTCTTCTTGCGCAGTCTCATTTAGAACAATTATATTTTTAATTTTAAGATATGACTCCACAAAACCATCCGAACAGACAAAGTTCTGATAGAGAGCACCATGCGTCCAACATAGTTTTTTCTTCGCTTTCAAGAAATTATCGGCAACAAACGTTAAATCGTTATAATGACCACCAAATGCAATGGCAATATCATAGATTTCCTCTTTTTTAAAGAAAAGCCTCCTGAAAAACAATTCGATTTTTTTCTCCGCATAAATAAAAGGAAACAAGTATTTCCCAAACTTATATGCCTTGATCCCTATATAATATCTTGTTGGAGCAGCATTAAGGGGAAAGTTGTAATGCACAATCCTCACATCCCCAGGAAGACGCTGTTCAATTTGAGTTTTGTTCGGATCTAAATTAAAGACAACAACCTCATGTCCCATAGCTTTTAAAATATTAACGTAATCAATACATACGCTCTGTTTTCCTCCGTATGATAAATTGTCTGTAACCATTGCTATTCTCATATTATCTTCGCCTATTTTTTTTCTTTTTTATTAAATCGTTTGGATTATCAAAAGCTCCTTCTATATTAGGACTTCTTCTGAATGGAAATCGATAACAATAATCGTTTAAATTATCAAAAATAATTTGGACTTCTTCTGCCCACGTAACATCAGCATTAAAGATTTGTGTATTCTCTATAGATTCGCTAACAACCAATTTTGTATTCTTTCGAGTATGGTTTTTACCATCTATTCCAAGAAATTGTTCCAACAATGAACAAGTTTTATCATACTCATAAAGTAGCGACTCATAGTTAATCGAAAAACAATTAGGATTTTTAATATCTTTAACTACTGTCTGCCTCCACTCATCTATAAAGGAATGAACTTCTGTACTAAAATGAGGTACACCATTTCCAGACGGAAGGTTCGGCCATATGTACTTATTCAATAAATATACGTCACGAGGATCTCTATTCACCACAATAAATTTAAAACTGTCATTAAAACACTTTTCGAATTCATCTATCTGATTTGGCCATATTAAATGATCAAATACTTTAATCTTTGCATTGCCAAACAATTTACAATACGAAGAGCTAAAGATTCGTGCCGCATTATAAAGCTCGTCCTTCGTAGGTAATGCGAGATACGAAGGTTTCCCGTCATATATATATTTAACTCCATATGTGTTAAATTTTATTCCAAATAAAAACTTCTCTAATATCTGGGCAACAGCTTTAATAGGAGAAAAACTGCTTCTAACTATATGATTTGTACTCTTCCCCGCACGTATACAGCTTATTGAATTAACAAAATTCATACATATATTCAAAAACTCTTGAGAAAACAATTTTTTATACGAACCAAACCAAGAATAATCATACTTGTATAATTTAGTCATTGCTGTTATAAAATTATTTATAACCATGTCGGATGTATAAGGTGTGTTACCGTGCGTTAAAAGAGTACAGACATCGAATAACCCACCTGAAACATAAAAAGGTATATGCTCATAACTAGAATCCACAAAAGGTACTAGCGTAATACAATCATATTCTCTCAAAAGATCTATAACCGCTGAAGATCCAGTCCCAAAATACCCAGTTACTGCAATATTCATCCAATTATTCATGTTCTTATAACCACCTTATTTAAATGGTATTCCTACTTCTTCAGAATCTTCCGAGAAAGAAAAAAGACAAACCTTAATAATTCGTAATGACCTTTAATTAAAGACCATGCAATAATCCTTCTAAACATACTAATTTCACTTAACGAAACCCTTTCACACGTCTCCAAAAAAAAGGGGTCTTCTGCTATGCTTCTTAAATAATTAATGCATTTCTCTTTCTCTTCAAATTTTATTAATCTCGCCTTATATGCAGATGTTGTAGCCAAATTCATATATCTCACTGATAATTCTTTATGAACATAATCAGACATCAAATCATGTTTTTTGATCTCGTCAACCAATCTTTGATAAGATGCTTTAAGTGAAATATAAACACTTGAATTAAATCTGTGAACTATACTATTTTCATTGTTTGTTTGATAAAAATAGAATACTTGATTTATAAACTGTATTTTTTTCGCTCCCAATATAATCGGGACAGACTGAAACATATCTGTACCATTTCCAACATATGCAAATCTATTGTAGTCGAAATCCCAGTCAATAAGTTCTCTTGAAAAAACTTTATTCCAGAGAGAGTTTAGTTTATCCGTTTTTATCATGAAATTGTATATTTCATTCAAACTATCACCTTTGAATATTTTCTCATCATTAAATGGATATTGAAAATACCTGATTCTGTCTACATTGTTTGTTGCTTCAAAAAAAACAAGATCGCATCCATTATCTTCAATATGGCTCTTAATTATTTGGAATACTTTATCACTTAAAAGATAATCATCAGCATCCATGATGTAGCAAAAATCGCCCTTTGATTCCTGTAAACATCTTCGTCGTGTCAAAAGAGACCCACTATTGTCTTTATTAACAACCCTTATAAAAGAAGGATACATCTCTTGCCATTTAAGGCATTTTAATAAACTATTATCCTTCGACCCGTCATTTACTAATATTAATTCATAATCTGTAAATGATTGAGAAACAATTGATTGAACACATCTGTCCAAATACATCTCTGCATTATACACAGGAATTGACACCGATAAAAACATCTATTTTACCTATTCTCTTTAAGCGTTTTTACTGTATCAGCAACAACTATTTTTTTATCAAATAACATTTCAATATGCTTTCTTCCTTCAAGCCCCATTGTTTTTCTATCCTCATACGGTAATTCGCAGAACTTCTTCATAATGCTGTAAAGATTCTCAGCATTCTTTCGTTCTACCAAGAATCCTGTTTTCCCATTCACAATTGCTTCCCTGCAACCGGGAATATTACTTGTGATAACAGGCCTACCCATAGCAGCACTTTCAAGATTTGTATTTGCCATCCCCTCATGCCAAGAGGGAAGAACAAAACAATGGCATTTCCTTATATATGGAGCTACATCCTTTTGAAAACCATAATAATGTAGCCAACCTTCGGATTGGTATTTATCTATTATTTCTTTATAGTCCTCCTCAAGTTCTCCAAGGACATCGAGCTCACATTTAATACCATTTGTAACTAACTTATTCATAGCAACGAATAATTCATTAATCCCTTTTTCCGCCATTACTCGTCCCATAAATAAAAATCTAATTATATCTCCCTTTGGATATTCAGAGACTTGATATCTTTCGAGATTCACTCCAGCGCCATTAAGTAGATGAGTTTGCCGACCTTTAACAATTCTTTCTTTTATAAACAATTGTCTATTATCTTCATTTTCAAAGAAAACGACTTGTGCTTTTTTGCACACAACCTTGTACATACTAGTAACAACTTTCCTTAGCAGTCCATCATTTTCAAAAGCTGTACCTAAGCCTGTAATATTAATAGCATATGGAACCTTTGCTAACCGACAAGCATATCCTCCATATATATTAGGTTTTATCGTGTATGAAATAACTAGGTTTGGCTCTTCCCGTTTCAGGAGTTTTTTATAAGAATAAAAAAGCTTCAGATCAGAGGCAGGATTAATACTACGGCGATTAATTGGTGTGTCGACAAACACGCACCCCATCCTCTTGAGAGGTTCGACTAATTCTCCATTGGGAAGAGAAATGACAACCTCATTATCAATAAGAAGTTCTTCTATTAATTCTTTTCTAAACAGATAAAGACCTACATCATTATTCGCCAAAATCAATATCTTCATTAAATTTTTCCCATAAAAGGTAGGATAATACTCAGGCAATAAACCTAAAAGGCAATCCTACCTTTTTTAAACGTGCTCTATATTCCTTAAACGCTGTATTGCGACCCATATCTTACTGTTGCAGTGAGTCATTATTTCTACTGACCATTCTCTGGATTGACCCGATATTATTGCAAAGACTGACTTCCAATATAATATGCAAACTGACCAAATTACTAATAATTGTCATTCTGTCGTTTCTCTTGGGATATCATTCTCGCAATAGAATAATTGGTATCCGAAGAGAAGACTAAGTCTTTGGCCGCAAGAACAATCTTAGTGTTTAGCTCGCCGATATAACGACAGGTGTTCTTCTCATCTGTTGTTGTATCCAAGTATGTTACATCACACACATTATTGAATCCCATTTGCTTTTTATAGTTATTGTCTCCCAATATGAGAAGAACATCATGGGACAACGACATAATAAAAAAGACTCCTGGTAATAGCAGACCAATCCCATAATGACCAAAATCAATCAAAGATTCCAGATAGACAGGATTATCAGAAGTATAGAAAGAAAACTTCCAGTCAGTATTTCTATCCTTGTTGAGACAATGGATGTGAATAAAATCATGATTGCATAGATATTCTGATTGTCTTCTAACATCCTCGAAAAGGACTCTATGCCACATCGCTTCTCCTTCTTTAGTCAATTTGGCATGAATATCGCGAGAGGCATCTGAAGAAACCTCGCAAGATATCGGGTTATCCTTATGGTTAAGAAAGAAGTTTAAAGAAGTATTCAGCAGGCTCTCCATCGCCCTGTTGGTATTTTCTCTTGTGTGAAAGCCTCTCAGATACATGAATACCATGAAGTTGATCAGCTCACGTTTGACATCTCTGCTAATATAGTCATATTTGAAATTTCTGATGTCATCCAGGAAATTCTGGAGAAATACTGACTGCTTTTCCTCGATGATTGATAGCTTCTTCTCAAACTCATGATTCTCCTCAAACCCGATATCATAGAAGTAATTACGAGTGCATGCGTCCTTTATATCGACAACACAATGTTTTCCTGTCCTCATAGAAAACTGATGGATTTTGTTATCTTCATCGGCAAAACCCTTCAAATAAAACTTCGGAACAACATGTTGTTTCTTATTCTCTCCCATATCACATTCCAACTATATACACATAGTTCGTTGTCGCGCTTCCCCCGATATTGAGCATCATTGCATTCCTTGCATTCTGGATTTGGTAACCTCCTGCAATCCCCGCCACCTGCTTATAGAGGTCTAGAAACATCCTTGCTCCAGTCGCCCCGACGGGATGCCCGCATCCGATAAGACCGCCACTTGGATTGACGGGCTTAAAACCATTGAAATCAATCATCCCGGACTCTACAGCTTCATACTCCTTGCCGGGCTTTGTTATTCCGAATGCCGAAATTGCTACATATTCACTTGATGTGAAGCAGTCATGTGTCTCGAAGACATCTATATCAGCTACGGTAAGTCCACTCCGACTGTAAGCATCAAGTACTGTCTGTCTTGTCCAGGGAAGAATATAATCTGAGCTCTTGCTCTCTGCAATCTTCTTATCAAAGAGCATCGGAGCCACCCGATGTCCCCATCCTTTGATATAAGGCTTCTCCTTTATTCCCTTTTCTTTAAGAAAGCCCTCAGATGCAAGAACAACAACGGAAGCGCCGTCTGTCACCTGAGAGCAGTCTGAAACTGCAAGTCTCCCTCCCACAATCGGATTAGTGTCTGTTCCTCGCATACCGGCCTGTTCAATATCCATGAACCACTTTCTTGTCTGCGCAAGCCGGTTTCGCTTTGCATTTTCATAATTGATGGCGGATATTGTTGAAAGAGAGTCCATATATCTCTTTTCATCTAAGTTGTACTTTCTTATTGTTTCATCAGCAAGTTTTCCAAAGAGCTTTGGAAACGGAAAGTCTATACCAGCTCCTTCCTTATCGTAATATGCTGCCCGCCCGAGAAAATCTCCTCCGAGTTTTGAGTCCACCGTCTTCATTAACTCCCAGCCGATTACAACAGCAACATCGTAGTCTCCGCTTCGGATTTTCGTCTGAGCTGCATCAATTGCAACTGATGATGAAGCACAAGCTGCTTCATACCTTGCCGAAGGCACTCCATAGAATGCATGATTAACTTCTGTCAGAAGAGCTCCGAGGTGTCCTTGATTGACATATTCTTCAGCTATGAAATTCCCGACGAATACAGCAACTCTATTCTCTTTGTTCAGGAAGACTATATCATCAAATGTAAGTCCTGCACCGGAAAGACCGTCGAAAACAGCTTCCTTTAAAAGAGCAATCATGCTCTTCCCTTCCTTGGTCCAGTTACGCTCGAAATCTGTCTGTGCCCCGCCGAGTATATATACTTTATTCATTCCTTCGGTCTCCTCAAATTGATGCTTTGAAGAATGGTCTAAAGTCATATCTTGACGGCTTCATACCTTCAAACAATCTTTCTATGTCGATATTCGGGTCAAGTCTTTCCCTGATCAGGCTCTTTATATCCGCCACTTCATTGAATGCCTGATAGAGTGCAATCGGAGGACACCAGTTAAATCCGGTTGCCATCACATCATCTGCACCTTCTATATCTGAGCAGACCTCACCCGTCACAAATATTGAATAAAGAACATACTTGAGCAGAAACGCCAGACAAATCTTTGCTTCCTGCGAGTGATTATCAACAAGTTCGTTAAACGCCAGTGTATAATCTCCTTCTCTAATCAATTTTTGCATCTTATCCGAGAATGGAAATACATAATTTATCTTATCGCGATACGTGTCTGACTCGATGTCATAGACAAGATATTTCTTTGAACCAGAAGAAGTTAAAATAGTTTTATATAGACCCCCCCCAACGACTTTCTGCCAAGCCTGTTATTATTTATTAAACCTGTCACATATGACGGAAGGAGAAAAGAATCATGAGCGAAATCGTTGGTGTTTGCATAGATGTTATCGACTATAGCCTTATGGACATCCAACCCTACGAAATCTGCAGTAACAAGAGGAGCCATGCTTCTACCTGTAAACGGACCGAGAATAGCATCAATATAATCAATGCCTCCACTATCCTTATACTCTTCTGCATACTGCATAGCCTCGTTGATGAACTGAAACCCTATTCTGTTTGAAAGAAAGGCAGGAGAATCCTTTACATCAACTACTGTCCTTAAGAGTTTATTTCCCAGGTAATCTTTCAGTTCTGATTGTATTCTAGTGTCTGAATACTTAGTCGGAATCAACTCACAAAGTTGCATCTGAAGAGGAGGATTGAACATATGTACACCAAAGAAGTTCTTTCTTAAACTCTCAGGATAACACTCTGCTATCGCCGTTATTGATAATCCTGAAGATCCCGTGCAGGCCACGGCATCACCCTTCATGTTTGCCGATACAAGCTCCGCTATCTTCTTCTTGACGGCGATATCTTCAACAGAACTCTCGAACACAAGGTCTGATTCGGATACACATTCTTGAAGAGAGGAATAATCAACGGGTATAAGATTCTTCCTTATGCTGTCGGCTCTGACCGATTTGACAATGCGAGGAATTGTATTCTCTACTTTTGCTTTATCTCGACCGAGGCAGTAAACCTTGGCATTGCCGAAGGAAGCGAATATCCCCGCAATATTAGCCCCCATAGCCCCTGTCACCCCTATTACGGTTACTGTCTTGATGTCCATACTATTCCTCACTCGAAATACTTGATAGGCTTGGCTGGTGTTCCAACTGCTGTACACTTGTCCGGAATATCTTTCACAACAACTGCTCCAGCACCAACTATTGAATGATGGCCTACCCTCTTTCCTTGGATTATCTGTGTACCGGTACCAATTTCAGTGCATTCGTCGAGTACAGTTGCACCGGAAACATTAACACTCGGATATAGTGTTACATAGTCTCTGAGTAAAGCATCATGCCCAACTGTACAGTCAAGATTGATGATGACATGTTTTCCAATCTCAATATTGACTGTGATTATTGAATGAGCACAGATGATAGAACCTTCTCCTATTAATACTTGCTTTGGCATTTCCACGGTAGGGTCAATCAAAGTTGCAAACTTTATATCGGGATTAAGGGAAGTAATCTTATCAATAATTTTTTTCCTTACCACGGCATTACCTACAGCACATACAAAATAAGTATCAGTATAATTAAGAACTGAATCGGTTGTTCCCAACACCTTGTATCCATTGATCAACTGACTCTGAAGTGCAAGATTATCATCAACAAATCCAAGCAAATCCCATGCCGGTTTTTTTTCATTTATTCTTTCAACAAGCCATGCTACTTCTCTTCCGAAGCCTCCGACTCCAACGATTATGAGTTTCTTTAATCCGATCTTTGCCATCTTACTTTGTCTCTGAATAACTGTTTCCCTTGAACTCTTCCATTGTTACGGACGTATTTGATGATATGCCTTCTCTCTTCAGTACAACCAATACTGTGTCGAGGATTATCTTTATATCTCTCCAAAGTGTGATGTTGTCTACGTACCTAATATCCCAGGAGAATTTCTCATCCCAGCTTATGGAATTTCTGCCATGCACTTGCGCAAGTCCCGTGAATCCCGGTCTTACATCATGTCTTCTTCTCTGCTCTTTGCTGTATCTCTGAAGATATTCAACAAGAAGAGGTCTCGGTCCAACAATAGACATATCGCCCTTAAAGATATTGAAAAGTTCAGGAAGCTCATCAAGCGATGTGCTTCTGAGTATTCTGCCATACTTCGTAAGTCTTACATCGTCAGGAAGATAGTTACCATTATCATCCTTCTCCTCTGTCATAGAGCGGAATTTGATGAGATTGAAGATTCTTTCCTTGCCATCCTTTTCTTTCTTACCTGGGCGAGGCTGAACAAAGAAAGGATTGCCCTTCATCTTTATTCTTCCTAGGATTGTTAGAATAAGGAGAAGTGGAGATAGAATAATAATTGCAAGTCCACTAAGAACTATGTCCCAAAAGCGTTTAAAAAACTGCCGATAGAAAACTACCGACAGTATTAAAAGAACCAGAAGCGATAAAAGAACAATAACGAGCGTATTCACTATCTTTATCCTTCTTATTCAAAACACCTATGAATTATCTCAATAACTTTGTTCTGTTGCTCTGCTGTCATCTTATTGTCTGACGGAAGACACAATCCTCTCTGGAAGATATCAGCTCCAATATCTGCGGATTCTCCTGCAATGTATGCATTACTTCTTCCTCTGCCGTTTCCTTCTCTCGTCACGAATGCATGGTTACGGTAGATAGGTTGCAAGTGCATGGGCTTCCAGATAGGACGGCCTTCTGCATTGAAACTCATCAAGGCATCTAGTATCTCATGAGGTGAGGATTTTCCTTTCTCTGACTTGTAGAGGTAATCTTTATCTCCTCTTACCATTGGAGCCATTGCTTCTTTGTTTATAAGTAAACAACTGAGCCAGAAGTTAGGAGAACTATTCTTTTCATCATAGGGATTCATGGTGACCGGAAGGTCTTTGAGGCCTTCTTTATATCTATTGTAGATAGCTCTCTTCTGAGAGATGTGTTCCTCCAGATATGGAATCTGTCCTCTCACTACACCTGCTATGATATTACTCATCCTGTAGTTGTATCCAAGCTCTTCATGTTGGTACCAAGGGGCATTCTCTCTTGATTGAGTAGACCACTTCCTTGCCTTGTTTGCATCCTCAAGGCTTCTTGTGAGGAGCATACCTCCCGAGGAGCCTGTGATGATTTTATTACCATTGAAGCTGATGCATCCGATATCACCAAAGGTTCCTGTCTGAACACCTTTGTATGTTGCACCTAGGGACTCTGCTGCGTCCTCAACTATGAGGGCGTTGTGTTTCTTGGCAATGGCTCTTATCTCATCAATCTTTCCGGGAGTTCCATATAGGTGAGCAACAACTATTAGTCTTACATCTGGATAAAGCTCAAAGGCTTTCTCAAGTGCTACTGGATCCATATTCCAGGTATCATACTCGGTATCTATGAAGACGGGCTCTCCACCTTCATAGCAGATAGGATTAACTGTTGCATCAAAGGTCATATCTGAAGCAAAGACACGTCTACCCTCAAGTGTGCCGTGTCCTGCTTTTGGTTGTCCGTAGAGTTTCTCACCGGCAAGTTTAATTGCCAGGTGAAGAGCAGCAGTCCCCGATGAGAGAGCAACAGCATGGTCTATACCAATGAACTGGGCCATCTGCCTCTCTACTTCATTTATGTTCTCACCAACTGTTGATACCCAGTTTGTCTGTATTGCCTCATCCACCCACTTCTGCTCATCACCATGCATGGTTGGAGAGCTGAGCCAGACTTTAGATGAGAACGGCTCAATGCCGTCAAAACGTTTATCCATGATTACATTTATCCTTTTGATGATTAGAGGGTGACCCTTAAGTCCCACTGTTCTGTGACCTATATTTTCAGCTCAGCGGGTTTTTAAACCCCGATAGAGTACCAGGTCAGGCAAGAAGTTTTCCTCTTTCCCAACATACCTTACTCGGCTATCTATACCTTCCTATAATAGGCTTTGGGACTCTTCTACCCAAAACCCATCAGGCACTTGCAAAGCCTAAAATCCTTATTGTAATGCTGGAGTCCAGAAAGATACTCCAACCCACCTCATATTGATATCCAGCCAAGGAGGCTTCACATCCTCTCTTTTCCTTCTACCAAAACGAGTTAAGCAACTTCTCGAGCTTCCACCCCCTCATCATGTCAGCATATCACTAATGGGGTGATTGCCTATCTCCAAAGCCGTGAAAAACAGGCTAAAAACCCTCAAAACCCCTATTTCCTAGGGTATTTCATGGGTTTCCTACCCTCTATACCAATCACCCTGAGATTGATATGTCGGCAATGTGATTTTCAGCCCCTCGGCGGGGAAATCCCCACTCTACTATTTTCTTATATTGCAAGAAATTGCACTGGAGACCAATTCTCCTCGCCCCCGCTACCTTAGGGTTTCAAATGCTGTCTCCTCCGCTAATTTCCGTCACTAACTAGTGTAGAAACTCACACGGCTTTCTATGTTTTTCTGCACTTCTGTGCAGAAACTTTTTATTTTCTTCTGAAATTGCACTATTCACTCTTCCAGCAACCAGTCGATAAGATTTTCAGATTTAATACCGTCATAGGAAGCATCAAGCCCCGGCTCAAGAGATAACACTATTTTCTCGTAGTTATCTCGAATGCTCTGCAGTGGTGCAAGCTCACGCCTGCGTACATCCTCACTCATCATGGACTGTGTCACCTGGATATACTTTTTGTCGTCAGCAGTCGTTGCTATGAAATCCACCTCCGCATCGCCGATCTTGCCGATGGCTACATCATACCCCCGGC